>JAUIIQ010000115.1 GCA_030431585.1 Gammaproteobacteria bacterium | reverse complement strand
GAGTAGCAAGGCGATAGCAAAATCCAGCAAGCCCATTGCCGAGATCAAAGTGATACCAATCACCAGCAGGGACCCCAGCGGCTGTTTCCCAAGGTTCAGGGTGACATAGTTGGCAACAAACAAACCCGCCAGGGCGAGCAGCAACGCTGTTGCGGGGTATTGCAACAACAGCGGAATCAGTAACAGCCCACTGCTGAGCATCACGCACAGCATCAGCAGCAAACCCAGCAGGCCTTTTGGACCCATGGGAGGTTTCGGTGCCACGCCGAGCATAAAGGCGAAAAGCGGTGCGATATAGGGCGCCGTCTGCGCTGTGCCATAGGCCACTGCCAGGGACAGGGCAATGGTGAGGCTGAGGCGAAATACCCGCTTGCTGGCAACGTGCATAAGGTCCAGGCCTCGCTAGTAGGCGTAAGCCAGTATGCTCATAATGCGGATATACAGTTTGCCCAGCAGTTGCGTCAGCCAGGCCGGCTCCGTGTAGGCAATGACAGCGGCCTGGCCGCCAACACGCAGATGACGCAACAGCGCTGCGTCCGCATCTACGGGGAAGCGCACGATCACCGGGAAGCGCTGAGCCTGGCGCAGCCAATCACGATTATTGCTTATGCTGGGCAGTGTGCCCGGCGGGGGCGGTTGCTTGGCACTGATGCCCAAGCCTATATTACCCACCTCACCTGCAAAGACCTTGCCGGGCATGGCATCGAATACAATTTCCACCGGCGTGCCGGCCTCCATGTGACCCAGGTTGTTCTCGGTGAACTCCGCCTGCACCCAAACATCGTGAAAAGACACCAATGTCATCAGTGGGCCGCCTGCGCCAGCGTACATGCCGACATCGGTTCGCAAATCGGTTATCACCCCGGGGGTAGAGGCTTTGACTACAGTGCGCTCAATATCCAACTCAGCTTTCTTCACAGCGGTGCGGGCGATCTTGAGTATGGTATTGCTGTCCGCATCGGAATCGCCCCCCTTGGTCTCTATCGCCTGGGCTATGCTGGCCTGCGCTGCCGCCACGGCGGCGCGCGACTGATCCAGGGTAGCGCGCGATATTTCCAGCCGCCGCGTGGAAATCGTACCTGGATCTTCCTTGTACAATCGCTCCAGGCGGGCAGTATCTTTCTGCGCTTTCACCAGATTAGCCTGGGCCGAACGCAGATTTGCTTCGGCGGCGTCGACGCCCGCATCACCCGCATCCACCTGACGCAGGGCGTTTTCATAATCTGACTGAGCCTTGGCCAAAGCGATTTCATACTGGGTGGAATCGATGCTGAACAATGGCTGCCCGGCCTCCACCCGCTGGTTGTTGCTGACGTTCACCTCGACGACATAGCCGGATACCTGCGGTGCCACACCCACCACGTATGTCTGCACCCTGGCCTGGCTGGTAAAGGGCGTGAACCTGTCCGCTGCCAGATACCATGCCAGGCTAAGAGCAATCAGTACCGCGATGATCAACCCGCCGCGGTTGACTGCTGCGGGCGATGCTTCGGCCGAGCCGGCCTCCGGGGTCGCTGTGTAATCTTTTTCCTCTGCTGATTCACTCATAAATGGCTAACCCTGTATTGATATCTGCATTGCTCATGCCTCATTCCTGCACAACAGGCAGGGAGGATTCCAACATACCGTCCCAGTCGGTACGCGCATTCATCACCTCACGAATGGCCTCGGGAACCAGATCATCCTTAGTGGCAGGTCGCCAACCACCGCCAACGGCTTTGTAGAAAGCGATAACGGAACTGATATGTGCTCCCTGGTTGGCCACGTAACTGGCCGAGCGTGCCGCCCTGGACTGCTGCGCCGTCAGTACCCGCTGAAAATCCGAATAACCCTCCTGATACCGCTTGGTGGACAGCGTTAACGCGCGCTCGGCGGCACTCAACGCGTCCGCAAGCATGGCCTGTTGCTCTTTTGTTTTCACCACGCTGATAGCGGCGCTGTCAATCTCCGCCGCTGCTGCAAGCACCGCCAACTGGTAACGCTCGATGGCCTGCTGTAGACGGGCATCCTGCAAGCGTACGTTGTTCTCAATGCGCCCGTAGTTGAACAGGTTCCAGGTAAAGGCCGGGCCTATGCCAGTGCTCAGTGTGTCGGTGGTCGCATCCAGTGAATTGCCAGACCAGCCGATGGTGCCGAACAGGGAAATGGAGGGATAGAGATCCGCCCTGGCCACACCTATCTGCGCCGACTGCGCAGCAACACGCCACGCCGCAGTGCGAATATCGGGACGACGCAACAGTAGCCTGGCGGGAAATGCATCAATAAACACCGGATTCAGCGCCGGCAGGGTAGGAGCAACACCGGCGATTTCAGGCAGGTCTCCGGGCGCACGACCGAGCAACACGGCCAGCGCATTCTCTATCTGCCGCTGGCTGATCTCCAGCTCAGGGATGCTGGCCAGCGTAGCAAGATACTGCGTACGCGCCTGCTGCACATCCAGTTCGGCAGACTGACCGCTTTCAAATAAACGCGTGGTAATTTCGAGGCTGCGCTGCTGAAGCGCTGCGTTTTCCCGGGCTATTTCGATCTGGCGCGCCGCTGTGAGGTAGGCGTAATACGCCTCTGCTACCTGCGCTGCCAGCAGCAGCTGGGCATTTTGTTGATTGCTGACCGAGGCAAAGAACGCAGCATCGGCGGACTCTACACCGCGCCGCCACCTGCCCCAGAAGTCCATTTCCCAACCGATATCGAAACCGGCGCTATAGCTGTTCAGCTGGGTGTGATCCCCGGAGTTATCACCCTCAGTAGGCCAGCTATCCACTCGCGCCCAGGAACCGTTCGCCTGCTGCACCTGGGGATACTGGCTGCCAGTGGCTATACCGAGCAATGCCCTGCTTTCCAGGACAGCAAGACCCGCAATACGCAGAGTCGGATTCTCCTGGCGGGCAAGCTCAATCAGCTGATTCAGGGTGCTGTCATTGAACGCCTGCCACCAGAAGCTGAGATCCTCAGCCGGCGCGGCAGATACTGAAGCTGCCTGGCCGTACAGGTCCGTCTCCCATGCGTCTAACCACGCTACCGACGGTTCCTCGTAGTCAGGGCCCAGACTGGTGCAGGCCTGCAGGCAAAGGACGACAGCCGCTATCACAGCGGCCCTGCAGACAGGGCTCATTCCCCGGCCTCACCGACCTCTTCTGTCTCGATAGCATGGGTTTGCACTGCAACCCATTGCATGAATATCTGATACCCCACAGCCAGGACAACCGCGCCTACGAACAGCCCGATGAAACCGGTGGATATCATGCCGCCCAGTGCGCCAATCAAAATAACCGGCATGGGCGCATCCACGCCCCGGCCAAGCAACACAGGCTTGAGCACGTTGTCTGACAGACCGGCAAGGAACAGGTAAACCGTCCAGACGACATTCATCGCCGTGCCCGAGTCGCCCCCCTTCCAAATCCAGACAATGACTGGCACCGTCACCAGAAGAGCCGGCAACTGCATAATTGCCAGCAACAGCACAACAAAGGCCAACACGCCGGCAGCCGGCACGCCAGCGAACGCCATGCCCAGCCCCACCAGTATGGCCTGTATCAGCGCGACTCCCAGTACGCCGGCAGCCACCGAACGGGTGGTCATCGTGGCCAGGGCGTGGACCCTGGGTCCTTGCTGTGGCCCTGCAAGACGGGACAGAATCGCGTAAATCGCCTCGCTGCCGCTTTTCCCGTAAGCCATCATGATGCCAGCAACGATCAGAGCACCGACAAACATGAATACACCGCCTGCCGTATTCTTTGCCACCGCCATGCTCTGGGCAAGCAAGGCCTCGATAGATGAGCGGTTGGCATCGATAAAATCATGCAGGTTACTTGATGCGGCACTCCAGCCCTTATAGACCTGCTCCCCTATAAACGGCCAGCCTGCCACTGACTCCTTCGGTGGAGGCAGCGCCAGGGTACCCGCGTGATAGGACTCAACCAGCGCGGTTACATGCTCCGCCAGGGAAGACCCGATCAACGCCAGGGGCAAACCCAGTATCAGCAGCCCTATGAACACAATCACGGTTGCCGAGCGCCCCTGCCGGCCGCCCATTCTGGACGCCAGCTTCTGCTGACTGGGGTAGATCGTTACTGCGAGAATCAGGGCCCACATCATCAGGTTCATGAATGGACTGAACACCTGAAACGATGCAACCACCATTATCAGTATCAGCCCTACGCGAATCAGTCCATCTGTGAACTCCGCTGCGGTCATGGGATGACCCCCTTGTTGCGATTCACTCATGCTTTCACCCTTACCCGATCGCCATCGGTGTTATTTATCGTTTGTTAGAATATCAGCCACAACCCTGCAGGCAGCAACAGGCTGACTGGAGCTGCGCGCATTCTAACACCAGTGGGTCAAGGCGTGGAGGCAATGGATAATGGGGACTGAAACCCGGCGGCTGCGCTATCTCCAGACCTGGTTTGCCGCCCCGCTGCAATCTTTGACAATGACTTTCGCGCCATTCCCGGGCGGGTTGCCCTGTGTTTGCAGACACTGATTACCCGCCCTGGCCAGCCGATTCTGCCCATCCAGACGCCATTGCTGATTCTTGCCTGCACCACAACTGGCCAGCGTGGGACCTGCCACGCAGCGCCCGTCACTTGACACCAGTCTATCCTGCTCATCAAAGTGCCAGGTTTGACTGCTGCCGCTGGATTTACACTTTCTGACCATCAGCGCCTTCCCCGCCACATCCAGGCAGAGACCGTTTGCGGTCTTGAATGCCCTGCCATCCTGCGCCTCGGCAACCATCTTGTGGCCTTCCTGCTGCATGGCCTTGAGGGCATCGGTATTAAAATCCACCGCGGAGGCGGACGCTGCAATAGCCAGTAAAATGCCGGGAAAAAAAGTTAGCTGTTTCATCGGTTTGTTCCTTTCAATAGTATTAGAGCACACCGTACCGCGCTGACCGACCATTGTCAGACGCACAGAGACACTACTTTCTCAAGCGAGAACTACTTTGTCCAATGCGCTGAAAACAGGCATGGTTTTGCTGCTGGCTCTGCTGGCAGCCAGCATGGGTATTGCTACCCTGCTGCTGTCTGCGCTGGGAACTGAGCGCGGGACGGCCCTGCTTGCGCGACAGATACAGTCGCAACTCGGGGAGCAGCTGCAGTGGCAGAGAGTGGACGGCACCCTGCTGGGCACCCTGCACCTGCAAGGCCTGCAGCTGTCGCAACCGGGGCTGCAGGCAGAGGTGGACAAACTCACACTGAGTTGGCAACCAGTATCCCTGTTCAGCGGCAACTTGCAGGTTACGGCACTGGAAATTGACGGCATCCAGGTAACGCTGTCCACGGTGGAATCAGCACCTCCGGCAGAACCTTTCAACCCTGCAAGCCTGCAACTACCGATTGATGTCTCAGTTCAGGGCGTCTCCTTAAGGGACCTCACACTCTTGCAGCGAGGTCCGCAGCAGACAACGGGGCCAGCCACGCAAGCACTGAAGATAACCGAGATTACTCTCGACGCATTGCTGCAGGATAACGAGCTGACCTTGCAGTCTGCGGCTATTCGCATGCCGGAAGGTGGCGCTTCCATACTGGGAAGCGCGCTGCTGGCGGAACGGATGCCCCTGGATTTAGCGGCAAACTGGGACTGGCTGTTGCCCGCAAACGAGTCCGGGGAGCCGGGCGCACAACCCGCGGCAGCCACCCCCCTGTCAGGCGCATTCTCGCTGGCCGGGGAAATACTGTGGCGCGATGGCGTGAACTTCAATCTGGGTTATCGTATCAGCGCCAGTGATCTCAGCCGCCTCCACCCGGAGCTGCCTGCACTGCTTACCGGCTCCGGCAAGCTGCAGGGCGACCTGCGCGACGACGAGTTGGGTATTGAGCATGCAACCCTGGCGTTCGACGAGGCGCCAATGCAGCTCTCCGTGGAGGCCACCGCCTCCATGCTGGGCACAGACCATCCCGGGATTCAGGCCAGTGTGAACTGGACGCGGCTGCAGTGGCCAATGACCGCAGCACAAGCAGGCGTGGCCAGCCCCGAAGGCCGGTTGCTCCTCACTGGCACCACCGCATCCTGGAAAGCCGAACTGCACACCGCAGTGGCCGGCACCGACATACCGCCGGGAGAATGGCAACTGCAGGCTAGCGGATCGCCCGATGAGGCCATGCTCGATGAACTGGTCGGGCAGGTACTGCAGGGAGAAGTGCGCCTCAGTGGCCCCCTGCGCTGGACCCCATACCCCCAGTGGGAACTGCAGTTGCACGGACGTGACCTGAACCCCGCTGCCCTGCGGGCGGACTTTCCGGGAAAACTGGCGTTTTCCGCAGACAGCCACGGCAGTCTCCTGCCCGGGGAAGGATTACGGGCAGCGGTGGTCCTGCAAAGCCTGAGTGGCCAACTGCTGGGCTATCCTCTCAGGGTGCAGGCCAGCGCCAGCCTGACGGAGCGGGACATTGCGCTGCACGAACTACAGTTGAACAGCAGCGACAACAGGCTGAGTGCCAAGGGCACCCTGTCGGCGCAGGCACTCGCCCTTGACTGGTCACTTCGCGCCCCTTCGCCCGGCACGCTCGTCGAGGGCGCCAGCGGGGTGTTGGAAGCCAGGGGCAGGCTGGAGGGCACGCCGGAGTCGCCCTATCTTCTGGCGGAACTTTCGGGCGACCGTCTGCAACTGAATGCCCTATCACTATCCAGGTTAAGCGCCTCTGTGCGTGCCGGACCGGCGCTGGACGCTGGCCTTGCACTGCAACTGGACGCGGATGCGCTGAGCAATGCGGGCGATACCTTACTGCATACACTGACCTTGCGGGCGGACGGCACCACCGCCAGACACAGGCTGAACATGGAGGCGAGGCAGGACAAACAACAACTGCGGGCAATTCTCCAAGGCGGCCTGGATGCGACGCTTTCGGCCTGGCAGGGTGAACTGGCCGAGCTAAGCGCCGACACTCAAGGATACGGCAGCTGGGAACTTGGCGAGGCAGCGGCCCTATCGCTCTCAGCTGAACAGATCTCCGTGGCAAAAAACTGCATTGCACAGCGCAATGGCGAGTCACGCCTTTGCACCGCAGTGGACTGGCAAAGCAGCGGAAGCGGTGCGATAGAGGCACAGCTGCACGACCTGCCCCTCAAGCTGCTGTCGGACCGCATGAGCGGCGGCGCCAGCGCCGGCTTGCGCGCAAACCTGGGCCCTGAGGGCGCACTGCGTGCACGTGGTGATATCCACATCAGCCCCGGCGAAGTCAGCGTGGAGCTGGAGCAAAACAGGCAGAACCTGGCCTTCTCGGGCGGTGATATCACATTCCACATTGACGAGTCGGGCTTGCGTGCCAACGTGAATCTCGGGCTACCGGAAACTGGACGGGTAAACGGCACACTTGCCCTGCCAGAACTTACGGCGCTGCCGATTTCTGCTGATCAGCCCCTGGCGGGTCGCATGCAGGCACATCTGCCACGCCTGGATGCAGTGACCACGTGGGTCCCGGAAATCGCCCGCAGTAGCGGCAGACTGGACGCGGACTTCACCCTGGCGGGAACCACCGCAGCGCCAAAACTCACTGGCGGCATGTCACTGCATGGCGGCCGTGCCGACATACCGCTGGCCGGCCTTGAACTGCGGGAGATTGACCTGCAGATCACCAGCGACGGGGCTCTGGCTGATGACATCAGCATCGTTGGCAGCATGGTATCGGGACGGGGACAGCTGCAACTGTCCGGCAGCGCCAACCCGATGCAGCAAAGCGCCCGCTTGCAGCTGCAGGGCGAGAATGTCCAGGTTTACGCTACGCCCGATGCACGCGTCTGGCTGTCACCTGAGCTGACGCTTGGCTGGCAGGACGAGACACTGTCACTACGTGGCCAGCTGACTATTCCTGAAGCTGCCATCACACCAAAGCTGGAACTGAGCCCCGGTGCAATGGGCAACGACGAGGACGAGCAGGCAACGCCCGGGCAGGTCATCGCGCCTTCCGCAGACGTGGTAGTGATCAACCGCAATGTCGAGCCTCCGGAAACCCTGTTGAACGAGCCCGCGCCCTTCCGGATAGACAGCAAGGTAAAGCTGGTGCTGGGCGACAATGTGCATATCAACGCGGTCGGTTTTGTCAGCCACATCACCGGCGCTGTCCTGTTCACCAATACCCCGGCTCAAGCAGGGTTGATTCCCAATGCCAAGGGCAGGCTGGCGCTGCAGGGCGGCACTTTCCGCGCGCTAGGCCAGGACCTGGAGATTGAAAACGGGCAAATTATCTTCGCCAATGTACCGGCTACCCAGCCCGAACTGGACCTGCGAGCGGTGCGCTGGATCGACAACGATCCCCAGGTGACCGCCGCCGGTGTCACCGTGACTGGCCCTGCCCTGGAGCCGGTGCTGGAGCTGTTTTCCAGGCCTCAGCTGGAGACCAGCGAGATTCAGTCTTACCTGCTAACCGGTCGTTCCCCTCGATCCAAAGACAACGTCCTGGGCCTGGGCACGTATATCAGCCCACGTATTTACGTGGGCTACGGATACAACATGGTGGAGAAAACCAGCGAGTTCAACTCGCTGTTCACCATTTCTCCACGCTATGGCCTCGGTGCCAACGTCGGGGAAGCTGACAACAATATCAATGTAACCTTCACTTATGAACGCTAGGGTCACTTTCATCAGATCCGTGGTGCAGTGCGCTCTGTTGCTCGCGCTGATGCACTCGATGAACACTTTCGGGGCAGGGAAAATACAGGTAACCGTGTCCGGATTGGCCGGCGAAGCACTGGACAACGTCATGGCTTCGCTCAGCATTGTCGAACGGCAACAGGACCAGGGGCTGGACGCGCAGGGTATTCGCGCGTTGCACGACAAAGCCCAATGGCAAATCCGCCGGGCGCTGGAACCTTTCGGTTATTACCGGCCGACGATTTCCACAAGCCTGCTACCCCCTGACGACACGCACGGCAGTTGGCGAGCCAGCTACCATATCGACGCCGGGGACAAAGTCCGGATTGAACGCGTCGACATATCGGTTACCGGCCCGGGCGCAGAAAGCGATGAACGGCTCCGGTCAGCATTGTCGTTTAACATGGAAAAAGGCGCGGTGCTGGATCACCGTCGCTACGAACAGGCCAGGGATGCCTTGCTGGAGCAAGCCCGCAGCGAGGGTTACCTCGATGCCAGGCTTGGCCAGCATCAGGTGAAAGTTGATCTGGCTGACTACACGGCAGCGGTCACGCTGCAACTGGTAAGCGGGCCGCGATACACCTTTGGCCCGGTCTCCTTTGGCGATACCCGGTTGAGCAAGACGTATCTTTCACGCTACCTGCTGATCCAGGAGGGTGCCCCCTATGATCCGGCGACAGTCTCCCGCCAACGCGTCGCGCTCAGCAAGAGCGGGCATTTCCGCGAAGTGTCTATCATTCGCGGTGAAGCAGGCGATACAACGCAAGCTGCGGTACCCCTGCATATTGAATTGGCGCCGTTCAAGCCCAACCGCTATCGCGGTCGAATGGGCTGGGGTACCGACTACGGCCTGGGCGTGCAGCTCGACTGGACCCGACGCTACGCAGGGCGCAGAGGACAGCACTTCACCCTGGGCGGGACCGTTGTGGAGGAACGCAAGAGACTGGCAGGAGACGCCAGCTATACCGTTCCCATGGACCCCCTTGCTGGCAGCAGCCTGGAGTTTGTAGCGCGCCATGAAAGTAAAGAACTTACCTTCGAAGAAGTTGATCTGGAGGAAGGCGGCGAAACCCGTATTGCCACCAACCTTGCCTCCCTTTTCTGGCACTTGCCCTATAGAGAATGGGGCGGCTTTGAGTTCCGACGCAGTATGGGCCTGTCGCTGGTTGGTGAGACCTATGATGTATTCGAAGTGTTGTTCGGAAATCTGCCCGATGCCGCGCAAAACACATTGATAGAGCTGATTGGCCAGGAAACCTATGACACATTGTCACCCGACTTCCAGGCACTGGTGCCGCGATTAAGGCTGAATCTGCGCCGCTATGACGATCCTCTCTACATTCGACGCGGCGACTACTACAACCTGGAATTTCTGGGCACCGATGAAAGCCTTGGGTCAAACATCAACTTCTGGCAGGCGCGCCTCAACACCTGGAACATCTTCCCGATGGGTGACACGAACAGGTTGTTGTTGCGCTCGGCCTGGGGCTACAGCGAGGCCGACAGCGACAACGCATTGGGAATCAACTTTAACCAGATGCCGGAGTATTTCGAGTTTCGTGCAGGTGGCGCTCGCAGTGTGCGCGGCTATGGCTTTGAGGAGTTGTTCGCTGCAGACACCATTACCGGCGGCAAGCATCTGGCTGTTGCCAGTGTCGAGTATGAGCACGAGTTCATCGCCAACTTCAGCGCGGCGGTGTTTCTCGACGCGGGTAATGCCTTCAATGATTTCGATGACATAGGCGAAAAACTGGGAGCCGGTTTTGGGCTACGTTGGCGGTCACCCGTGGGACTGGCGCGCATAGACGTAGGTTTTCCACTGGACGATGCTGAAGACTCTTTCCAGATCTACATCACTGTCGGCCCAGAGTTCTAGGCGCGCCTGACAGGCTCAGCTCAGGCACTCTCGCAACAGTGGCAGCGAATTCAGGGTGTTGATATTCCGGTGTAATCTATCCAGCGTCGCCAGCACATATCGGCTTGGCTGCCAGGCGTTTCCCATAGCCAGGGTGACCGCGGCTCCCAGCCAGGGGTATACCGCCTGAATGGCGTATTGCCGCTCGAGATCCGCCGCAACAGGGACCCGCACTCCCTCCTCCTGCAGCCGGGAACGATAGAATGCGAGCAACGCGGGGCTGTATTCACGCTGCGCATCAGGCGTCAGCGTGCCCGCCAGAAAATAGCCCACATCACGCATGGCCGGCCCCTCGGCCAGCAGTGCCCAATCCAGAAACCCCGGTGCACCCGCCCTCCTGTCGTAGAACAGGTTGCCGTCATGCACATCCCCGTGGATAAGCGTGGTCTCTCCTTCCCGCCATATCTGTTGAATGGCATCCTCGTGGGTCAGGTACAGCTCGCACAATTCGGTGAACACCGGCGGCATGTCCGCGCCA
>JAUIIQ010000114.1 GCA_030431585.1 Gammaproteobacteria bacterium | reverse complement strand
CTGCCGGATCAGGACTTGCTGGCGCGACCCTGATACTCACCGGTTCGGGTGTCCACCCTGATCACTTCCCCCTGGCTGAGAAACAAGGGGACTTTGACTACGGCACCGGTGCTGAGTGTGGCCGGCTTACTGCCGCCCTGGGCAGTGTCACCCTTAAGACCGGGGTCTGTCTCGATGATTTCCAGCTCTACAAAGTTGGGGGGCGCAACGGACAGCGGTGAATCGTTGTACAGCGTCACCTCACAGCGCTCCTGCTCTTTCAACCACAAGTGCGCATCGCCCACCGCCTTGGCATCGGCCTGATACTGTTCGAAGGTATCAGGTTCCATGAAGTACCAGAACTCGCCGTCGGTATACAGGTATTCCATGGTGCGATCCATCACATCGGCGCCCTCAAGAGACTCGCCCGACTTGAACGTTCGCTCCCAAACCCGACCGCTATTGAGGTTTCGCAATTTTACGCGATTAAAGGCCTGCCCTTTGCCGGGTTTGACAAATTCGTTGTCCAGAATACTGCAGGGCTCGCCGTCCAGCATGACCTTGAGGCCGGAGCGGAATTCATTGGTTGAGTAGTTCGCCATGGTGCTACCGTTTAGTCTGTGCTCAAAAAGTGGGCGCCAATGATACCTCAGTGAGCCAGTCTTGGGGAGATTGCTGCGATTGTCGCTGGCCGCGGCAGCGAAAAATGGGCTAACCTTGGTGCATGTATCTGGTTGCAACCAGGGATAAAACCGGACCGGTGATATGGACAACGGTAAGCCAATAAGACTAAAGATTCCGCAACAACACCTGGAGCAGTTCGAGCACTTCAAACTTGAGCGCGAAGCGGCCGAAAACTGGGCGCAGCAGCTTCCCGTGGCTAATACCCGCGCGGTCGCCACTCAGTTGCTTGCAGCCCTTCGCGACCTCAATCACTGCAAAATACCGCCAACAGTGCGCCACGACGTTCTGGCGGCTCTATCCGGCAGCCTGCAGGTCACACTCGCCAATCTCTCCAAGCGGTTTTTGCATCAACCACTGGTTATGCCCGAAGAACCGCGTCAGCTGGCAGAACTTACCGACAATCTCTACGGTGAGTTGACCAGCGCCTATTCCGTGCTGGCGGTAGACATAGTGCGTGATCCCGACAGCGTCCGGGACGCCAACCCGGCACGCTTGCTGGGCGAAGCGATACGCTGCGGCCTGGAATTCACCGGCCGCAGTATCCTGCTCAGCTTCCAGCTCTATCGCCCCGTGGCGCTGGGCGGCTGGTTGACGTTGCATCAACTCTATGCGCTGGCTGAGCGGCAGGGTCTGGCCACACTGCCAGTTACCAGCAGTAGCGGTGCCGCCACCTCAATCACCGCTACGTATTTACAGGTGCTGATGCTGGGATGCACCAAGCCCAACCAGTTGCGCCAATCAGACATGCTCGCCGTTTACACCGCTCTGGCCCAGTGGAGCGCCGATGTTGAAATAGGCACCCAGGACAACATGAAAGGGCTATTCCTCGTTGATCTCGATAGTGACCAACCACCGCTATACAGCGCGCTGTACGGCAGCCAGGGCAGCAGTCACCTGCGACACATCAACACTGATGCCCTGATCGAACACCTGCACCAGCTGGTCGACAAAGACAATGCCCAGGGTAAACCTGGCATCAAGCTCAGCGATGGGCAAACGCTACCCTCCAATATGCTCAGCCATCTTATTGACTCGCTTGGCAGTATGAGTATGCGCAACTTCAACCGCGTGCGCAGTCAGATGCCTTTGGCCATCAGCGTAGGTCTTGGCGCCGCTCACTTCCATGCCGCGGGCACCCGGCACTTTGAACACCTGCTTCATGGCGACGACTATATTCCCAGCGAAAGCGAGAGAACCGGTGGCAACCCTTTCCTGCAAGGAGACAAATCAGTCCATGACCCCTGGCGCAGGGCCAACCCGGAAAAAGATTTCGTGCGCGAGAGCTCCGCGAACGCGGCTGAGGCCGCACTGAGCCATAGCATTGATCTCGACGAGCGCAGCCTTCGCGCCATCACCGATGAAGATGCCGAAGATCCGCCGGAGCGCAGCTACCCCATCTACCGGGTCAATACCATTAACGCCAGTCCCGGGGGCTACTGCCTGGAGTGGAGCGGCAGCCTGCCGGAAGAGGTCCGCGCCGGAGCCATTGCGTCGGTTCGTGAGGAGCAGGGGAGCAGTTGGTCTATAGCGGTTATCCGCTGGGTCAGCCGCCTGGAAAACGCGAGCACCCTGATCGGGCTGGAACTGCTGAGTCCGCACGCCGTCGCCTACGGTGCGATGATCCACAGCAAGAAAGGCGAGACGTCTGCCCCGCAAAGGGTGCTTCTACTGCCGGAAATCACTCTAGTGGGACAGCCTCACACGCTGATCACCCCCAGGGCCGGCTTTCGGGAACGGCAAAAAATCTCGCTGCTGCGCAATGGTGAAAGCTTCTTCATCCAGCTCACCCGGCAAGTGGCCGCTACAGCCAGCTATGCGCAGTTTGACTTCCGCTACATCAAGCAGCTGGGTGAAGTGCTCGCTGAAGACAAGAGCGGCCCCCTGGATGCGTCCTATGATTCGCTTTGGAGCAATATCTGACCTGCCGCTGACACTGGCGCGGGCTAGGCTCTTCAGAAACGCTCCTGATAGCGGTCACTAAAGCCCAGCAGGTAAAGAATGGCGTCCAGTCCCAGCGTGGAGATCGACTGTTCAGCGGACTGCTGCACGAGCGGCTTGGCGTGGAAGGCAATGCCGAGACCCGCTGTGCTCAGCATGGGCAGGTCGTTCGCGCCGTCACCTACTGCGATCACCTGCTGCAGGTCGATTCCCTCAGCTTCTGCTAACTGACGTAACAGTTGCGCCTTGCGTTCGCCGTCGACAATCGCACCGCTGACCCTGCCGGTTACTTTTCCATCTTCAATATCGAGCTCGTTGGCGTGCACGTAGTCCATGCCCAGCCGTTTTTGCAGATAGCGGGCGAAATAGGTAAAGCCACCGGAAAGAATCGCGGTTCTGTAGCCCAGGGTGCGCAGTGTGGATATAAGGTGTTCGGCGCCTTCTGTGATCTTGAGCTCGTCGGCAATCTCCGCCAGTACATGTTCGTCCAGGCCTTTCAGCAATGCCACTCGTTCGCGAAAGCTCGCGGAAAAGTCGATCTCTCCGCGCATCGCGCGCTCGGTTATTGCTGCGACTTGCTCGCCTACCCCGGCACGCGCCGCCAACTCGTCTATTACCTCTGCCTCGATCAGGGTGGAGTCCATATCAAAGGCCACCAGCCGCCGGTTGCGGCGATACATATTGTCCTGCTGAAATGCCAGATCCACTTCCAGAGCGCCCGCCACTTCGAGCAGATCCCGGCGGAAGGCAGATGAGTCTGTCAACGGGCCACGCACGGAAAACTCCACGCAAGCCCGGGACAGGGCGGGCAAGTCCCCCAGCGGTATGCGCCCCGAGAGTCTGTTGATGCCATCGATATTCAGACCGTGTCGTGATACCACCTCGGTCACCCTGGCTATCTGATCTGCGGTAATCTTGCGTGCCAGCAGAGTGACGATATACCGCGCCCGACCCTGGGCCTCCACCCACTGGCCGTAGCTCTCTTCGGCAACGTCTGCTATGCGCACATGCAGACCCTGGTCGCGACCGCAGCGTTCAACCTCATCTGCCACCTGCTGGCGGAGACTGCCATCCGGCAGCTCTGCCAACACACCCATGGATAAGGTGGCATGGATAACAGCCTGTCCTATATCGAGAATGTTCACGTTGTGGCGGGCAAGAATCGCCGTGATCCCTGCGGTCACGCCAGGATGATCCGCGCCGGAGATAGTAATTAACAGGATCTGGCTCAAGGGAATTCCAAGGCTGGCTCAAAAGCCCGATATTCTACCCGGCAGGCTGCGCACTAGGAAGCGGGACTTAAGCCAGAGAAAAACGCCCTGTTGGCAAGGTACCTGGTTTATACTGCGGACGAACAAGCCAAGACAGTTTACCGTGTTGAATCGCCTGAAAAACGCCCCTCTTAACCAACAGCTGGCAGCCGTTGCAGCCGGACTGTGCCTGGTGGTCAGTCTGGCGTTGGTCGCCCTTGCAGCGATCTCCAGCAAGCACCTGCAAGGGGAGCAGCAGGCACAGCTGGGCAACGCCCTGGCACACCAGATAGCCCGGCGCGTAAGCACGTCTCTTGAAACCGGTGACCTGCTCAGCATCACCGCCTCACTGCAACGTTTCGTGGACACCTCTCCCGCCGTCCTGGTAACCATTTTTGATGTGGAGGGCAAGGCTCTGGGTGAAGCGGGCCAGGCAATGGGACAAAGCCTCAACCAGTACCGCGCGCCGGTACTGATCGAGAGCGACGTTGCAGGTGAAGTGAGGGTAACCACCAGCAGCGAATCTGCCAGCGCGGCGCACCAGCGCTTTGTGCTCAGCCTGCTGGGGCTCTCGATACTCCTGAGCCTCGCAGCCTATGGTGTGGGTTCACGTTTTGGCAAAAGCCTTGGTCATCGTATAGGTCGCCTGTCCCGTACTTTAGCGCTGGAGGACGCCCCGCCTGCCAGCCCGGGCTCAAACGAGCTGAGCTTGCTGGAAAAGCGCGCGGCTGCCCTGCCAATGGATCTACTGCGCGCACGCAACGATACGGAGCCGCGGGAGGAGAACTATCGCGCCACGGCGGTTTTATATCTGCAACTTGAGAGCCTCGCCAGCTATGTCGATACGCTGGACGAACAGTCTTTGCACCGCTATGCGGATCGCCTGCACCAGGTGATCTATGCAGCGGCGGGGTTCTATGGTGGAGATCTACAGGTCACTCGCCAGTTTGCTCTGGCGGTCTACTTCAGCGGGCCAAACAAGGCCGGCAGCGCACCCTTCCGCGCGGCCTCCTGCGCCTGGCTGATTCGCTCCGTGGCGGCCGAGCTGGAACAGTCGATGACCCTGTCGATGAAGATGTCCATGGCTATCTCTGAAAGTGAGCTGGGCATAGGCGACGCCCGCGACATTTATCCCGGCCTGTATATGCAGCACACCCTGGACGACTTACAGACCGTCTGCGCCAGCAAGCCACCGAAAATCCTGCTTTCACCGTCTGTGATTGACGACACAGATATTGACGGGCGCCTGCAATTGCAGGCCACCGAAGTGATGGATTACGCGATGCTGGAAAGCTTTGCCGGGCCGTACCAGGATTTACTTGAACGGCAATTGCAGCTGATCCTGAAGCGCTTGATGGATCCTGGGTTTTTGTGAGGCATTGGCGTTATCAGGCTATGACGCAGCAGTAGTAAGCCGCTGCCGGAAAATCGCCAAAACGCGTCATCCATGACAGGCTTGGGCTTCGGCCATCCATGGCCTTCGCACATTTTCCGGCAGCGGTTTACTACTGCTGCGCCAGGCATTTTTAAAATGACCATGCGGAACAACCGATAAAAGGAGCGGCCCGGTTCAACATACGAAAAACACCTGCACCCCAGGCGCCAATTAACAGCCCTGGCTCTCAACCACCATAGCATCCACTTTCTGGAAGCCCCTGGGCAACTTGTTGCCACGTCGGCCGCGTTCGCCGCGGTAATGCTCCAGATCTGAGAACTTTAACTTGTGGTGGCGCTTCCCGGCGTAAACCACCAGGGCATCCTTTTCCGTTAGCACTTTAACGGCGACCACGAATTCCTCTCGCGCTTGCACGCGGGCTGAGGGTATGCCGATGATCTTGTTACCCTTGCCTCTGGCCATTTGCGGCAGATCTTCCAGCGGGAACACCAGCAGGCGCCCTTCATTGGATACTGCAGCGACCCAGGCATTTTCCTGTGTGGGAATGGCAGCAGGTTGCAATACCGCGCTGCCTTTGGGCAGGTTCAGGGCACCCTTCCCCGCTTTGTTCTTGGTCTGCAGGTCGCAGAGCCTGGCAACGAAACCGTAACCAGCGTCTGACGCCAAAAGGTAGAGCGCATCGTCCGCTCCCATCATCAAGCCCTCAAAGGTTGCGCCCGAGGGTGGATTGATTCGGCCGGTCACCGGTTCACCCTGGCCGCGAGCGGAGGGCAGGTTATGCGAGGGTACCGTATAGGCTCTACCGGTAGAATCCAGAATCACTGTGGGCTGATTGCTGCGACCATGAACGGACATCTTGTAGCCGTCGCCTGACTTGTAACTCAGGGCCTGGGGGTCAATGTCGTGCCCCTTGGCAGCACGTATCCAGCCTTTCTCAGACATCACCACCGTGATCGGGTCTGCGCTCATCAGTTCCAGTTCGCTGAATGCCCGCGCCTCGCCACGCTCAACCAGAGGTGAACGGCGCGGGTCGCCAAACTGTTCAGCCACCGCGAGCAGTTCTTTCTTGATCAGCGTTTTAAGGCGTGCGGCACTGCCGAGAATTTTCTCCAGCTGATCACGCTCCGACTCCAACTCCGTCTGCTCACCGCGTATCTTCATTTCCTCGAGTTTGGCGAGGTTGCGCAGCTTCAGCTCCAGTATCGCTTCGGCCTGTATGTCGGAAATGCCGAAGCGCTGCATCAAGGCAGGCTTGGGCTTGTCCTCAGTGCGAATGATATGAATGACCTCGTCTATATTAAGGTAGGCAACCAGATACCCCTCAAGGATCTGCAAGCGACGCTGCACGCGCTCAAGGCGGTGCTCAAGGCGTCTGCGCACGGTGCTTGTGCGAAATGAGAGCCACTCCCGGATAATGCGGTCCAGCCCCTTGACCCCCGGGCGACCGTCGATGCCGATCATATTCAGGTTCACCCGGTAGCTGCGCTCCAGGTCAGTGGTGGCGAACAGGTGGTTCATCACCGCCTCCACGTCTATCCGGTTGGATCGCGGCACGATCACCAGCCGTGTCGGATTTTCGTGGTCTGATTCGTCGCGCAGGTCCGCAACCATAGGCAATTTCTTCGCCTGCATCTGCTGGGCAATCTGTTCCAGCACCCTGGAACCGGAAACCTGGTGAGGCAGAGCATTGATAACGATGTCGCCGTTCTCCTGCTCCCACACCGCACGCATTTTCAAGCCGCCGCGGCCGCTTTCGTACAGCGCTATAATTTCTTCACGCGGCGTAATGATCTCCGCGTCGGTGGGAAAATCCGGGGCCAGCACATGTTCGCACAGCTCGGCGACAGTCGCTTTCGGCGACTCCAGCAGATGTACGGTTGCGGCAACAACTTCCCTGAGGTTGTGCGGCGGCACATCGGTCGCCATACCCACCGCAATACCGGTAGTGCCATTAAGCAGAACATTGGGAACCTGGGCCGGCAGCACGGAAGGCTCTTCAAGGGTGCCGTCAAAGTTGGGCACCCAATCGACCGTGCCCTGGCCAAGTTCCGCAAGCAGCACGTCTGCGTAAGCGGTAAGCCGCGACTCGGTATAACGCATTGCCGCGAAAGACTTGGGGTCGTCCGGTGAACCCCAGTTGCCCTGACCATCTACCAGCGGATAACGGTAGCTGAAGTTCTGTGCCATCAACACCATGGCCTCATAGGCCGCGCTGTCACCATGAGGGTGGAACTTACCGATCACATCGCCCACGGTGCGCGCGGACTTTTTAAACTTGGCCGTTGCTTTCAGGCCCAGCTCACTCATGGCATAGACAATACGCCGCTGTACTGGCTTCAGTCCGTCCCCCACGTGAGGCAGGGCACGGTCGAGAATGACGTACATGGAATAGTCCAGGTAGGCCTTTTCAGCGTAATGCTTGAGCGACACCTGCTCGATGCCGTTTTCGTCGATTTCTGCAATATCTGACATGCTGTTTCCGTAAAGATGTGATCCGGAGAAACGCCACCTGGTCAGGCGACGCTGCTGCTAAAAACTTACAAGATAAACGCTCAGCCTATCCGCGCAACCCAACCAGCTGCTCATTCAGGTTGACGATGGAGTTCGCCATATCGATCAACAGGCTGTGAATGGTCGCAGGATTGTTTTTGATCAGCTCGGTGAACTGCTCCTTGGGAACTTTCACTACCGAGCAGGTGGTCTTGGCTCGCACCGTAGCACTGCGATCCGCATGCGTAAGCGCCGCCATTGCACCAAAAATCTCTCCCTCCCCGATGCGCCCCACCACCACACCGTCTACCACCACTTCGGCGACTCCGGCAGACATATTGAAGACGTAGTCTGCTCGTTCGCCCTGCCGAATAATAACGTCGCCGGGCTCGTACACCTCAAACCCCGGCGTGGCTTCCGCCTGGTCCTGGATATTTGCAGCCGTGATGCGCAGCATAATGCCGGCGTAAGTGACCAGAAGCCTTGTCCACAGCTTGGTTGCCGCCTGATCGGCAAATACGCGTCGCATAAACTCAAGCGCCGGATAGGCGCCCAGCTTCGCGCCACTATCACTGCCATAGAACACCGCCACGCTGGCGTCGCCCATACCGGCAATGTCAGGCAACAGGATATCCCCCTCTTCCAGCAAGTAGACGGTCTTGTCCTGGTAACGCGCGGTCAGAGATCCGCGTTCAACCACGTAAAACTGGTTGCCATCAAACCCGCGGAAGTTGCCATCAGCAACCGGGGCGACCTCTACCGGTACCGCGGGCATATTGACCACTTCCACCAATGCGCTGATCAGTTTCTTGTATTGCTGGCCAAGGATCGCAAAATCCGGGCCCAGCTCCGCGGTTGCCAACATCGGCAGTTTCTCCAACTGGGTCGCCGTACCTGCTGGTCGACGCTCTGATAACCGACATCGACGCTCCCTGTCATTGCGGTAAAAACGTACCTATAGTAGCAACATCTCCATCACCGGAGAAAGGCCGAACACGTGAAAAGAGGGATCAGTGCAGTGTCAAGGCAATGGCAGACAACCCACTTCGACGGACTGAGCAACCGCCAGCTTTACGCGGCACTGAAACTGCGCCAGGAAGTCTTTGCCGTGGAACAGAACTGTGTCTATGTCGATAACGACGATCTGGACCAGGAAGCCATACATATACTGCTATGGCAGGATAGCAGCCTGCTCGCCTACCAACGCTGCCTGCCTCCCGGACTGCAGGAGCCTGAAAGCACACTGGGCCGCATTGTGGTTGCCCCGGGTGCACGTGGCAACAACCTGGGGCAGGAACTGGTGCGCCGCGGCATTACCCACAACCTGCAACGTTGGCCACAGTCAGGTATTCGCATTCACGCACAGGCACATCTGCAGCAGTTCTATCAGGCCCTGGGTTTCGCAACGGAAGGCGATGTGTATGACCTGGACGGCATACCCCACCTGGAAATGACGCTGGCTACATCTCCAGCATAAATGTGACCGGACCGTCATTGCACAGGCTGACCTGCATATCCGCTCCGAACTGCCCGTATGCAACAGGCGCATGGCGCTGTTGCAAGCTCTGCAGGAAGTAGTTGTACAGCTCCTGCGCCTGTGCCGGTTGCATGGCCGCAGAAAACCCGGGCCTGAGCCCCTTGCGCGTATCGGCAGACAAGGTGAACTGCGAAACCAGCAGTAGTCCGCCCTGCACGTCCATCAGCGAACAGTTCATGCGCCCCTGCTCATCCGGGAACAATCGGTAAGCGAGCAGCTTGTCGATCATCTTCAATGCAGTTGGCTCGTCATCCTGCTGGTCCAGGCCGAGAAATACCAACATGCCACGGCCAATTTCACCTACAGTCTCTCCGCCCACCTGCACGCTGGCGGAGCTTACCCGCTGTATCAGAGCTTTCACCGCAAACGCCGTGGTTAGACACGCCCGGCGCGGCGACGCTCGTGCTCCTGCAGCATCTTCTTGCGCAGGCGTATACTTTGCGGTGTCACTTCCACCAATTCATCATCCTCGATAAATTCCAGCGCCTGCTCCAGGGTGTGCTTGACGGGCGGCGTCAGCGTCAACGCTTCGTCGGTGCCCGACGCGCGCACGTTGGTGAGCTGCTTGGCCTTGGTGGGGTTGACCGTAAGATCATTATTACGGCTATGCAGGCCTATAATCTGCCCCTCGTACACATCTATATTCGGATCAATGAACAGGCGTCCACGGTCCTGCAGGTTGAACAGGCCGTACGCAAGCGTCTTGCCCTTGACCATCGATACCAGCACGCCGTTCTGACGATGGATTATCTCGGCATTTTTCACCGGTCCATAATGATCGAAAACGTGGGTCAGAATGCCGCTGCCGGAGGTCATGGTCAGGAACTGCGAACGGAAGCCGATAAGGCCCCTGGCCGGAATAACGAACTCAAGACGCACCCTGCCCTTGCCATCCGGGACCATATTTTCCAGCTCAGCGCGGCGCAGACCAAGCTCCTCCATCAGCGAGCCCTGATGCTGCTCTTCACAATCTATAACCAGTTGCTCGTAGGGCTCCTGCATCTGGCCGTCTATCTCTTTCTGGATGACTTCCGGGCGCGACACGCCCAGCTCAAACCCCTCCCGACGCATTGATTCGATCAGTACTGACAGGTGCAGCTCACCACGGCCCGACACTTTAAATTTGTCCGGAGTGTCGCCTGGCTCAACACGCAAGGCCACGTTATGGATAAGCTCTCGCTCCAGCCGCTCCTTGATGTTCCGCGAGGTAACATATTTACCTTCCTTGCCCGCGAACGGCGAATCGTTCACCTGGAACGTCATGCTCACGGTGGGCTCGTCTACGGACAACGCGGGCAGCGCTTCCACATGGCCGGGCGTGCACAGGGTATCGGAAATGTTGAGGCCGTCGATGCCGGTAATACAAACGATGTCGCCGGCTTCAGCACTGTCGACGTCGACACGCTCCAGCCCCATGTAGCCCATCACCTGCAGCACCTTGCCGTTGCGCGTGCCGCCCTCACGGTCGACGATAGTCACCTGGCTATTGGGGGTCAGTTTGCCGCGCGTGATACGTCCCACGCCGATCACCCCCACATAGCTGGAGTAATCCAGGGCGCTGATCTGCATCTGCAAAGGTCCTTCACTGTTCACCTTCGGTGCGGGAACCTTGTCCACAATGGTTTCAAAAAGTGGCTGCATATCTGCCGCCATGTCTTCGTGATCCAGGCCCGCAACACCCTCTATTGCGGAAGCGAAGATTATCGGGAAATCGAGTTGTTCCTCACTGGCACCGAGCC
>JAUIIQ010000113.1 GCA_030431585.1 Gammaproteobacteria bacterium | reverse complement strand
GTAGGTGGTGCGGCGCAGACCAAAATTATCAAGAAGCTGTCCGGTGGTATTCGTACCGCACTGGCACAGTATCGTGAGCTGGCTGCTTTCTCCCAGTTTGCCTCTGACCTGGATGACGCGACCAAGGCCCAGCTGGACCACGGTGAGCGCGTGACCGAATTGATGAAGCAGAAGCAGTATTCACCGCAGAGCATCGCAGAAATGGGCCTGCTGCTGTATGCAGCCGACAAAGGCTTCCTGGAAGATGTAGAGGTTGCCAAAATTGGTGATTTCGAAAGCGCATTGCTGTCGTTTATGCATGCTGAGCATAGCGACCTGATGAGCGGCATTGTTGAGAGCGGTGACTATAACGACGAGATTGAGGGCGCTTTCAAGTCCGCGATCGAAACGTTCAAGTCTACCCAGACCTGGTAGATCCGAGGACCGCTAGATGGCAGCCGGAAAAGAAATTCGCACCAAGATCTCGAGCATCCAGAGCACGCAGAAGATCACATCAGCCATGGAAATGGTCGCAGCGAGCAAGATGCGTAAAGCTCAGGACCGCATGCAACTGGGCAAGCCCTACGCGCGGCGCATGCGCTCGGTAGTCGGCCATATCGCGAACGCCGCACCAGAGTACAAGCATATGTATATGGAGACGCGTGAAGTGAAGCGCGTTGGATACATTATTGTTTCAACTGATCGTGGCTTGTGCGGTGGCTTGAATATCAACCTGTTCAAGGCTGCTATCAAGTCGATGAAAGAGTGGAATGACCAGGGCATAGGCATCGACCTGAGTCTGGTGGGCGCCAAGGCTACGGCATTCTTCAATAGCTACGGCGGCAACGTGATAGCGGCGGTCAGGGATCTCGGTGAAGAGCCCTCGCTGGCGGACCTGATCGGTGGTGTAAAAGCCATGCTCGACGCCTACGAAGAGGGCTCGATAGACAGGCTTTTTCTGGTGAGCAATGAGTTCGTCAACACCATGACTCAGCAACCATCTGTAGAGCAGTTGCTTCCGCTTGAAGCCGCTGAATCTGACGAGATGGCTCACCACTGGGACTACATCTATGAGCCCGATGCGCGCGAACTGCTGGAAGGCCTGCTGACGCGTTACATCGAGTCGCAGGTTTATCAGGCGGTCGTGGAAAACGGCGCCTGCGAGCAGGCTGCCCGTATGCTGGCGATGAAGAACGCAACCGACAACGCTGGCGACCTCATTGATGACCTGCAGTTGATTTACAACAAGGCGCGCCAGGCAGCGATCACCCAGGAGCTGTCCGAGATTGTGAGCGGCGCCGCGGCGATCAGCTAAGCGACAAACAAATGGGGGACAGACCACGTTTTAACAACCAGAGAAAACGTGGTCTGTCCCCGGTTAGCAAAATTGAACTTTGATATAGAGGATCCGAACATGAGCAGCGGACGTATCGTACAAATTATCGGCGCGGTCATCGACGTGGAGTTTCCACGCGATGACGTACCGCAGGTATACGACGCACTTAAAGTGCCTGAAAAAGACCTGACGCTGGAGGTCCAGCAGCAGTTGGGTGACGGTGTGGTGCGCGCGATTGCCATGGGTTCTTCTGAAGGCGTCAGCCGTGGCCTTGCGGTCGAGAACACCGGTGCACCCATCTCTGTACCTGTTGGTATCGAGACTCTGGGTCGCATCATGGATGTACTCGGCAACCCGATAGACGAGTGTGGTCCTATTGGTGAGCAGGAGCGCGCTTCGATTCACCGCAAGGCTCCCACGTATGAAGAGCTTGCGGCCTCCGACGAACTGCTGGAAACGGGTATCAAGGTTATCGACCTTGTTTGTCCGTTTGCCAAAGGCGGCAAGGTAGGGCTCTTCGGCGGTGCCGGTGTTGGTAAAACCGTAAACATGATGGAGCTCATCAACAACATCGCTACCGAGCATAGTGGCCTGTCCGTATTTGCCGGTGTTGGCGAACGTACTCGCGAAGGTAACGACTTCTATTTCGAAATGCAGGAGTCCAACGTTGTAGACGTTGAGAACTTCTCCAACTCGAAAGTGGCCATGGTTTACGGACAGATGAATGAGCCCCCCGGCAACCGCCTCCGTGTCGCTTTGACCGGCCTGACGATGGCTGAAAAGTTCCGTGATGAAGGCCGTGACGTACTGTTGTTTGTCGACAACATCTACCGTTATACGCTGGCGGGAACTGAGGTATCGGCACTGCTGGGCCGTATGCCTTCCGCGGTGGGTTACCAGCCTACGCTGGCCGAAGAGATGGGTGTGCTGCAGGAACGGATCACCTCTACCAAGGTGGGCTCTATTACGTCTATCCAGGCGGTATACGTGCCAGCGGATGACTTGACTGACCCGTCACCTGCAACCACGTTTGCTCACCTGGATTCTACCGTTGTACTGTCACGTGACATTGCCGCGCGCGGTATTTACCCTGCTGTTGATCCTCTGGATTCAACTTCCCGTCAGCTTGACCCGCTGATCATCGGGACAGACCACTATGAGACAGCCCGTGGTGTTCAGTCTGTTCTGCAGCGCTATAAGGAGCTGAAGGACATTATCGCGATTCTGGGTATGGATGAGCTGTCCGAAGAGGACAAGCAGTCTGTAAACCGGGCTCGTAAGATCGAGCGCTTCCTGTCGCAGCCCTTCCACGTGGCGGAAGTATTTACCGGTTCACCCGGTAAGTATGTCTCCCTGAAGGACACCATTGCAGGCTTTAAAGGCATTCTCGCAGGCGAGTATGACCACCTGCCAGAGCAGGCGTTCTACATGGTTGGCAGCATCGAAGAAGCTGTCGAGAAAGCGAAAAACCTGTAAGTCAGTCGTAGTTTAGAGAGGCCGGTATTATGGCAATGACAATTCACTGCGACATCGTCAGCGCCGAAGAAGAAATCTTCTCCGGCCTGGTGGAGATGCTGGTGGCCACGGGCGGAGAAGGTGAGCTTGGCGTAAGCTACGGACACGCTCCCTTGTTGACCAGCCTTATCCCCGGACCGGTGCGCGTGCTCACGCAAGAAGGTGAGGAGCAGGTGTTCTATGTATCAGGCGGCTTCCTGGAAGTGCAGCCTGGCATTGTTTCGATTCTTGCTGACACCGCTATTCGTGCGCACGATGTTGATGAGGCAGCAGCCGAGGAAGCTCGTAAGGAAGCCGAACACGCGCTGGCTAACCAGTCCGGCGAGTTTGACTACGGTCGTGCTTCTGCGCAACTTGCTGAAGCGGCAGCCCAACTCGCCACTTTGCGCAAGTTGAAGAATCGGGCGGGTCGTGGATAAGCGCCAGCGTTCACTCTGTGTCCGTTCTTGAGAAAAAGCCCCGGCCTGTGCCGGGGCTTTTTTCGTTCTGCTCCCCGGTTCACGCCCATGCACAAGCGAAATAATCAGTAAAATAGAGGGGTCATTAGCGTGCACAAATATTTTTTAGCGGCAGCCTGCCTGCTTCTCCTTGCAGCGTGTGGAGGTGGCTCATCCTCTTCTGGCACTGCCCAGCCAACGCCCGCACCCAGTGATCCCACGCCTGTGGACCCGGTACCGCCCGCACCTGCACCGATTCCCCAGGAAGCCTTCGCCTGTGGAAGCGCGGCGGCCACGTTAACGGCAGATCAAGCGCCGGGCAGTTACACCCTGTTTGAAAGCGGTCCGGTGCGTCCGCTCGCCCTTAGTGAAGATGGCTCTCGTCTGCTGGTTGCCAATGCACCGGCCAATTGTCTGGAAATATACCGTGTCAGCGGCGACTCACTTGCTCTGGAGTCCAGCGTAATGGTCGGGATGGAGCCGGTGGCAGTAGCGTTTTCCAGCCCGTCCGAGGCGTGGGTGGTCAATCACCTCAGCGACTCCGTCAGTATTGTCGATCTGGGTGCCATACCCTATGTGAAGCGCACTTTACAGGTGGGTGACGAGCCCAGAGATATTGTTTTCGCCGGGGAAAATGGCAACCGTGCGTTTATCACCGCAGCTTATCGTGGGCAGAACCACCCGTCTTTTCGTGCTGATGATCTCACGCGCGCAGGGATCGGCCGCGCAGACGTATGGGTATTCGAGCGCGAGCAGCTTGATAACAGCCTCAACGGCAGTCCACTGGCGATCATAAACCTGTTTGCCGATTCCCCCAGAGCACTGGCAGCCTCAGCTGACGGCTCCACCGTGTACGCTGCTGCTTTCATGTCCGGTAACGGTACCACCAGTTTGTCCCAGGATGTGGTCAGCAATGCCAAACCCGCGCCGCTGGAAAATGCGGAGGGGGCAAGGCAACCGGATACAGCCTTGATCGTGAAGAAAGAAGCCTCTGGTTGGCTGGATGAAGACAACACGGACTGGTCCAATGCGGTGATGTTTGATCTCCCCGATCTGGATGTGTTTGCTATAGATGCCACTGCCGATATACCAGCGGTGGTTCAGCAGACCAGCGGCGTGGGCACGGTGTTGTTTAACATGGCCAGCAATCCGCAGAGTGGTGAGCTCTACGTGAGTAACCTGGAATCTCTTAACCACATACGTTTTGAGGGACCGGGGGAAACTGCGACCACCGTTCGCGGGCGCATCGCTGAAAGCAGAATAACGGTGATAGAGGCTTTCAATGACAATATCGGCCTAACTCACACCCATCTTAATCAGCATATCGATTTTGCTGTTGAGGAAGGTGCCACGTACCCCGACGCTGATGTGCGTCGCAGCCTCAGCCAACCTGCCAGCCTGGTGGTCAGCCCCGATGGCAGCAGGCTTTATGTGGCCGCATTTGGCTCGGCGAAAGTAGCAGCTATACCAACTGATCAACTGCGCAGCGGCAACTACGTCCCCAACCCTGCTTTCCATGCCGAGTTACCGGCCGGTGGTCCCGCCGGCCTGGCCCTGTCGCCGGATGGCAAACGTATGTTGGTTTATACCCGGTTCGATAACGGTATATCCCTTTGGAACACCGAGTCTGGGGAAATGCTGGACCATCTGGCGCTGTTCAACCCGGAGCCCGCGAATATTCAGCGCGGCAGGGCCTTTCTTTACGACGCGCGTGAAAGCTCGGCTAATGGCACATCAGCCTGTTCAAGTTGCCACATCTTTGGCGACATGGATCAGCTGGCCTGGGATCTGGGCAACCCCGACGCACTGTTGCAGGAAAACCCTAACGAGTACGTTACTCGCAGCATCAAGACCACCACGCATTTTCATCCGATGAAAGGACCCATGACCACGCAGACACTTCGTGGTATCGCCGACAGCGGGCCGCAGCACTGGCGGGGCGACCGCACGGGTGAGGACAGGGAGATGGTCAACGGCGAACTGGAAAGCATCGAAGAAGCGGCCTTTAAAGAGTTCAATCCGGCATTTGTCGGCCTGGTGGGACGCAGCGAGGAGTTATCAGCGGCTCAAATGCAGGACTTTACTGACTTCGCCATGGCCTTGACGCCTCCACCCAATCCCGTGCGTTCCCTGGATAATTCGCTGACCGCGGCGCAGGCTCGCGCACGGGACATCTACTTCGACTTTGACGGCATAACCGGTACCGGAAGTTGTAATCACTGTCATACGCTGGACCCACTGCAAAAGCAGTTTGGCACATCGGGCCTGATGAGTTTCGAAGGCGCTGGCATAGCGGAGAATTTCAAGATACCTCATTTTCGCAACGCCTATGCCAAGGTGGGTATGTTTGGCACCTCGGGTAATCTTGGTAATGGCGTAGCGCAGGGTGATCAGATCAAAGGCTTCGGCTATCTTCACGACGGGTCCATCGCCACCTTACTGGACTTCTTTGCGTCTCCCACTTTCACTTTCCCCGCGCCGCAAAAGCAGAACCAGGTCGATATCGTGCGTTTCGTAATGGCTGCGGACTCCAACATGGCCCCTGTGGTGGGCCAGCAGATAACGATTGATGAGAGCAGCAGCGCTGATCAGCTCCAGCGCCTTGAGCTACTGGTGGCGAGGGCTGTTGTCACGCAACCGCGAGAAGAGTGTGACCTCGTCGTTCGCGGCATACTGGATGCCATGCGCTACTCCGCAGTACTGCTCGAAGCAGGTGTCTATCTGGACACCAACGGTATTGAAACCTCTCCGGCTGCTTTGCGTGAGCAGGCAATGGCATCAGGGAATGTGCTTACCTTTACCTGCGTGCCCCCCGGCAGTGGGGCGCGGCTCGCTCTGGATCGCGGCGCCCCGTAGCAGGGTCCAGCCGTGATCCAGTTGGGTTTCGGTAATACCCTAGTGTCGTCGGCCAGCCAGTTGCGGTGACGCGGCTGCCATCAGCAACAGCACAGCCAGCGCCATCAGCCAGCGCGGACTTGTAGGTATGGCCTGTACCCGGAACGTACCCGCAGGTTGCGCGGCACAAGCCGAGCTCGCCGGCGGATAGCTCACACTGGCAACCCCCGTCGGGTTGAACTCAACCTCGAGGGTCAATTCGGGGATTCGGTCATCGGGTACCTCTTCCCAATCGCCGTCGATAAAGGCCCAGCCGGGCCAGCCAGTGGCAGTGCCACTCGCGTCGACCGCAGCCCCTGGCCACAGCAGTCTGCCGGAACCTGATTGGTTGACAAGCTCTTGCACCACTCTGCCGCCCGGGGTGATCCAGCGCACCGTTACTTGAGGCGCCGACCCACCAGAGAAGCCCTCGAGGCTATAGTCCACATAGGCCGCGTCGTTCAGGCAGACTGACGCGGCGTTCAATGTGAGTGTGCCGGGAGCAACCTCGCCGAAATTATAGTCCGTGCCGGCATCGCCGGGGCCCAGCGTAATGCCTGAGATGATATCGCTTGTCGAGTCATCCCCTACCGGTGTGCCGTCCACGTTGCCACGGGTATCCTGGCCGTCCAGCCAACCCCCCGGTTGCACTTCTGTCACGGTGTATTCCCCCGGGGGCAGGCCGCTGAAGCTCCAGCTACCATCGGGCGCGGTTGTTGTGATTGCCGTTACCGGGCCGCTCAAGCGAATTTCCACGCTGCCGATTCCGGGCTCGCCTGCATCGAGAATGCCGTCATCGTTGCGGTCGAAATACACGTTTCCGCTCAATGTCGCTGGCAACACTTCGGAGAAGTTATTGTCAGGAGAGCCGCCTACTTCACCGGCATTCCCGGCGTTGTCTCCAAGCACGATACCGGTTATCTGGCTGGTGAGCGCAGAGGGATTGGCTGCTGTTCCCGGCGGCTGTGTCGGCTGGCAGACTGAGTAGGTACCGGCAGTCAGGTCACTGAACAGATAGTTTCCCTGTGCATCTGTCGCCGCTGTCTGCAGAGGCACTCCGCTGCAATCCGTGCCAGTGAATAGTTGTATCGTGTTGCCGTTGATTGGAGCCGAGTCGCCGGCAATGAAGACACCACTGGGCATGGTCTGGTTGTCCAGGAAGACCTTGCCGGAAATATAGCCCAGTGTGCTTATCTTCAGCGGTGCTTCGGTAGCGACGTCGTTGGGGCCGAAGTTGGTTTGCAGCGCAGCGACCGGGATACGGTTGAGGTAGTCCCCTGCGTCCGCGGCGGTGACATCCACGGAAAGCACACAGCCGCCCGCAGGTATGGTCGCGCCACTGGCAAGCGTCACAGCACCGCTACCGGCACTGGCTGTCAGAGTACCGGTACATGTGCCGGTGCTGGCGTTGGGCGGTGTAGCAATTACCATCGCCCCCGGCGTTGTGGGCAACGAGTCGACCAGATCAGCGGTCAGGGTGCCTGCGGTATCATTGTCATTGCCCAGCACAATTCTCAGCGTGGCAGTGCCACCCGGCGGTATGACCGGCGGATCAAAGTCTTTGCTTATCGTGGGTGGCTCACTCACTACAATCTGTGCCTGGGTAGGCGGGTCATTCTCCACTCCCTCGAGGCTGGTGACGCCCCCGGCCGGTATTTCATTTGTGTAGATCCCGGGAACATTGCTGAAGACGTCTGCGGTAACAGTACACACTGCCCCGGCATTCCCTGCTGCTGCGAGCGTGGCCCCGGTAAGGGTCAGGTCCTGGCCGTTGGCGACACCGTCCGTCACACCATCCGTGCAAGTAGTCGCAATGTTGGGCGGGCTGGCAAGTGTCAGTCCTTCAGGCAAGGTATCGACAAACTGAACCTCTGTCAGGGCGATGCTGTTGGGGTTTTCCAGCCGGATAGTTAGCGGAGCTGCCACGCCGGGTAGTCGCACAGCCGTGCCGGCCAGGAAACCACTGGGGACGATTGCGTCCAGGGTAAAGTTATCGATCGCCTTATTGGCAATGATGCGCTCGCGCACCTGCAGCGTTGTGGTCGCGGGCGGGTGTGGCACAGGCGTGCCGAGAATCGTCAGCGTATCCGCCGGGATTTCATTGCGGTAGGCCCCTTCGCTGGTAGCGGTCACATTCACTTCAATAAAACAGCTGGCGGCGACATTACCCACGGACGCCGCGAGCGCGCCATTGCTGAGACTGATGCTTGCGGAGTCGGGTAGCGAGACCACTGCAGCGCCCCCGCAATTGGTAATCGGGTTGGGCGTGGGAGCATTCACCAGTCCAGCGGGGTAGTTGTCAACCAGGCTCAGGCCGTTCAGCGCCGTCTCATCGCCATTGAAAATCTCTATGCGCAGACGGGAGATTTCGTTTGGAGAAATAACCGTGGGGGTAAACAGCTTGCTTATCCCCAGGTTACGGCTGGTCGTCAGGCTGCTGCTGGCGCTGGTGCTTGAGTTGGTTGCGCCTTGCGCTGACTCGATGGCGTTAAAGGGTATCCGGTTGACGATGGTACCTACCGACTCCGATGTGATCTGCACCATCACCTCACAGGTTTCCATGGCGGCAAGCGCAGCACCGGATAGCCGCACGCTCTGACCACCGGGCAGGGCGGTAACGATACCTGAATCACAGCTGGTGCTGGCAGCAGGTACGGGCGCAATACGCATACCGTTATCCGCACCGGTAGGAAGGCCGTCTTCTGTAAACCAGTCAACCACGCCGACTTCGGTGAGCGGGTTAGCCCCGTTGGTGAGGGTGATGGTCAGTAATGCTGACTGTCCAGGCACTATCGAACCCGGGTCTATCTGCTTTGATATGGAAGGCTCGGCGGGCGGATCGTAGAGCAGGGTGGCACTGACAGGCGTGGTATTGAGAATGCTTCTGTCCGCCGTGATGTTGCCCGCAGGTATGGTGTTGGTCCAGTCCGCAGTGCCAGTCGCGACGACATCGAACAGCAGCGCACAACGCGCGCCAGCAGGCAGCGTGGCACCGCTGAGTGATACTGTATCGGCTCCCGATACTGCATTGATCACGGGTGTTCCGGCACAGGTGGTATAGGCGTTGGCTGGCGTTGCTACCAACATGCCTGCCGGCAGCGGGTCGTTGACTGCTATGCCGGTAAGCGGCTTGTCGGCACTTCGGTTTTCCAATGCAATGGAAACCGTGGACACGCCCCCGGAGCCGGTGCGATCTGGTGCAAAGCTTTTGCTGGCGACAAGCACGCTTTGATACGACAGCGTGGCGGTATCCGTCAGTACGCTTCCCGGAGAGATGAGGGTGGGAGAACCATCAGCATTCAGGCGCTGACCGCCGGTCACCCGTCCGGTGTTGAGGTACACGCCCGCCGGGCCGACAACATCCACTTCAATGGCGCAGGCACCGGCAGTGCCGGTGAAGGCCGGCACTGTGCCGTTGTCCAGCTCCAGAGAGGTGGTGTCTGCGATTGCCACCACCGAGCCACCACAACTGTTACTGATGTTTGCGGGTGTCGCTATGCGCAGTTGCTGGAACGGATTGCCGGATACGCTGGGCAGGTCATCACTGAAGGCAACACCGGACAGTACTGAAGTGGAAAAGTTTCTCAACTCCAGGCGCAGTCGCGCGGTTTCACCCTCGGCTTTGGTGACGCTGTTGCTGCCGTCAAAGGTCTTTACAAACTCAACGGGCGTGCGCAGGGACGTGGACACGGTGTTGGAACCCGAGCCATTACAGACCGCCGGTGAACCAAAGCAGGCTGCGCCGGCGTTTACGGCATTGGTTGTCGTAGTAGTCGCATCGGGATCGATCATCACCCAGAACTCGACCGCACACTGCCCGGGTGAGGAAGGGCTGGAGCGTGCCGGCAGAGCCTGGAATTCGAAACTCGCGGAACCTGCGCCGGCTGGTGAGGTGACGTTCAGCGCGTTACATACTCCCGCGTTCCCCTGGTCATCAGGGTCGAAGGAGACCGGGTCGAAAGATCCACCCAGCAGTAGCGTGGAATTGTTATCCAGTACATCCGTCAGGCTGATATCGTTGAGCAGGGTGTCGGAAAAATTCTGGATGGTCACCCGGTAGCGGATGGGCTCACCCGGGGCGGCATTGCTGCTTGATGGCGGAGACAGTATGCGGCTTTTAAGCACTCGCAGCCGGTCGGCAATGATCACGGTTGCCGAGGTGTTGTTGACAAAGACACCGGGGTTGGCAATAGCCACATCCGGGCTCGCCCCGGTATTGCCCCGTATCAGGTTGGTGTAGCTTTCCGGCGTTTCTGCGTTTTGCACGGTGCCCGAGTAGTTCACGGTCACTGTGCATTGGCCATTGGTGCCACCGGACATGGCGGGCACAATGAGGTTATCGATCTCAAAGCCGTTGCCGCCGTCCAGTAGCGAAATAGCCGATGTCCCCCCGCAGGTGGTGGATATGTTTGCCGGGTTGTTGCCCAGTACGACGAGGCTGCCCGCGTCGCCGTTGGCCAGAGGGTTGTCGGTCAGCGTGTTGAGGGTGATGGGGGCAGTGCCGGCGTTGGTCAGGGTGATGGTGAAGCTGTCTGACTGGCCGCTGGCAATCACCGGATTATTGAATGCCTTGGCAATTGCCAGGGGCGAGCGTACGGTAACATTGCGAGTGGCTGCCGAGCTGGGACGCAAGCCCTGGTCGCTGTCGAACGAGTCTGGTTCGATGCGGTTCTGGGCCGTTACCTCAAACGCGTTGTCGGTATGCACACCAATAACATCCAGTTCCACATCGCAGATGGCTCCGGCGGCAATGTCCACGCCGCTGACAGCGACGCCTGTGCCGCTCACCAATGGCCCGACGGTGGGTGAGCCACCGCAATTGGTGGTGACGTTGCTGAAGTCTGGGCTGATGATAGCGCCCTGGGCGCCCCGGGTCGGAAACACATCCTCGAGG
>JAUIIQ010000112.1 GCA_030431585.1 Gammaproteobacteria bacterium | reverse complement strand
GACACGGCATTGCCTTGTCCGCCTCGCAACGCCCGGTAGACTGAGCCATGGACTTCTTCCAACAGCAGGACATCGCCCGCCGCAACACGCGGGTGCTGGTGTTGTTATTCAGCCTGTCAGTGCTGGTGTTGATCCTGCTGACCAATGCAGTTGTCGCAGCGTTTCTTTTTTTCGGCGACGATTACAACGTCTACAGCGGCAGCCGGGCCACCATGCAAGGCTTCCTCTCCTACTTCACCTGGCAGCGCTTCGGCGGCATCGGGATGGCCGTCACCGCAGTGGTCGCCCTGGTGGTGCTGGTGCGCTGGATACAACTGTCCACCGGTGGCAAGGTGGTGGCGGAAAGCATGGGTGGCGAACGCATCCTGCCACAGACGCGAGACAAGGCCGAGCGGCGCTGCCTTAACGTCGTGGAAGAAATGGCGCTGGCAGCCAACATGCCAGTACCCGCTGTTTACGTGATGAATCACGAGCGCGGCATCAATGCATTTGCCGCCGGCATTGTGCCGGCAGACGCGGTAATAGCTGTCACCCGAGGCACCATAGACCACCTCAAGCGCAGTGAACTGCAGGGCGTAATAGCCCATGAGTTCAGCCACATTCTCAACGGTGATATGCGCCTGAATATTCGTCTGGCAGCGATGCTCAAGGGGATAACCTTCATCGGCGACGTGGGGCATATCCTGTTGCGCAGCAACAATCGCGTGCGCACGGGGGCGAGCTCCCGCGGACAGGGCGCCGCATTGCCGATTCTGGGCCTGGCACTTTGGGCACTGGGCTGGCTGGGCGGCGTGGCCGCCGGCTTCATCAAGGCGGGCATAAGCAGACAGAAGGAATACCTTGCAGATGCGAGCGCGGTGCAGTTCACGCGCGATGCCAGTGGCATTGCCGACGCCCTTAAAGTCATCGGTGGCTATATTCCCGGCTCTCTGGTCCACGCGGCACGAGCTGCTGAAATGTCGCACATCTTCTTTGGCCAGATAGAGCATCACCTGTGGCAAGTGTTCGCCACCCATCCTCCTCTGCAAAAGCGCATTCGTCGCCTGGACGGGAATTGGGATGGTCGTTATATCCAGCGCAAGCCCAAACACTACCCCAATCCCAACACCAGCGCCGCAGCGACCGCCGGGCACGAGCGCGCGTCCATAGTGGCTGCAGCCATGGCGTCAATGGCGGCAGTGGAACAGCTGAAACCCTCACCACCTGCTGCAGACGCAGATTTCGCTGAAGATGCCGCCGACCCGGTCGCCACAGACTATGAGGCGGAGACTGCGGAAGACGAGGGTATACCCGTAGCACTGGTGCGACACAGCCACGAGCCGCTGGGTGCGCATGCGCTGGTAAGTGCCCTGTTGATGAGCCCGGAAGAAGACATCTACCAGCGGCAGATGACGGTACTGCAGGCAGCGCAGACCAGGGGACTGCCCGAGCTTGCGCATACGCTGTACCCCGCTGTGGCAGCGCTCGGGGCACCGCGTCGCTTACCGCTACTGGAACTGTGCCTGCCCGCATTGAAAAGCATCTCGTTCAAGCAATACCGCAACCTGAAAAACACCCTGTTGCGACTTATCCAGGCGGACGCCAGGATCGAGCTGCACGAGTGGTGCCTGTATCAGTTGGTGCGCCACTACCTGGACCCGGAGTTCATCCAGGTCAAACCCAGCCGCGCCCGCCACAAGCGGTTACAGCGGGTAGCAAAAGAGCTGCAGGTGGCACTGTCGGTGCTTGCCCACGAGGGCGGAGGCCACGCGGAGACGGTTTATCAGCTGGGCATGCAAGAGCTCGGGCTGTCCGGTGTGGCTCTGCTGCCGCGTGAGCAGTGCAGTGTAGCGGCGTTCAGCAAGGCAGTGCATGAATTGGCTGACTGTTATCCACTGCTGAAGCCACGGGTTCTCAAGGCCATGTCACTGGCCGCGGGTGAAGATGATCACCTGACCCCGGAAGAAAAAGAGATTATTGCCGCCATGGCAGCGGTGATGGACTGCCCATCACCAGAGTTACTTTAAAACCCGCCTCACCGACAACTGCGAAGTCACCCCATACTCCTGGCATCAATTTCGCCCCGGAACTGGGCAATGACGATTGCTGTGCTAATCTGAATACTGTGCCGCTCGAACGCGGCTAAAACTGAAACTCCCGAAACCACGACAAGGATGTTATGGCGATGGAACAATCAATGCCCCCGAGTGCGGGGCAGCCGCAGAGCTACCCGCGCACTACCCGTTACCCTTCCCAACCCCGTTTTCGCACCACCGACCGCGTGCTGCAAATACTTCTCAGCGGCGATCTAGCCCGGCTGCGCGCAGAGTCCGTTGCAGAGAGCATGGGTATCAGCACTACCACCCTGCGCCGTCGATTACGTGCAGACCACACCCACTATCAGTTTCTGCTTGATCGCGCGCGCCAGTATCGCTGTGAGCAACAGCTGCAGACACACTGGCTGCCGGGGAAGTGCCTTGCAGATCAGCTGGGCTACCTGGAGGTAAACAGCTTTTACCGCGCTTTCCGGCGCTGGACAGGGCTGAACTACAGTCAGTACAAGGAGCGCTTTCACATGTAACTGTGTTTGCGTCCGGAGGGGTTACCGTCGAACACGGCGGGCGGGTTGGCGAGACCCTTGAAGCGCCTAGTTAACCAGGCTAAGGCCGCGGAAGTTGCCGATCATGACCTTGTTACGGCCACTTTCCTTGCCGTGATAAAGCGCGGTGTCGGCGCGGGCGATACAGGTATCCAGCGATTCGCCCTTGCGGAAACCCGCCAGGCCGAAGGTCATGGTAATGCTTAGTCGCTGTTCGCCGAACTCGAAAACATTGTCGGCAATTGCCTCGCGCAGCTTTTCCGCAAGAATGGCGGCGCCCTCTATATCGGTGCCCGGCAGCAGCAGAATAAATTCCTCGCCGCCCCAGCGAGCCACGCGGTCTACGTCGCGCAGGCGACTGCGCATCAGCTCAGCCACGCGTTTGAGAACGTAATCGCCGCAGACGTGACCGTGCTGGTCGTTGAAACGTTTGAAGTTGTCCACGTCAGCGAGGATGATGGAGAAAGGCACTCCGGCTCGAAACGAGCGGCGAATTTCTGACTCACCTTCTTCGGTGAAGCCGCGACGGTTCAATAACCCGGTAAGGTGGTCCACCCGTGCTACCTCGGCCAGCTGCCGGTTTGCATCCCTTAGCTCTGCGGTGCGTTCAGCCACCTCCGCTTCAAGCTTGCCGAACATCGCGGTGAAACGATTCGCCAGGGACACCGCCATGGCCACCAGCACCGCGATAAACCCCAGCGGGGCAAGACGGGTGGTCTCCAGGTGCACCAGGTCAATAAGCATGTCATTGACTGCCGTGCCCAGAAAAACAAGCGTACCCAACAACACCGCCCGCGCCTCCCTGTTGCCATCGCGGGTTTCTCGCAAGAGCACCCAGGGCACCAGCAGCATGGCCGGTATACTCCAGTACTGCCAGGGGCCCAGGCTAAGATAATGCACCGTATGGCCAGGGATGCTCACTACCAGGAAGGAAGCAGCAATAAAACTCAGCTGATAAACACGCAGCCAGCGCTGGAATGGCAGTTGCAACAGAGACCAGATCATTTGTATACCTACCGCCGGGAAGAGGTAGACGGCGCCGAACTCAATCTTTTTCATTGTCAGGAAGGAGATATCCGTGGCGTATTTCCATTGCGTGAGCATCACCCCGTAGACAGCAATGTTGCAGGCCATCAGCCCGAACCAGAAGAAGGATTCCAGGCTGCGATTCCGCCAATAAAGATAGAGATGGTAGATACCGAAGAACAGCGTCAAGGCAGACAATACCAGCCCCGGCAGTTCAGCCGTCACAGCGTCGAGCATAAGCTCGCGATAGTTTCCCAACATAAAATGGCCGGATATGGGACCCGCGCCCCAGGCATCAACCAGCGCTTTCTCACCACCCCAAACCCTCAAAGCGAGCACCAGGCGACCGTCATCGGCAAAGGCAGATTCGGGAATGCTGAAGACACGCTCGCGGTCGTAATCCACCTCGTTGAGCGGCGGCAGGCGGCCGACACTGCCTATCAGGTGACCACCGGCGTAAAGTTCGTAAGCACTCAGTACTTTGCCCATTCTCACCGCGAGTTGATCAAGCAGCCGCACATCTCGCAACGACGGGTCTACTCTCAGGCTAAGCCGGTACCACCCCATATTATCGTGCTCAGGGTAGCCACCTACCGGCCAGCGTTGGGGCATTCGCACCAGTTGCCAATGCTGATCGTCCAGGGCAGGCCGTGCCCAGTTCATGTCATCACCAGGCCGGAAGCGCCACTCACCGCGCAGGGACAAACCCTCCGAAAAAAGCGCCGAACTGACGCGCGGTATTTCCACCACGGCGGCCTGCGTGCTCCCCTGTTGGCTCACGAGCAGCAGACAGCAGGCAGCAACGAGCGCCAACAGCATTGGTGTGCTCGGGAGCCGCGAGAGTCGGTAATGTTTGGTCAAACCGGGCATTGGGTTGTAGCGATTCCCCTACTTATACTGCGCCCATTATAGTTTTACCCTGGCCCTGCGTGCTTGCAGTCTGCCTATTCCTTGAATCAGGTCACATAAAATTCAGCACTTAAAGCCAATTCCTGTACTGATAATACAGGTAACCTGCATATTCCCGAATGGCATAAGTGGATCGTTCCAGAGCCTGCACGCTGGGTAACCAGCGCGGCACATCGTGCTGTACTACCTTGCGGCGGAAATCGGTGGGAGCGGGTATCACCTGCAAGCCCTCCCGTTCAAATAGTGGCACGGCACGGCGCATATGGAATGCCGAGGTGACAAGCAGGATGGTACGCGCTTCACGGGCACGCAACAGCACAGCACTGTAAAGCGCATTTTGCTGGGTATCGCGACTCTGACGTTCCTGTAACAGCGCGCCGGGAGGCACGCCCATTAATTCCATGTACTGCGCCATCTGCTCGGATTCAGGCCTGTTTCCGGGGGCCGCTCCGCCGGTGAGCAGAATCACCGGCGCCTTACCCGCTTTATAAAGCACTGCTGCGTGCGCCAGGCGATCGGCCTGGTCATTCAAATCGGGCAGGCTACCCAGGTGCGTGTCACCACGAATCGAGCCGCCCAGCAATACAATGGCATCCGCCGTGGGTAGCACCGACATGGCACGCGGTGGGTAAGCCTCTTCCAGTGACGCAAATAACCAATCAGCCACCAGTGCTGTAGAGCACGCATAAAGCCAGCCCAACGACAGCACCAGAAGCACCCGGGACAATCTTCGCCAGCGCATGCACAACAGGGCGAGAAGACCCAGCAACAAGGCCTGGGTGAGCGGAAAGACCAGCAGAGACAGCATTTTGGTAAGCGCGAAAGAAATGGTGAACCTCCTGTATACTGCTGTGTATTCTAACTACCCGCACAGGAAACTGCTCATGGAATACGTTGCAATTGTCACCTTACTGTTGCTCATTCAATACACCATCTACAGCATGCTGTGCGGCATGGCCAGAGGCAAGGATACGGTTGTCGCGCCTGCGACCAGCGGCGACGAGGCCTATGAACGCGCCTTTCGCGTGCAAATGAATACCCTGGAGCAACTGGCCGTCACCCTGCCCGCCATGTGGATCTGCGCCCTGTTTTTCAGTCCCCTGTGGGCCGCCGGGCTGGGCGTAGTGTTCATGCTTGGCCGCCTCCTCTACCGCCAGGCCTATACCAAAGACCCTGCAACCCGTGGGCCAGGGATGATGATTGGCTTTTTCGCCAATATGGTAATGATTGTGCTGGGAATGTGGGGCGCCTTGTCCGTGATGTAAGGTCGCTCAAGCGTAACCGTTGGGGTTAGCCTCTTGCCAGCGCCAGGCGTCGGCGCACATTTGCTCCAGTGAGTGACTGGCCTTCCACCCGAGCAGCTCTTCTGCCAGGGATGGGTCGGCCCAACACTCGGCAATATCGCCAGGACGCCGGGCTATGATGTTAAAAGGCACCGGGCGACCGCTGGCCCGTTCAAACGCGCGCACCATATCCAACACCGAGGTACCCTGACCGGTTCCCAGGTTCACCGTGAGCAGCCCAGCCTGTTGCAACACGTAATTCAGCGCGGCTACGTGCCCCTGTGCCAGGTCTACCACGTGAATGTAGTCGCGCACCCCGGTGCCATCCGGTGTGGCGTAGTCGCCGCCAAAAACAGACAGGGCTTCCCGCCGTCCCACCGCAACCTGCGCCACATAAGGCAGCAGGTTGTTGGGTGTCCCTTGTGGGTCTTCGCCAATGCGCCCGCTGCTGTGCGCTCCCACGGGGTTGAAATAGCGCAACCTGCCAAGACTCCACTCCGGCTTTGCCACATGCCAGTCGGCGAGTATTTCTTCCACCATTAGTTTGGATCGGCCGTAGGGATTGGTCGCGGAAGTGGGAAAGTCTTCGCGTATGGGTACCGACGCCGGGTCACCATAAACGGTGGCAGAGGACGAGAAGATCAATCGCTTGACCCCTGCCCGCTCCATTGCCGCCAGCAACACCAGGCTGCCGTTGACGTTGTTATCGTAATACTGCAACGGCTGCTCTACCGACTCTCCCACCGCCTTGAGACCAGCGAAGTGAATCACTGCGGCAATGTCGTAGCTGCTGAACAGGGTATCCAGGCAGTTTGCGTCGCGAACATCGCCCTTCACCAGCGGGATATCTGCGCCGGTAATATCGCGCACACGGCGCACAGCCTCCTCGCTGGCATTGCACAGGTTGTCCAACACCACAACGGAAAAGCCGGCTTCCAGGAGAGCCACACAAGCATGGCTGCCAATATAACCCGCGCCGCCGGTAACCAGGATCGTCTGGGACATAGCATCACTCGTAGAAACTGAATTGTGCGCGTGCATCTCGCGCTCACGGCATGTTACACGCTGCCTCGGCCGACACCAACCGCAGTGTGACACAGTTGTCAGTTAGCGCCGATGACTGATGCACCGGGCTTTCCTATCGCGTATTCTCTTGTTTTTCACACTGTCTCGCGCGCGGCAGGTACCGCTGTGTGTGAGTCGGAAAGGGATTTTGTCGGCTGCATTGAATCTGGCGCGGCCGAAAGCCGGAGATTGATCAGGGGATCTTTTATGCATGTTGTAATGATTGGGGCAGGCTATGTTGGCCTGGTTTCCGGGGCTTGTTTCGCCGAATTCGGCCACAACGTTACCTGCCTGGATAAAAACGAAGAACGTGTGGCCGCACTGAAAAGCGGCGAGATCCCTATCTATGAACCCGGACTGGACGATCTGGTTGCCCGCAACGTCAAGGCTGGACGACTGGCTTTCGACACCAAATCCAATGGCGCTATAGAAGAAGCCGACACGGTGTTTATCGCCGTGGGCACACCAACACGTCGCGGAGACGGCCACGCAGACCTCAAGTATGTGTATGGCGCGGCCGAGGATATAGCTGCCCACTTGCGCGGCTACACCGTGGTGGTGGACAAATCCACAGTGCCTGTGGGCACAGCGCGCGAAGTGCAGCGGGTGATCAGCAAAGCCAACCCGGAGGCTGATTTTGACGTAGCCTCGAACCCTGAATTCCTGCGCGAAGGCTCTGCCATCGGCGACTTCATGCGCCCGGACCGTGTGGTGATCGGTGTGGAAAGTGAACGCGCAGAAGCGAAAATGCGTGAGCTTTACAGGCCGCTTAACCTGATTGAAGCACCCATCATGTTCACCAACCTTGAAAGCGCAGAGATTACCAAGTACGCCGCCAACGCATTCCTGGCTACCAAGATCAGCTTTATCAATGAAATTTCCCAGCTTTGCGAACAAACCGGGGCAGATGTACACGCCGTGGCCCGGGGCATGGGACTGGACGGACGCATTGGGCGTAAGTTCCTGCATGCGGGCCCCGGCTACGGCGGTTCCTGCTTTCCCAAGGACACCCAGGCGATGATTCGTATGGCTCAGGAATTCGGCACATCCAGCCGCATCGTGGAGGCCGTGGTGGAGGTCAACGCCTCACAAAAAGCCCGCATGGTGTCCAAGATAAAGGACGCCCTGGGTGGCAGTGTGGCCGACAAAACCATTGCCGTGCTGGGGCTTACTTTCAAGCCCGAAACAGACGATATGCGCGACTCGCCTTCGCTCGCCGTGTTGCCGCCCTTGATCGATCGTGGCGCTAACATCCGCGCACACGACCCGAAAGGCATGGAGGAGGCGAAGAAAGAGCTGCCCGAAGGGGTTTACTACGCCAACAGTATTGAGGATGCGGTCACCGGTGCCGATGCGATCGTACTGCTGACGGAGTGGAACGAGTACCGTGGGATGGATCTGAAGGCCACCAAGCAGCTGATGAACGGCAGTGTGTTCGTAGATTTACGCAATGTTTACGAACCGGGCCCTATGGCCGAGCTGGGCTTTGAGTACTCCTGCGTGGGGCGGCCAAGCAAAGCCTGAGCAAGACCGCATCTGAAAAAGCGGGCAGAGTACGGTTGCTCAAAACAACAGACGGCTGATTTGCAACTCACCTGATTCACTGCGAGACACCTCAAACTGCAGCTGGTTTTCCAGCGTTACCGCCTTGCCGCGAAAGGCCGGCGCGGCGGTAATACTAACCCTCACCTCGCCCTCTCGCAGTGCGCCACCCGGCTGCCAGACCACTTCACCCAGACGCAGACGCTGCCCTTTTATCTCGGCAAAAACCCGCTGGAAGTAAGCGCTGATGTTATGTCTCCCCTGGCCGCTACTCGTTTGCGCGTCGACGGAAAACAGACCGGCAAAGGCATCTGCATCACCATTTTCGTAATGTTCACCGAATGACTGCAGCAAGGCTGATAATTCCTCATTGGTAATGGGCTCTACCGCAGGCTCGGGCTCGGGCACCACCGATTCCGCCGTGACCTCCCTGTCCGGCGCCGACACTTGCGCCACCGGCAGCGGTTCCGCCCGCGATGCGCCAGGTGTGAGCTTGCCATCCGCTGTATCAGCAGCGCCAGCTAGCGTACTATTTCCATCGGTTACCGACTGTTGACGGCCAGCAGTGGCGGGCGCCGGCTCCGGACTGAAGGCATAAAACAAGCCCATGAGCATTACGCCCAGTACCAGCAGTGCCACATACAAAAGCGGGCTTCGCCACAGGGAAGCTTGTTCCGCGGTACCAGACTCCACCGGGCGCGCATCCGTCTCGGGTGCGACCGGCTCCTCCACCGATTTTTCAACTTTGTCCACCAGGTTCTCGGCCAGTTCCTCCAGCGTTTTACCCGTGCTCTTTTCAATAGCTGGTGTTGCTACCGCCTCAGCAACCGGGACGACAGTATCGCTTTCGTCTGCGGCCGCAGAACCAGGCGGCGGTGCAGCTGTCAATTCACTCCCTTGCGCAGCCCCGGATGCGAGCCCAGGGCCAGGGACTGGTTCGGCCTTCGCATCGTCTTCAGGCTCCTGGTCCTGCCCTGTCGAAGGACTGTCTACTGCTTTATCTACAGGTTCGGCTTGCGGTTCATCTTCCGCCGTCACAGGCTCGGCCACTGGGTGCACCAGAGGCTCACGCAATGCCTGCCAGGCTTCCTCGACACGCAGTCTGTAAGTAGCACGCCAGCCTGGTTCACTCTCCGGCCAACCCATTTCGAGCAGCCGGGTTAGCAGTTGATAGTGGTGTTTTACCTGCGGCTGCTCAGCGCCCGGCGCGAGACCAAGCAGGCGATAATGGTTTCCCGGCGCATCCAGCAGTAAACGAACATAGAGCATGACCGCTGCCCGGCAGTCATCAGGCGTAACGGCCAGATCGGTGGCAGTGGCGTCTATATTGTCATCGCTGAGACAGGTGTCCGGAACGGCCAGGAGCTCACTTATCCCCGGGGGCAGGGATTCCGATGTTGAGCGCTTTTCGTCATAAGGACTGGGATAGCGAAAGCAATCCAGCGCCAGAAAGAGTAGTTCGGGAATCTGCTTCATGCTCAACAATCCTGTTAAGACCTGCCGTTACCTTACGCAATACTTGATTTTCCTGCCTACATTCTTGAGCAAACATCCTTGTCGTACAAGCTGAACGGGCGTAATTCTGCCGCTTCTGGCGAGCTGATAGTCTTGGCCAACCGTTCCGGTGTAAAATCGTGGTTCCTTGTAATTGGAATGCGAATAACCCAAATGAATAAGAAGAAAGCCCTGATCACCGGCGTAACCGGCCAGGATGGCTCCTACCTCGCTGAGTTTCTGCTGGGCAAAGGTTATGAAGTACACGGTATCAAGCGCCGCGCCAGCTCTTTCAATACCGAGCGCATCGACCATATCTACCAGGATCCGCACGCCCAGAACCGCAATTTCATTCTGCACTATGGTGACCTTACCGACACATCCAACATCACCCGCATTATTCAGCAGGTACAGCCGGACGAGATATACAACCTGGGTGCCCAGAGCCATGTAGCGGTGAGCTTTGAAGAGCCGGAGTACACCGCTGATGTAGATGGCATAGGCACGCTACGCATACTGGAGGCAGTTCGTCTTCTCGGGTTGGAAAAGAAGACACGTATTTACCAGGCCTCCACCTCCGAGCTCTATGGCCTTGTACAGGAAACCCCGCAAACAGAGAAGACGCCATTCTACCCGCGCTCGCCCTACGGCGTCGCCAAGCTTTACGCGTACTGGATTACCGTGAACTATCGCGAATCCTACGGCATGTACGCCTGCAACGGTATTCTCTTCAACCACGAATCGCCGCGACGCGGCGAAACCTTTGTCAGCCGTAAAATTACTCGCGGCCTGTGCAATATCAGCCAGGGTCTGGAAGAGTGCCTGTACATGGGCAATATGGACGCACGGCGGGACTGGGGCCATGCCCGCGACTACGTGGAAATGCAGTGGCTAATGCTGCAGCAGGAGCAGCCCGAGGACTTTGTCATCGCCACGGGCCAGCAGATATCGGTACGCGATTTTATAGAGCGTGCAGCAGCGGAACTGGGTATTACCCTGGCATTTGAGGGCGAGGGCCTGAACGAGGTGGGCAAGGTAGCATCAATAGATAGCGAGCGAGCGGATGCAAATATTGCAGTACAACCGGGTGACATCGTTGTAGCAGTGGACGCCAAGTATTATCGTCCGGCTGAAGTCGAGACGTTATTGGGTGACCCCGCAAACGCGCGTAACAGACTCGGCTGGGAGCCGACCACAACGCTGGAAGAAATGATCACTGAAATGATGGCTACAGACCTCAGCGAAGCACGCAAGAACCGCTTGCTGTTGCGTGA
>JAUIIQ010000111.1 GCA_030431585.1 Gammaproteobacteria bacterium | reverse complement strand
TGATGGTTCGCTGACGAGGCGACTCACGGACCAGGGGCGAGGTGTTTTCCGCGTACTGCGCCTGAGCCAGGGCTGGCAGGTACCCAGAGCCTCAGAGCGACGACTTCTCGGCATGTCGCAGCGGCAAGTAGCCATCGTCCGCGAAGTGGTATTGCAGCAGGGTTCGCACCAGGTGGTGTTCGCCCGCAGCGTTTTGCCGCTGAGCAGTCTTGGCGGCAGGCTGGCACATCTGCGGCGCCTGCAAAACAAACCCCTGGGAGACATTCTGTTTCGCAGCGCAGGCATGCGTCGCGGCCCCTTCGAACTGGCGCGCATAGCTGGCGACAGCAGCTATCTGCCACGCCGGTTGCATCAGCAAGAGGCCGCCTGGGGCAGGCGTTCGCGCTTTGAGGTTTACGGCCATAACATCATGGTCAGTGAAGTGTTCCTCCATGACTTCCAGCCCTGGGCCGCATTAATCCCGCTACATCGGAGTCAACGCGGCAAAGTCAGCGCTGCAATTGTGCGCGCGAAACAGTAAGCTTGCGCTTTCTCCTGCACCAATAGGCCTATGCCGGAAACATCAAAATTTCAGGCGCTGCTGCAGCTTGTGCGTTTCGACAAGCCAATCGGCACCCTACTGTTACTCTGGCCAACGCTCTGGGCATTGTGGATTGCTGCAGCCGGCGTCCCGGACTGGAACCTGCTGCTTATTTTTTCCCTGGGGACGCTACTGATGCGTTCGGCCGGCTGTATTGTCAATGACCTTGCTGACCGCCACTGGGACGGAGAGGTTCATCGGACACGGGGCCGGCCACTGGTAACGGGCGCCGTTACCGTCAAGGAAGCACGACTGCTGTTCCTCGCCCTGCTGTGCGCGGCGTTTGTGCTGGTGCTGTTCACCAATGCGCTGACAGTGAAACTGTCCTTCGCCGCCGTCGCTCTGGCTTCGATCTACCCGCTGATGAAGCGTTATACGCACCTGCCGCAAGTCGTGCTTGGGGCAGCATTTTCCTGGGGTATCCCCATGGCATTTGCCGCGCAGATGGGAGAACTGCCCACGGCGCTCTGGCTTATCTACGCCGCCAACCTGGTCTGGACCATGGCGTACGATACCAAGTACGCTATGGTGGATCGCGATGACGACCTGGTGGTGGGCATCAAGTCCTCGGCAATCCTGTTCGGGCGTCACGACCGGCTGATTATCGGCATTCTGCAGCTGGTTTTTCTCGGCTTGATGGTGGGCACCGGCCTGCGCTTTGGACTGGGCGTTTTTTATTACCTGGGGTTGGCAACCGCCGCCCTGTTCTGCGCGTATCACCAATACCTGATTCGTGAACGCGACCCCGCCGGCTGTTTCAAAGCCTTCCTGCACAATACCTGGGTGGGGGCCGTTATTTTTATTGGCCTGGCACTGGATTACGCCATCTGAAAAGGGAAGCCGCTGTGGACCTCAACGCGGAATTCATCACCAGCCTGCAGCAGGTTCCTGCCCAACAGTGGGATGCCGTGTGCGGTAGCGGCTACCCGTTTCTGCGGCATCAATTCCTGCTGGGCCTGGAGACGTCAGGGTGCACCACCGCCGACAGCGGCTGGCAGCCCTGCCACCTGATCCTGCGACAAGGGCAGCGCGTCGTCGCTGTCCTGCCGCTGTACCTGAAGTCTCACTCCTATGGCGAGTACGTATTCGACTGGTCCTGGGCCAGTGCCTGGCAACAACAGGGCCTGGAGTATTATCCCAAACTGGTAAGCGCCATTCCTTTTACACCGGCCACTGGCCCAAGATTGTGCCACCTGGCTGAACTGGACTCAGCAAGTGTATGGAGCGCAGCCCTCAGTGCGCTGGAGCAATTCGCCAGGCAGAAGGCGATTTCCAGTTGGCATCTTTTATTTCCAGAGCCGGAAGTGTCCGCGATGCTGCTGGAGAAGGGTATTCCCCAGCGCCGCGCCGTGCAGTTTCACTGGTTCAACGATAACTACAGCAGTTTTGACGATTTCCTGGCCACGTTTAACAGCCGCAAACGCAAGTCGCTGAAGCGGGAACGCCGCCGCATACAGGAGCAGGAACTCCGGCTGGAGACGCGGGTAGGGCAGCAGATCAGTGACGCGGACTGGGCGATGTTTCACCGTTTCTACCAATTCACTTATGCCAAGCGTAGTGGGCATGGCGGCTATCTCACCCGCGAATTCTTCACCGAAGTTGCCGCAGGGATGGGTGACCAGGTCGTCATGGTCGTGGCCAGCCATGAAGGGGAGTCCGTCGCTGCGGCGCTCTATTTTCGTGGTGAAGATACGCTTTACGGCCGCTATTGGGGCTGCACCCGCGAGTTTGACGCCTTGCACTTTGAGGCCTGCTACTACCGGGGCATTGAGTTCTGCATTGAGCAGGGCATTGCGAGGTTCGATCCTGGAGCTCAGGGCGAGCACAAGATCCAGCGCGGCTTCCGTCCCCTGGAAACTTTCTCCAATCACTGGATTGCCGACAGCAGGCTCGCGGCAGCGGTTGCAGACTTCACGCGACGTGAACAGCCGCACACACAAGCCTATCTGCGCGAAGCCTCCACTCTGCTGCCCTTCAAGGTACCGGGCTAAAGGCCACCCTGGTCAATTCCTGCGCCAGACCAACAGCCTGTTATTGGCAGGCATGGGGTTGTCTTCCAGCAGCTCGAAACCCGCTTCACGCGCCAACTCGTCCACCCGTTCAAAATCGCGTATCGCGCTGGATTCGTTCTGCTCTGCGAGCCACTGGTCGAAGCGCGCATTACTCTCTGAGGTGTAACGACCGGCGTAGTTGAACGGACCATAGACAACGAGCAGCGTCTCTTTTGCGGCGCGGCCAGCCAGTTCTGCAAACAGATCCTGCACCGACTCCCAGGGCATGATATGCAGGCTATTTGCCGTAAACAGTGCATCCGGCAGGGCTTCAATCGGCCAGGGCCGCTGGCTGACGTCCAGCGCCACGGGGGCCGACAGGTTGTCCCCACTGTATTCCTCACACCGCGGGCGCGCTATCGCGAGATTGGCCGGCATCTCGCTGGGTTGCCAGCACACATGCGGCAGCTGCTGTGCAAACCAGGTCGCGTGCTGGGCGGTACCGGAGGCTATCTCCAGTACCCGGCTGCGATCGGCAAACACGCGTCGCAGTACTCCCAGAATAGGCTCTTTGTTGTTCTCGCAAGCCTGTGAGAATGGCAGCTGTGTCAAACCGGCTCAGCCATCATTTGGCTGCCGGAGCCTGGTCCCGCGTGAACACCAGTTCCCGCGCAGTCGACTCGGCTCGATTGAAGCGGTAACCGTCAGTGCGAAATTTCTTCAGTTCATCCGGCGTGTTGATTTCCTTGTCGATGATAAAGCGGGCCATCTGGCCTCGCGCCTTTTTGGCATAAAAACTGATTACCTTGTACTTGCCTGCCTTCAGGTCCTTGAACACCGGGGTGACAATATCCGCCTCCAGCGCGGTCGCTTTTACCGACTTGAAATATTCGTTCGACGCCAGGTTCACCAACACCGGGGACCCGGACTTCTTTAGCTGCTTGTTGAGAGCCCTGGTAATATCATCGCCCCAGAACTCATAAAGGTTCCTGCCGCCTCGGTTGCTGAACTTCAAGCCCATCTCCAACCGGTAGGGCTGCATGAGGTCCAGTGGGCGCAGCAGGCCATACAGGCCGGAGAGTATGCACAGGTGCTTCTGCGCAAACCCGAGCTGCGCTGCACTGAGCGTCTGTGCCTCCAGGCCGGTATAGACGTCGCCCTTGAACGCCAGCAGCGCCTGCTTGGCATTGTCCAGGTCGAAGGGAGCGGACCAGTTCATGAACCGGGCATGATTAAGCTCTGCGATATTCTCGCTTACACCCATGAGGGCGCGAATGTCCTGCGGGCTCAGCTCCCGTGCGTCTTCAACCAGCTCGGCTGCGCGTTCAAGGAACTGCGGCTGCGTGCTCTTACGGGTGGTAGTGGGAGTCTCGTAGTCCAGCGTCTTTGCCGGGGAAATCACTGTCAGCATCGTTTCTTGCCTGTATTCAGGGGAGGGCGGTAGTGTCTTCTTTCGCGGGGGCTATGATACTCTGCACCCCTACCAATAAAAAAGACCTGCCGAACATGAGCCTGTTGCGCAAACTTGTGCAATTGATAGATACCTTCACCGATCGCAGCGGTCGGCTGCTGGCCTGGTTGGCCCTGGCCATGGCTGTGCTGACTACGCTGATCGTCGTCATGCGTTACGGGTTTAACACCGGTTCTATTTTTGCCCAGGAGCTGGTTACCTACCTGCACTCCAGCCTGTTTATGCTGGGGGCTGCCTACGCCCTGAAAACCGGCGCGCATGTGCGCGTGGATATTTTCTATCGGGGCTTCAGTGATCGCGGCAAGGCCTGGGTCAACGCCCTGGGCGGCGTGGTCTTCCTGATTCCCCTGTGCCTGTTTATCACCGGTGCAAGCTGGCACTACGTCAGTGAATCGTGGGGCATGCGGGAAGTCTCTACCGAGCAGGGAGGCATACAGGCCGTGTTCCTGCTGAAGTCACTGATCCCGGCAATGGCCATCAACCTGCTGCTACAGGGTGTTGCCGAAACCTTGCGCAGCGCTTTGCTGCTGACACAGGCAGACACCTGATGGTGGAGCTGTTACCTCTGCTCATGTTCCTGGCCGTTTGCCTGTTGCTGATGCTGGGTTACCCCGTTGCCTTCACGCTGGCCGGCACCGCGCTGGCTTTCGCCGCAGGAGGCATTCTCAGCGGCACGTTCGATGCTGGCTTCCTCTCGGCCCTGCCCGGCCGCGTATTTGGCACCATGAACAACACCACCTTGATTGCCGTACCGCTGTTTATTCTCATGGGCACCATCCTCGAGAAATCGCGCATCGCGGAAGAACTGCTGGGCAGCATGGCCAGGGTCTTTGGCAGCCTGCAGGGAGGCCTGGGCATTTCCGTGGTGGTGGTGGGCATGTTCCTGGCTGCCAGCACCGGCATAGTGGGTGCCACCGTCGTCACCATGGGGCTGCTGTCATTGCCCAGCATGTTGCGCGCAGGCTACAGCCCTGCGCTGGCCACGGGCACCATCTGCGCCACAGGTACGCTGGGGCAGATCATTCCGCCCTCGATCGCGCTGGTACTGCTGGGCGACATTCTCGCCAACGCCTACCAGCAAGCCCAGCTGAGCATGAACGTGTTCACTCCAAAGACCGTTTCCGTGGGCGACCTGTTCGTAGGTGCATTGATCCCGGGGCTGGTGCTGGTGGCGCTCTATATACTGTACCTGACTGTCTATGCCAGGCTGCGACCGGAGGCGGCGCCGCCAGCGCAGGAGGAAAAAATAACCCTGCTGGAGTTATTGCACGGGCTACTGCCGCCCATGTTGCTGATCTTTCTCGTGCTCGGTTCAATACTGATTGGGGCCGCAACACCTACGGAAGCGGCAGGCTTTGGCGCTATCGGAGCGCTGGTACTGGCCATGGTGCGCGGCCAACTGACCGTGGCGCGCTTGCGCGAAGCAGTGACCGATACTCTCGGTGTGACCTGCATGGTCTTCATGATCCTGATAGGGGCTGCGGTGTTCTCCCTGGTGTTTCGCGGTTTCGGCGGCGAAGAGCTGATTCACGGCTTTTTCCACAGCCTGCCCGGTGGTGTGATGGGCGCCACTCTGGTGGTGATGCTGGTAATCTTCCTGCTGGGCTTCATTCTCGACTTTATCGAGATTACCTTCGTGGTGGTGCCCATTGTAGGCCCCATACTCCTCGCCATGGGCCTGGACCCCATCTGGCTGGGGATTATGATCGCCCTGAACCTGCAGACCTCTTTTCTCACCCCGCCTTTTGGTTTCGCCCTGTTCTACCTGCGCGGCGTGGCCCCCGACAGCGTGCCCACCAGCGCTATTTACCGCGGCGTCATACCCTTTATAATCATCCAGCTCTTGCTGATCGTAGCGCTGTGGTTCTGGCCGGAAATGGCCACATGGCTTCCCGAACGGCTTAAACAATAACGCACACACCAGGCATCCTGATGAATGATATCGACAGCACCCCCGTGCCGCATGGCGACTTGGCTCTGCAAACCGTGGCCATGCCCAAGGACACCAACCCCAACGGGGACATTTTTGGCGGCTGGCTGATGTCGCAGATGGACATCGCCGGCATGGTGACGGCCTGCGAAGTGGCGGGCGGACGCGTGGCAACGGTAGCTATCGACGCCATGGCGTTCCTGACCCCGGTGCATGTGGGTGCGGTAGTGTCCTGCTACTGCGATGTGCTGGAGATTGGCCGCAGCTCAATTCGAATCATTGTCGAAGTCTGGATAAACTCCAAGCATGACGGTGAGCCTATCAAGGTAACCGAGGGCGAGTTTGTGTTTGTGGCCATAGACGACAACGGGCGGACGCGTTCGATTCGCCGCTAGACAAAGAGTGCAAGCTCCCGTGAGTTCGCGCAATCGCCAGAGGCTGAGTCGCGCAAGCTCCGCGTAAACTGCCCCACCGTATCAATAATCCTCTTCCCCCAGCACCACATCACGCAGGTTGATGTAAGCCTGCTCGGAAATGTGATGGTAGTTGCGTACCCCCTTGTAAAACGCGCTGTAGGATGCGTAGACCTTTGCGGACATCGGGTCCTTGGCCACCAGCTCGTCCAGCGCCTGCCGTGTACCCAGCCACAGCGCCTTGAGCACATCGTCCGGGAAGCGTCGCAGCTGTACGCCATGTTCCTCTACCAGCTCGCGCAGCGCCTCGTTATTACGCGCCGTATATTCGTCCAGCATATCCTGGCTGGCGGCGCGGGCAGCGTGACGAACTATTGCCTGCAGGTCTGCCGGCAATTCCGCCATTGAATCCTTGTTGATGATAAATTCGAGGATTGAGCCAGGCTCATGCCAACCAGGATAATAGTAATATTCGGCAACCTCATGGAAGCCGAGTATGCGGTCGTTGTAGGGACCCACCCATTCCAGCGCATCGATCACACCGGTCTGTAACGACGTATAGAGTTCACTGCCGGGCAGGGTGACGGAGGTGCCACCTGCTGCCGTAAAGACTTCCCCCGCCATCCCGGGTATGCGCATCTTCAGGCCCTTGAGGTCATCGATAGAATTGATTTCCTTGTTAAACCAGCCACCCATTTGCACGCCGGTGCTACCGCCGGCCAACGGTACCAGGTTAAAGGGCGCGTAGGCTTCCTCGTATAAGGCCAGGCCGCCACCGTAGTGCAGCCAGCCATACATCTCCTGGGCGTTGAGGCCAAAGGGCACCGCGGTGAAAAACACGGAGGAAGGTACTTTGCCTTTCCAGTAATACGCCGCTCCATGGCCTGCGTCTGCGACACCTTGTGAGACAGCGTCGAACACACCCAGTGCCGGCACAATCTCGCCGCCTCCGTACACCCGTACCCGCAGGCGGCCATTACTCATGGCGTTAACCATGTCGGCAAAATTTTCCGGGGCACGGCCAAGCCCGGGAAAGTTCTTTGGCCAGGTTGTCACCAGTTTCCATTCAAACTCGGCCGCACCGGCGGCTTGCGCTGCCTCGCTGGCTACTGGCTTGCCAGTACTCGCCTTATCCGCAGCCCATAGCCCTATAACCGCCACTAATGCGGCGACCAGCACGAGAATTATGAATGGGGTATAACGCGTTTCCGGTGAATCCGTCGCCATGGCAATATCCTTGTTATATCAGCTGCAGGTTGGCGTATTGCAGCACCAGCCACTTGCTGCCCTCATCATCAAAATTGACCTCAACGCGGGCGCTGTTACCGCGCCCTTCAAAGTTTAACACGGTACCCTCACCGAAAATCTGGTGGTAAACACGCTGCCCGAGGCTCAACCCGGTATCCGGGACTGTCGCTTGCGTAAAGCTGCTTACGGGGCGGGACACGGTGCTATTGAGGCGGACTTCCTGCAGTAACTCGGCGGGGATTTCGCGTATAAAGCGCGATGGCGCATTGAAGGACTCACTACCGTGCAAGCGTCGCGATTCCGCGTAGGTAATCATCAGCCGTTGCATCGCGCGGGTGATGCCCACATAGCAAAGGCGTCGCTCTTCCTCCAGCCGGCCGGGCTCTTCAATAGACATGCGGTGAGGAAACAGGTTCTCCTCCATGCCGACCAGAAACACCAGTGGAAACTCCAGTCCCTTGGCCGAGTGCAGCGTCATTAACTGCACGCTGTCCTCGTGCTCATCGGCCTGCGCGTCACCCGCGTCAAGCGCAGCACTATCCAGGAACTGCTGCAGCGGTGATGCTTCATCGCTTTCATCCACCACAAATTGCTTGGCCGCGCTTACCAGTTCTTCCAGGTTTTCCACCCTGGCCTGGCCCTTTTCTCCCTTCTCTTTCTGGTGATAATCGATAAGGCCGGATTGTTGGATAACGTGCTCGGCCAGGTCCTCCAGGGACAGTTCGTCGGTTCCGGAGTCAAGCTCGTTGATCAGAATACGAAAGCCATCAACTGCTCCCAACGCTCGCGCGGGCAGTAACTTTTCCGCAATCACTGCGTCGATAGCCTGCCAGAGTGAAATACCTCTGCCACGGGCGCAGTCGCGCACTACATCCAGGGTTTTGCTGCCTATGCCGCGAGGCGGTGTATTGATAACCCTTTCCACCGCTGCGTCGTCACCACGGCTCTGCAACAAGCGCAGGTAGGCCAGGGCATTGCGAATCTCCAGGCGCTCATAGAAGCGCTGCCCACCATAGATGCGGTAAGGCATCGCAGCCCTTATCAGTGCTTCTTCCAGCACCCGTGACTGGGCATTGGAGCGATAGAGAATGGCCGTGGAGGAACGCATCTGGCCATCCGCTATCCACTGCTCAATTTGTTCAACAACAAAGCGTGCCTCATCGTGCTCATTGAAACCGGCGTAAAGAGTAATCGGCTCACCCTGCTCGCCGGCGGTCCACAACTCCTTCCCCAGGCGGCCAAAGTTGAATGCAATGACGCCATTCGCAGCCTGCAAAATAGTTTGGGTTGAGCGGTAGTTCTGCTCCAGGCGAACGGTGCGCGTGCCGCTGAAGTCATCATTGAAGCGCTGGATATTCTCAATCTTGGCGCCACGCCAGCCATAAATGGACTGGTCGTCGTCGCCTACTGCCATCACCGGGATATGCTTGCCCGCCAGCACTCGTAGCCAGGCATACTGGATGGTGTTGGTATCCTGGAATTCATCCACGAGAATCTGGCGGAAGCGCCCCTGATAGTGGGCGAGCACATCCGGGTTTTTGAGCCACAACTCGTGAGCCCTCAGCAACAGTTCGGCGAAGTCGACCATGCCGGCGCGCTCGCAAGCCTCTTCGTAGGCGCGGTACACTTGCAGCATCACCTGGGCATAGAGATCACCGTGTGGCGCCTGTATATGCTGCGAGCGCAGGCCCTCGTCCTTCTGGGAGTTGATGTACCACATGGCCTGCTTCGGCGGCCAGCGGCTCTCATCCAGTTCCAGCTCCCTGCAGACCCGCTTCACCAGCCGCAGCTGGTCGTCGCTGTCAAGAATCTGGAAATTCTGAGGCAGGCCGGCCTCCTGCCAATGCGCTTTTAACAATCGGTGCGCCAGGCCGTGGAAAGTACCTACCCACATACCGTGACTCGGAATCTGCAGCATCTCTTCAATGCGCGAACGCATCTCCCGCGCGGCCTTGTTGGTAAACGTCACGGCAAGTATCGACCAGGGTGAATAGTCCTCGGCACGAACCAACCAGGCAATACGGTGCACGAGTACCCGGGTCTTGCCACTACCCGCACCTGCCAGCACCAACATGTTCTGACTCTGCGCCGCTACTGCGTCGCGCTGAGCCTCGTTCAGGGGGGAGAGAATATCCGATACGTCCATGCCAGCATTCTAACCGTTTGCCCGCCGTACGAGTCGAACTTTTTGGCTTTGATGACGAAGCAGCAGGGTCATTACGGCCATGGGCTCCTTTTCCAGCTGCGATGATACGACAAAAGCCCGGCGGGTTTGCTACTATCGCCGCTGACAGGGCAGATTGAATGGTACAGGCCAATGAAGGATAAGGGCGACGACGGTAAGCGGCCGAGAGCAGGAGACTCTGCTGGTAAGGACAGCACCTGGCGCCGGCAGGAAAGCCGATTCAGCGACTTCGAGGACGGCAGCGAATTCGAGGAGTCTGACCGCGACAGCGACTTTGACGCCATTTACACCGAGGTGGAGGAAGATGAGCCAGAGCTTGAGCTTGACGCTGATGACCGGGACGCCTGGTCACTGGAGGAAGAAGACGACACAGGCACGACTGATCAGGATGATGACGACTCCTCACCCTGGGAGGATGACCAGGAGGATGGAGATCGTGATCTGTGGGACATGGAACTGAACCCGGAGGACTCGTTCGACCAGAACCCACCAGAGGAAACCCCGGAACCAATCGCCGCTGCCGTAGCGGCGGCAACGTTCACCGCCACCCGGGAACGCACCCAGGAATGGGAGGAACTGTCGGAGGAGGAAGACAGCGAAGAGGATTATGAAGACGAGGACTACGAGGAAGAGGACTACGACGACGACAAGGAGCGCGAGTTGAATATTTCCATGGGCATGATCGTGGTCGCTGTATTCGCGCTGATCCTGCTGGCAGCCGGCGGTTACGGCATCATTGAGGAACGCGCATCCCTGCAGGATGAAATTCGCCAGTTACAAGCCAGCCTCGCCACCTCAGCGCCGCCGGAGGAGGTAGCCGCCAGCCGCGATGCGTTAAAGCGTACCAGCACGCGCAACACACAGTTGCAGCTCGAGGTCGAGGAACTGAGCCGTGAGAACCGCAGCCTGAAAGCGATTATCTCTGGCCTGGAAACGCAGCTCACCGCGCAGAAAGCCGCGCTTGAGAGAGCCCCTGTTGCAGCCGCTCCGGCACCCGTCAAAAAGAGCGCGCCGGTGGCAGCGGAGACCAGGCCCGCGCCCGAAGCCGGGCCCGCAGTCAGCGCTCCCAGCGGCGAGTGGTTCGTCAACTTCAGCTCCTACAGCCAGCGCAGCACGGCTGAAAACTGGTCAGGCAAGCTGAGCACTGAGCAGGGACGGGTAGTAGTCGAAGCCGCGGAAAGCAACGGCAGGCCTATTTACCGAGTGAGGGTTATCAACCTGCCGGACAAGGCAACGGCAGAGGCTGTGGCCGAGCGGCTACAGCAGAAATTCAACACCGGGAAACTGTGGGTCGGGCGTTCTGGTTGACTTGGCAGCAGTCTCCCGGCCTGTTAATGTTTTCGCCTGATAATAATCTCTGTTACAG
>JAUIIQ010000317.1 GCA_030431585.1 Gammaproteobacteria bacterium | reverse complement strand
CCAGCAACTTTGCCAGAGTGGACTTGCCGGAGCCGCTTTGACCCACCAGTGCAACAAGTTCTCCCTGCTTGATATCGAGGTTGATATCCTGAAGGACGTATCCCGGATCATTCTCGTCATAGCGGAAATAGACATTTTCAAACCTCACATCGCCCTGCACCGAGGGCAGTACAATACGTGAGCTCATTTCCTCCGGTTTTTGCTCTGGTTCGAGATCAAGCACGTCACCCAGCCGTTCCATCGCCACGCCCGCAGCGTGCAGTTCATCCCAGAGACCGACCAGCTGCAGCAGTGGCGTCATCACCGAGCTGGCCAACATATTGAACGCAATGAGCTGACCTACACTCAGGTCCTGCGCAATCACCATCTTCGCTCCCACGTACAGTACGGCGACTGTGGCAGCGATATTGAGCAGCTGGCTGCCAAATGCGACGAACAGCTGGAAACCCTGCGCATCGTACTGGACGTTCAGGGCATTGGCGTACTTGCGCTCCCAGTTGAGTCGCACCTGCCGCTCAATACCCATCGCCTTCACCGATTCTGCCGCGCCGACGGTTTCCATCAGCAGACCTTCGGCTTCAGTAGACGTCTCGAAAATCTTGCGGCTGTAGTCCTTCATGCGCGGGGTGACCAGCACCGTGAGCACAAAGATGGGGATCACCAGCGCCAGCAGTATCAACGTCAACTTGACGTTGTACATGAACATCACCGTCAGATAGACGAACACCATCATCACATTCAGGACGGTGCCTACCGTTTGCCCGGTGAGGAAATCGCGAATGGTCTGGTTTTCCTGAAAGCGCGCGATCACATCGCCGGTTCTGCGATTGGCAAAAAACGCCACCGGGAGTGCCATCGCATGCTGGAAGAAACCGGACATCATCGCAAAGTCCATACTTCGCGTCATGAAGGCAGCCAGGTAGCCACGCATGATGGTAGTGAGCTGCGCAAACAGCTGGCTCAACACCAACCCTATTGTCAGCATCAACAGCAATTGCGTGTTCTCGTGGACGATAACCTTGTCGAGGATATTCTGCGTTATCACTGGCGGCGCAAGTCCCAGCAGCTGAATCACCAGTGCCGCAAGGAACAGGTGTGCCACAGTGGACCGGTGCGGCACCAGATACCCTACGAAGCGCTTCCAGGGCGACTCCTCAGCGACTGCATTTGCCTCGATGTTGCTGGGCTTGAACAGCAGACAGGTACCGGTCCAGCCCTTCTCGAATTCCTCAATGGTAAGCTTGCGAAACCCGGGGCCGGGGTCTGCCACCCATACATACTCGTTTGATATGCCGTACACCACGACAAAGTGATAACCCTCCCAATGCGCCACCAGCGGGAAGTCGAAACTCTTCATTGCGCCCAGCGTTGACTGCACCCCGCGTGTGGAAAAGCCCAGCGACTCTGCGGCTTTGGCTACACTCTCCAGCGACGCCCCTTCGCGCGTGACGTTTACCATGTCTCGCAGCTTGCCCAGGCTCATGGGCACGCCGAAGTGCTTGCAGACCATGGCAAGACAGGCCGCGCCACAGTCCATTTCCTCCGCCTGCTGCACCAGAGGGAACCGCTCCAGCACGCGCTGGCCAAAGCCGGACCTGGACTCAACATCCAGACTGAACTGCGACCCGCGCTTCTCACGCAGTTGCTGCTGCCTTGCCAACTCCCGGTCAAGAAATTGAATGCGATCTTCTATGGCGGAGCGCAATCTGGGATTGTATTCGAGGATCACCCGCACGGTGTCCTCGGGGATGATCAGAAGAACCAGGTCCGACTCAGCCTGCGCCGACGCCAACTGCTCCTGACGCATGAGGCAGGCTTTCTCACCAAAAATTTCTCCCTGCCCCAGGTTAGCCAGGATGTATTCCTGGTCCTTCTCCCGCCTGAGCAGCCGAACGCTGCCCTGCCTGATCACATACAGCCGGCGGTCACCACTGGAACCCTGGGTGAGGACCTCGGTGCCTTTGGCCACACTCTTGATGCCAACACTGGCGACCAGCCTCTGCAACTCCTGAGCGTCCACCGCGCCACGCAGATCAAACAGTTGGCTGACCACGCCCCCCGCTGCGCGAATCGCAGCATGGCTGCTCATAAAATCT
>JAUIIQ010000003.1 GCA_030431585.1 Gammaproteobacteria bacterium | reverse complement strand
TCACCCGCCGAAGGAATGGCGCGAGACAGTGCTTTTCTGGCTCGCAACTGACTGAGGGGAACCCGGAGGGTCGAGGTGATCAAACGCTGAATTCAGGTGCTCTCCCGGCGACTTGGAACGTCACAGGGAGCATAGGTAGTGGATAGTGATGTCGAAACGGAAGGAGGAGGCCACGAATGGGGTAAGCCTTCCGAGGGCGTGGAAGTTTGTTTTCAACCGCGGAAGGCTTACCCCATTTGTGGCCTCCGCTTAGTTTGAATGCCTCATTTCTCGCTGTTGTGCGATGAACCAAAAAAAAAGCCCGGAAGCAAACGCGTCCGGGCCAAAGAGTGTTGCGGTGAACTAGCGCTGCCAGTTTGAGCTGATCAGTGCCTGTTCTTCATCCCTGCTCAAGGCAATGCCTGCAGCGTGGTCGGCCAGGTACTCGGCCACGGCGTCGGCGTCTGCGGCGCCGGCTGGCCGGAATTCGGCGTCACTGCCGGGAACGTCGGCAGCTACCGAGACCTGTATTGTCCAGGTGCTGCCGTGGCGACATGCTACGCCGCGTTCAGCCGCTGCTAATGTGGCACTGCCTGCCAGATATTCACGGCACCAGTTGCCGCTGGTGTCCTGAAAGCTGAGAATAGGTCGAAGCTGGCGGCCATCTTCCAGAGCATGCCAGCCCTGCGCTGAGGATGGACTGGATTCGAGCACCGTGGCGAATGTAGTCCCTGCCGGGCTGTTGTCTTGCCACTGTGGGGCCAGCACCAGCCCCGCTGCCGCAACCAGTGACGCGGCTATCGCATAGTGCCAGGCGGGGCGACTCTTGCGGCCCGGGAAGGCCACAACGTTGTCGCGCGCAGGCTTGAGCATGTTGACGATATGCTCCGGCGCTGCATCAACCGCGCTAAAAGACTCCTGCAGCCGCGTTTGTACCGTGTTCAACTCATCCAAGGTTGCTCGCAACTCAGGCTCTGCTGCCAGCCGTCGCTGCAGACGTTGCAGCAGGGCATCATCGAGTTCACCGTCAATGTAGCGGGAGAGCAGTTCGTAATCGTTGTCTGTCATGGTTCTGGTCCTGTCAGCCCTCGTTGTCTTTGGGCCCGTAGTGCTGCAATAGGTTCTTTCTGGCTCTGGCGATTCGGCTCATTATCGTGCCCGTGGGCACTTCCAGAATGTCTGCCGCCTCGGCATAGGTTTTCCCTTCGATGGCTACCAGACTCAACGCCATGCGTTGCTCGTCCGGCAGTTTGTCCAGAGCGGCGGATACGTCCGCCAGATCCTGCTCCACCTGGGCTACCTCTTCTGTACTTTGCGAGGTACTGTCATCAACAGCGGTTAACGGGTATCGCTGCCGCACTTCTCTTGCGCGCAACTCGTCAATCCAAACATTCTTGCACACCCGGTAACTCCACTTTGCGGCGTGTGCGTCTTCTGGCATGCCCTTGAACAGCAGCTTTTCAACTGTTGCCTGCAGCAGATCGTCTGCGTCGGCTGCACTGCCGGTCAGCGAGTAGCAGAAGCGGCGTAAACCGCCGAGTTCCGCCATCAGGGCCTCCCGCTGTGAATCGCTGAGCGCGGACATACATATCCTGTTAAAATAAGGGACGGTTCAGCCGGCGATTTTATTCCCCGATGTGGAATTTTTCTTCGCTGGAAACGTCATCTATGTAGCAAGTGACAAGGGTTTATTACGGTAAATACTATCATGCTTTTTCGCAACTCATTGAAAGAAATGAAGAAATTAGCCTTTTGTGGCGCGTCGCCAGCCGCTGCAGCTGCTGTGATGGCGTTGCTTTTGGGCTTGCCTGCGGCTCAGCATGCGCTGGCGCAAGTGCCGGGCAGTCTCGACGGTTCAGACATCGTCGAGGAACAGGTCGAAGAAGAGGTAGAGGATTCGGTAGAGGACGATGTGGATGAGTCGGTAACAGATTCCGCTGAAGAGCAGGTTGAGGATGCCGTTGAGGATCGTCTGGACGAGCTGTTACTGGGCCCCGGGGATCGCTTCGTTGAAGAAAAGGTAGAGGATGAGGTAGAGGAGCAGGTTGAGGAAGGCGTAGAGGACGTGGTCGAGGACCTCGCTGAGGAAGATGTGCAGGAAGCACTCGAGGATGCTGTAGAGGAACAGATCACCGACACCCTCACTGAGGAAGTCGAAGAAGATGTAGAGCAGGTAGTTGAGGACGAGGTTGAAGAGACCGTGGCAGCGAACGTGGAGGACGTTGTCGAGAGCCAGGTGGAGCTCCAGGTAGAAGACAAGCTGGAAGACTCCGTACAGCAGAACGTGGCGCAGACGGTTGAAGATTCGATAGAAGGCAGTGTTGCAAGCGGTCTCGAAGATAGCGTGGAGGCCAGCCTCGAGGATAACGTGGAAGAGGCTGTTGCACAGAACGTTCAGGCGGACGTAGAGGCTGCAGTGGAATCTTCGGTTGAAGGAACGGTTGAAAGCACCGTGGAAAGCACCGTGGAAAGCATGGTGGAAAGCACCGTCGAAGTTGCCGTAGAGGATTCTGTAGAGGATTCTGTAGAGAGCGTCGTAGAGAGTTCCGTTGAGGTAGCGGTAGAGAGCAACGTGGAACAGGCCGTTGAAACTGCGGCCGAGGTGCAGGTAGCGGACGCGGTCGAGGAACGTATCGAAAATGAAATCGACGATATCCTGGAACAACTCGAAAGCAACCTGGAGGTAGACGAGGAGCGCATACAGCGCGAGCAGTGGTTGGTAATGGCAGAGCCGGAAGTGTTCGAAGAGCTGACCGAGAAAGGTTATCTGTTTGCAACCGTCACTGACCTGCCCGGACTGGGCATGCGCCTGGCAGAGGTAGCGGGCCCCTCCAGTTTTGATATCACGGAAGTGCGCCGCGGCGTGCTGGACGTGGTCGGTAAGGACCGGGCCGAAGTCGACCTGAACCATATCTATACAGCCGGCTCAGAGGTGGCTGTACTGGAGCAGGGCATAACTCCCAGGGCGGCGATGGGCACCTTGAAAGCAACATCGGACGTGGCGCCGCGTATCGGTATGATCGACAGCCGCGTTGATACCACGCATCCCGCTTTGGTCAATGCGAACATTGAAAGCCGCTCCTTTGTTGCCGACGGCGCACAGTTGCCGGATTTTCACGGCACCGCGATCGCCTCCATCATCGCGGCGAACGACGACCAGTATCAGGGGTTGTTACCCGGGGCGCATGTCTATGCTGCCGCAGTGTTCGAGCAGGACGAGGAACGCGGCGAGATCGCCTCGACGGTGAGTCTGTTGCGTGCCCTGGATTGGCTTATATCCACCAAGGTGGATGTAGTGAACATCAGCCTTGCCGGGCCGCCCAACCGTCTGCTTGAGGCGGCACTGCAGCGCGCCTTCGAGCGTGACGTGCTGGTTATGGCCGCGGCCGGTAATGGCGGCCCGGTGGCGCGGCCAATGTATCCCGCAGCATACGATACCGTTGTTGCTGTGACGGCTGTAGACGAAGGGCGAAAGGTATTCCGCCTGGCCAACCGGGGTGATTACCTGGATATCGCCGCCCCCGGGGTGGGTTTGTTACATGCGCGTGCCGGGGGGGGCTATGCGGCGTCTTCCGGAACGTCATTTGCCGTGCCGTTTGCGGTCACCGCGGCAGCCAGCCTGCGCCAGGGCAGGCCCGGTGCCGACGTGATGGCCATGCTCTACCAGTCAGCGGAGGATCTGGGCCCCCCTGGACGGGATGACATATATGGATATGGCCTGCTGCGGCTGCGGGAGTCCTGAAGCCTGACTGTATTCGCTTTTTCGGGGTGCAGCCGCAAAGAGAGCACTTTCCCTGCAACGGGCACCCGTTCATAGGCACATTACTTTACCAGCGGTAGGAGAAGCGGGTACCCACCACGTATTGGTCGTAGTCAGAACTGGGGAAGTTCGAGGTGTAATCGGCATACCCGGTGTACAGTGCGATCGCGCCGTTTTCAAGCATTGGATATTCGATATCAATGTTCCATCGATGGCGTTTGTCTTCCCGCTCCTCGCCAATACTGGGCGTGATGGAACTGTAGTCACGATACTCATAGCGCCATGAAAACCCGGTTTTCAGCGTCTTCCCGGCCACTTTAAAGCGGTGAACATAGCGCAGCTTTACGTTGCTGGCACTGTAGTCAAAACGATCTTCTACCGCATCCTCATCCTTGTACTTGAACCCCAGGTTAAAATAGCTGCGCAGGCCGCGGCGGAAATAGTAAAAGTCCATCTCAGCGGCATGACTGTCGGCGTCCCGGCCGGGGTTCTGCTCTATCCCTTTGTCAGAGAAAACATACGCGCCTCTGGCAAACCACTTCTTTGATAAAAATCCCGACAGATAGGGAGAAGCCCTGTAGTACTCCAGAAACTCCTGGCCGTCCAGCCGCGCGTGAATGTAGTAAAGAGACAAGCCGGAATTCACCGCGCCGAGGTCTGCACCGAGATCTACCCCCAGCAGATGTGTCTGCCTGTCCAGTCGACTGAACTGGTCGTAGTTGCTCTGACTGAAGTCGTAGGTAACGGCCATATCCAGAGTGTCGTTAAAACGCTGGTCCAGCTGCAACTCGACGTCCACGACGGTGGCGTAATCGCCCTCATTGCTTGACGCATCCAGTTCGTCTACCGATACATTGCTGTCGTATTCTGCACCGACACCCAGTTCCACCGAAAACTCGGTAGAGGCATTGCCGCTCGCCAATACAACGGGCGCAAGCAGGCCTCCCATAAGAAAGGCGCAGGACAGGCAAACCGTGTGCACCGGCCATGTCATTAATGTGTTCCCTGGATGCTGGCGTCTGTGACGTTCAGGTGACGAACCTTGAGTCGGCGACATGATAGCAAAATTTGTGCGCATGAGATGCGGCGTGTTTACGAATTTCGCACTCGCAAGGGTCGGCATAGTGGCTCTGGAAATGCTAGACTTCCGCGCCTTTAACCTCGTTAGCCGCCAGGGAGACAACTATGGCCAAGTCCGACGCAGAAAACCACCACGAGTGCATGAATCGCTTTGTCGCGCTCGCCAATGAAATGAAAGACGAGGGGGTGGGTACGCATGTTGTATCGGCGGCACTGATGTCCGCCTCTGCAGTCTATGCAACCTATGTGGCAGTAGGGAATACAGGGGGGCTCAACCCCTCGGGTGTCGATAAAATCGTGGAAGCGTATCGCCACCAGATGGACCAGGTACAGGCTGCTCGCAATGTTGAGTCGGGGCAGGATCCTGCAGGCTGAAGAGTTCAGGCATGCTCAGGGCAGTGACAGCTCCCCTTTGCGAACTTTTTCCTCCTCTGCGCGCAGGCGTTCAAGGCGTTGTTTTAGCGCCTGCTCCTCGCGCTTGCGAGTGACTTCAAGTTGTTTCAGGCGGTCCTGCGCCTGGTGTTGATTTTTTTCTTCGTCCTCCCACAGTCCGGTTAGCCGTTCTTCGCGGTGTCTGTCCTGTTCCTGCTGGCGTTGCCGGATGGCTTCGCGCTGTTCCTCGTATTGGCGCGTTGCCTCACGTTTTCTGGCCTCGAGTTCTTCGAGGGTGTCCTGATGCAGTGTTTGCGCTGAGCCGGTTTGCTCACTGTAACCCTGTTCCAGGCTATCGCTGCTGACATCCTTTTCCTGTAACAACTTATCTATTGCTGCCACGTCCTGCTCGCACTGCGCCCGTGTAGCGGCAATCTCTTCCTCCAGGGCCCTGATTCTTGCGTCTGCCGCTTCACACAATTGCGTCCGGTCTTGTCGTAGCTGTGTTCTCGATGTTGCAAGGTCTTCCTGCTGCTCGCGATACTGCGCTTCAAGTTGCTGCAGTTCCCGACTCAAGCGGCTTGCCTGTGCCTCTTCCTCCTCGTCCAGCAACGCGATATCACGTTCATACTGTTCCCTGATCTCGCGCTCCTGCTTCTCCAGGCGTGTGGTTTCGTCCTGCGCTGTCAACAGCACCTGTTCTCGGTGTTGTTTGATGTCCTCCAGCGCAGCAGATGTCTGTTGCTTCACCTCCGCCTTTAACGTCTCCAGATGCCTGAGCTTGCTGTTGTGGTCTTCTTCCGCCTCCTGCTGCAGCCCTTGCAGACGCTGCAATACTTCAGCTGCGCTAGGGCCGGTATCGATAGTCGGCTCCCGGTGGCTGTCATCTGGCGCGGCAGGTTCACTTCCGGACTTCTCCCCAGAGGGGTAATAGTCGATGTCCTTGTGGAGCGTTTCCGGTTGCGCGTCGGTATGCGCCTGATCGCTCTCCAGCTTTGTCACCACGTCGCTTTCGCTATCCTGATGGTCGGGTACGATACGCGTTACGAGTTCAGCCTTGCCACCCAACTGTGCAATTTTGCGAAAGTAGTCTGCTGCCGAGCGTCGGTCGAGTCCGCTGCGCAGTACGAAGCTGTCTCCTGAAAACAATTCGTCCAGTACCAGCTCGTCGTTGATGCCAAAGAGTTCTGCTAAACCCTCGCGTACTTCGTCGGGGTCGAAGTCGGGCAGTATGTCGCCCTTGAAAGTAAGATCGAAGCGCTTCATTTGTTAATAAACTCGCTTGCCAGCCGTCCTTGGTGCTTCTGTGTAGTCAGAATCTAGAGGGCGAGCTACGTATTTTCCACAATTATTGTTGGAAATCTCCCGCTTTTCGCTGATAGTAACTAACTATGCGCCACTCACCCTCTCTCTTTTTTTTCCTGCTGATTACCCTCGTCCTGGCGCCAGCGTCCGGCAGCCGGGCTGAATGGCTGAGCGAAACACGCCATCTGATGGGAACGGAGGTCAGCGTGGAGTTCTGGGCCGATGATGTGACGCAGGGTCGGCTCCTCACCGACACGGTATTCGCCGAGTTTAAACGCCTGGACCTGATGATGAACCCATGGAATCCGGCCAGCGTGCTCGCCAGGATAAACCTTGAGGCACATCGCGGACCCGTTACCGTTACCCCGGAGATCGTCGACGTGGTACAGCGGTCTTTCCATTTCTCACGCCTCAGTGAGGGCGCATTTGATATCAGTTTCGCCTCTGCTGGTGAGTTGTATGACTACCGCAACGGCAGGGCGCCCGCGAGTGAAGAACTGGCACCGGCGCGTGCCGCTATCGATTACCGGCAGATTGAGCTGGATACAGGCCGCTCAACCATACGCTTCAGGCGTGAGGGCATGTCGATAGACCTTGGCGGAATTGCCAAGGGCTATGCCGTTGACCGTGCAGTCAGCCTGCTGGCGGCCGCAGGTGTCAAATCTGCGGTGGTCAGTGCTGGTGGTGACAGCCGGATCATCGGCAATCTGGGTGATCGGCCGCGCATGATCGGTATCCGCCATCCACGTAAGCCGGGTGACTACGTGGTGGTGATACCCCTGGAGGACACGGCGATTTCCACGTCAGGTGATTATGAGCGATTCTTTGAGCGCGATGGTGTTCGCTATCACCATATTCTTGACCCGGGCACAGGCGAGTCTGCAAGGGCAGTGCGCAGTGCAAGCGTGATTGCGCCGCTGGCTATGGATAGCGATGCACTGTCCACCACCGTTTTCGTGCTTGGTGTGGACAAAGGCCTGTCTCTGGTAAACAGCCTGCCAGGTGTCGACGCCATCATTGTCGACGGGGAGGGCAGGCTGCACTACTCAGCGGAGCTGTTACTCAGTACCAAAGAGTGAACAAGAGTTTGTAGACGTCTGCATCAAATGCATAAAGTGGTTCATCACCGGGTAGCGTCTCCGCTACCGTCAGGTCGGTGAAGTTATCGTAATCGAAGCTGATGCGGTCGTATTGCAGGGTAATCCCGGCCTTGTAGGCATAGCGCCAGCTCAGGGGCCGCTCGTAACTGACGTACAGCGAAAGCGTCTGGTTACTGAACTCGCTCATTTCCTTGTCTCTGGCGCGGTAGTCTTTCTCGTCCTGGGAAGGGAATAGAAACAGGTCCTGGTAAAAATCGGCCTGACCCTGGCTGTACCATCGATACAACACGTCAACGGTCCAGTGCTGGTAGAGCACATGGGTGTAGCTCACTTGTGTGGTGTGTGCATCAATGCCCCAGTCGTCGGTAAAGAACCGGTACTGCCCGCCCACCGCAGCCTGCCACGGCAGGCGATAACGAAATTGCAGGGAGGCAGCGTCCGAGGTTCGGGTTTGCGGATAGACCTCGCGGGAAAACTGGTAGCCTGCTGACGGGTCAAGCGGATCGCTGAGAAAGCGATAGCTGCGGTAAGGATTGTTCAGGTAGCCTTCGTCGGTTATCAACTCATAGTTTGCTGCCAGCACCAGTTTTGGTGTGATCACCTGATTCAGGCCAATGCGAAAGCTGTGTCTGTCAATGTCCTCTTCGAATTCGTTGTTGCCATTTTGTGACACTTCATCCTGGCCCAGTGAATAACCAAAGCTGAGCGTTGTCAGGTCGCCGAAGAAATCCTGGCTCACACCCAGTGAATAGGTGGCGGCCTGATAGTCACTTTCGTCACTGTAGGTAACGCCGGCGCTGAACAGGCTTTTTCCATAGAGATAGTCACCCGCAAGCGAGTATTCGGTGCGTTCCTCCGTATACTTGCTGGCGCCGGAGGCGATCACGTCAATGGATGCGCTGCTGATGTTATCAACGTAGTAGTTGCCACTGACGGAAAGGGTTTCCTTGAAGTTTTTGCGCACCAGCAGCGATGGACCATCAACCGTAACGCCGCCGCCGTCATAGCGGTGGTACATGGCGTCCGCGCGCTCCTCGGGTAAGGTGGCGGCCTGGGTCGAAACAGCCACATGCATCAGTGCCGCCACTGCGGCCAGCAGGCAATGGCCGGATCGTAATTCAGTTACAGCCACAACCGACTCCTGCGCCACCTTCGGCACCCCTGGCGCTCTCGCGCGACTGGTACACATGCTTGGTGTAGGCCCCCGCGATCGGGTCTCTGTCGAAGCGCATGATCGGCTCGGCCAGATGCTGCCGCTCGTAGGGTTTGACCCAGGGTTGTATGCCGCAGCCCGTCATCAGCAGCAACGCGGTCAGCAGGCTTATGCGTCGTTTCATCGGTACTACTCCTTGACCAGCTCGCGAATTTGCTGCTCGTACATTGCCTCGTAGCCCGGCTTGTAGCCCTTGTGAGCAAAACGCAGTTCGCCGTTGCGGTCGACAAGCACGGTAACCGGCATAGCGTCCACGTCGTAGAGTTCACTCACTTTGTTATCGTCGTCAAATAGCACAGGGAAGCTGACGCCGAGATCGCGCAGCACGCGTTCAGCGCTGCTCCGATCCTGTTCCACGTTGATGCCCAGCACCAGAAAACCGAGGTCACGATAACGCTGATGCAATGCCTCGAGTTCGGGCATCTCCTGGCGGCAGGGACCGCACCAGGAGGCCCAGAAATTGATCAGCACAACTTCACCACGGTGTTCGCTCAGGCGGATGTTTTCACCGGTAAGACTCTTCAGCGTAAAGTTGGCGGCGCTGCCAGTATCGGTTACTGCAGCAGCAAACGGTGCGCAGATCAACAGCAGGCTTAAAACGAGAGATTTCATGGCAAAGGCCCCCGGGCGGATCAGAAGAAAAAGGTGACGCCGGTGGACCACTCGATATTCTGGGTGGTTTCGTCGTCACCGAAGGTGTCACGGTTGAAAATGTGGTCGCGAACATCAAGTCGCCAGGCGATCCAGTCATTGATAAGCAGGCGATAGCCTATGCCTACCGTCGCGGTAAACCAGGTGTCTCCCAGGAAGTCGGTGCCGCCTACGCCAGCGATCAGGTAGAGGTCAGACTTGAAAGCCCGCTTCTCGGAGAAGTAGATTTCTCCCGGGAGCACGTTCCAGCCCACGCTGAGGTTGTAGAACTGATAGTCTCGTTCGCTGTCCTCAAACAAAGGTGCGCCGCCACTGAGTTTTTCGTAGCTGGTGAGGTCTGCCTCAGCCAGTCCTATATTGGCCTCAAAGAAGAAGTCCTCTGAAAGGTGCCAGGCCGCGCGCACGCCATAGACCGGTTCGCTGGCAAAATCGTCTATGCTGATCATGCCGGCAAAAAAGCCTACCTCGAAATTCTCACTGTCTATGGCTGGCGGCTCGATTTCACGGCGCTCAAGTTGCGGCTCCACCACCTGTATCGGGTCTTGTGCTGTTGCTGGCAGCGTTGCCGCAGCGAGGCACAGGCCTAGTAGAACGCGCTGATACCTATTTTCCATTCTCCAGCCTCCTCGTCGTCATCCCTGTCGGTCATCACGACGTAGTGTTTGTATTGCAGGCGCAGCATTAGCCGGCCCGTGAGATAGATGCGTATGCCCGCGCCAACGCTGGCAACGCCATCGCTGCGGTCTTCGGTGGCCACCAGGGTAGAGCGCGGATTGGTCTCGCGCATGCCTCCGCCCAGCGTAAAAAAGGGAGAGTAACGCCAGTGGGGGAACATCTGATGCACGATGCTGCCGGTGAACATCTTACCGTCGGAAAAATCGCCGTAGTTTTCCGTGTAAGCCGCTTCCAGCGATAGATTGGGAGTGAAGTGGTAGCCTCCGTAGCCGGTAATCGCGTCGGTACTGTCCAGCTCACCCAGCATAAAGCCGAACTCCCAGTGACGAGTGCTGAAGCTGTCCTGGTCAGGGCTGGCAAAGCCAAGCGCCTGGCCACTGGCATTCACCGTGCGGCCTATCGCGTCCACATGTACCCAGCCCTCGATGTCGCGCTGGTTGCGAACCTTGATCCAGTCGGTGCGGCGCTTGAGCAGTTCAATGGTTTCTCCGCGCTCGGCAACATAGAACACGGGGTAGTTCCGGCCGGGATGGGTGTGCATTTCTATATACGCCTCGACCACGCGGCTTGTGACCGATGCCTCGTCTTCGGCCACTGTCACCGCGCCGGACAGAGTGAGAGCAAGCAGGGTGAACAGCTTGGTGGCTGACAGACGCATGATTCAGTCCTGCAGCCGGCTGTCGAAAGGGTTGTTGAAGTATTGTGCGCCTATATCCAGCCACTCTGACAGCAGGTGCAATTCGGCTTCGCTGAGCATGCCGGTGTGGTCCACTGTGTTGCGCGTGGCGGGTACCGGTTCCCCGGCCTCTTCAACGCAGTTGTCAGGCAGTGCGGGAGTGTCTGGCGGCCCGCAACTGCCCCCTTCAAAGCAGCGGAAGAAAGCATCCGAGGCATTGGCCGAGCCGGCGCGCAGTGTGGCGGCCACCGGCAGGGTGATCACTGTGGTGAGCGTGTTGCCGTCCTCGTCCAGTTCGGTGCAGGTTCGCTGACGGTCAGCCAGGGCGCCGCCCGCGTCGATCCACTGCTCGTTGTCCCCGCTCAGCAGTTCGCGGTAGGAGCGGTAGTGATCAGGGTCCACGTCTGAAGGGGCGGCGCTTAGATCCAGTTGCCCCGCGGGCACCAGTATGTCATCAGTACTCGCGTGACAGCTGGTGCAATCTGTGTGTTCATTCCCGGCTGTATCCATGACAGGTGCCCGCAGGCGCTCCCACACAGGCTGAATGTGGTCGATGTAATTGATCACGCTGCGCGGCGGCTGGGTGGCGTCAAAGCCACGAGTCAGGATTGCGCGCTCTGGTGGAATATCCGTCCAGCCGGGGTCGTACCCGCGATCCTCTATCGGCGCTTCGGCTGTGGCCTGCGGCCCGCTCCACAGGTCGCGATACGTCGGTTCCGTGTCCAGTGCACGCGCGGGTGCGCCCGGATTATCTGCTGGCATATGGAAGTCCCAGGTCTCGGCCATGGTGGCGCCACTCGTTGCTGCAAAGAGCAGGTCGCTGTTGGTACCGGGATAGCCGGTCACGCCGCCCTGGATGCCTCTTGCACCGGGGTTTGCCGGTGTCGGTTGTGAGTCGATCAGGCCATGAGGCAGGCCTGTGCCATGGTCGTGGCAACCGCTGCATTGCAGCACTTCCCCGGGGGCGACCTGCAGCCAGTAGTTGTGGCCGGGGCCTATGCGCCGTCCGCGTATGTCCAGAATGTCAAAGCTGAAGGGTCTTCTGGCCGGCAGCGTCGCGGTAACTGAGCCATCCGGTTCCACTGGCACGTAGCCCAGAATCTCGCGGAAGCCGAACGCACCGGTTACCCCGACGGCGTAGCCGGGGATCTCGAATATGTCGGGATCTGGCAGGGGCACAGGAGTAGTCATGCGCAGGAAACGGGCTGGGCGAGCACTGAAGGCGGGCGCTCCCGGCCGGGCATGATTGGCAATGCCTTGAGGTGAGTTGTCGACGCCGTCGAAGTCATACACGCTGTTAATGCGCAGTTGCCCCTGGTCCGCTGCGGCAAGGTCCGCGTTGTAGGTATCTCCCGGCGACAATACCTGCGGGAAGTCACGATTCTCGGCAGCGATCACTTCACTGACCCAGAACCCTTCCTCGGCAAGTACCACAGGGCGCTGCGTGTCGGCGGCAGGGTCGTAAACCCAGGCTCCATAAAGGGGTGGGGCGAGATTCGTGTTCTCCGGTTGCAGCGTGCAAGGCACCAGGTCGCCGGCAGCAGCGGGTTGACCCTCTGCCTGTGCGGCGTCTTCATCTATCACCCGGCATTCGCTCCAGGTCACCAGCAGGCGCCCTGTGCCGTCACGCAGTGGATAGACACTGCCATACTGCCCGCCTCGCGATATCAGGTCATCGCTGCGCACCTCTGTCTCGGTCAGTGACTGCTGTCCAGTGCCGCCGCTGTTAAGGTTCTCCCAGCGCCCCTGCTCGGCGTCGGCATAGTTCTCCGCGTCGATCAGCAGTATCTCACCGCCCAGGCTTTGGGGGCTGAAACCGTGAACCACGCTGGCAAGGCGCCCGTCATCCAGTTCCCGGGCCTGGGTGTAAACAATGCGCGCTCCGTCGGTTCCTGCGTTTTGGCTGTGGAAACCGTACACCGGGGCAAGGCCCGCCCCCGACGGTTCAATGCGGTACAGGCTGATATGGTCGGTGGCGGTGTTATTCCAGCGACTGAACAGAATCTCCCCGCTCGCCAGCACCGTGGGGTCCAGGTCGTGGCTGAGATTGAAGGAAACCTGTCGGAACTCGTCGCCGCGCAGTTGCGGGTCGTACACGTGCAGCACCGCGGCGGGCGAGTTGCGGTCCTCATCAAGCGCAGAGAAAATCTGCGCCCGGCCCTCGTTGAGCTGTCGTGCCTGGCTGGTGATTTGGCGGGTGGAGCTGAAGACGATGCGGTCGTCAGGCAGGAAGTGCGGTGCAATATCCTGCGCACCGCCGCTTTCCAGGCCTTCGTTTCGTTTGATGCGTGATGAAATGAGATAGCTGGCCTGTTCGCTCTCTACATCCAGTTGCCACAGGTTCCAGGTGGTAGTTTCGAGGTTGGCAGAGACGGGCTCAGGCACCACTCTTGCGGCAAAAACGATGGTTTTGCCGTCAAACGAACTTTCCAGTCCCTTGATGTCCACGGCAAGGTTTTCTGCGTCGGCATCCAGCTCTTCCGCGACAATGGCAGTAATCTGTGCGGTGATGTCGATATCGTCGGCCGTGGTCGATGCGCGTTCTCGCAGGAAGAGCTGTGCGCCCGGGTTGAATGCCAGAGGATCCCGCAGGTCGCTGAACGTTTCCGGTACGGGCCTGCGTACGTAGGCTATCGGTATTTCGACGACAACCGGATCTGCGTCCTGGTCCCCGGAAACGAGAGACACACCACCACCGCCACCACCTCCACAGGCTGCCAGGCAAGCGATCGCCAGCGTCAGCCCACTCCAGTGGCGGGCTCGCTTGCTGAGAACATTGTCCTGCATGGGTAGGTGGCAGCTCCGGCGTTATCATTTTGCTTCGGCCAGCTTTGCAAAGAGAGTCGAAGAGCCGCAAGCGAAAACCGGGAAAAACTCAAGGTTTTGTAATTCTCTACTTTTCTCCGGTTTTTCCTTGTCTGGGGAGGGGGTGTCTGCAAAGTTGTTGCAAAGCAGTTCTGCCGAAACGCTATACATGGCTATTATTCGTTCAAGCACCATCTCAAGGATCACCCCGATCTGCATTGCCCTGGCCATTTTGGCGATGGCGCCCGGTACCGTGGCCGATGAGCGTGACCAGGCGCGCCGGATGCATGACCGGCTGACCGGCGTGCCACCCACAGACGCCATGCTAGCCGCTATGGCAGATGCAGTGGGCGCCGGTGATGCGGTAAGTGCTGCGCTGTATGCCATAGATGGCGCGCCGGGCGAGCCTGCCACCGGGCAGTTCTACACCACCGTATTAAAAAATTGGGTCACACCCTGGACCAATGAAGCGCAGGATGCGTTTGCCCCCCTCAATGACTATTCAGCAACGGTTATAGGCGTAGTGCGCGACGAACAGGACTTTCGCGGAATTTTACGAGACGACGTAATCTATGTCGGCCAGGGCGGCGGACTACCTGCCTACAGCGCGGACAATAACGATCACTATGAAGCGCTGGAGAGCGCAGGTACAAACCTGGGCGACCCTCAGGTACTGGTGCGGCGGGCCCAGAGCTCGGTAACGGGCTTACCTTCCGAGGCTGTCGCTGGCGTGCTAACCAGCAGGGCCTCTGCCAGAGCGTTCTTTGTCGATGGTACCAACCGTGCCATGTTCCGTTTCACAGTACTCAATCATTTGTGTATGGATCTTGAGCAGCTCAAGGATGGAACCCGTCCAACAGACCGCATCCGCCAGGATATATCGCGCAGCCCAGGTGGCGACAGCAGGCTGTTTCTCAACTCCTGTGTCGATTGTCACGCCGGCATGGACCCGATGTCCCAGGCTTTTGCGTACTACGGTTTTCCCTATCCTGATGAGGACGCGCTCCCGGGGCTGGAACTGGAGCAACGTAAAGACAGAGGCCGGATTGAATATACACCCGGCACGGTTCAGGGTAAGTACCTGATCAACGCCGGCAGCTTTCCCTCCGGCTATATCACGCCCAACGATCACTGGACCAACTACTGGCGTCTTGGCGATAACAGCGCTCGCATTGGCTGGCGTTTGCCGGCAGACAACACCGGATCCCTGGACATGGCACTTAACCCCGCCTATTCAGAAGGGCAGGGTGCGGCTTCGCTGGGTTGGGAGCTGGCCAATACAGACGCATTCGCGCAGTGCCAGGTGAAGAAAGCGTTTCGCAGTGTCTGCGTGCGTGACCCTGGTCCCGGGGACGCGCAGGCAGTTTCGGGGTTTGTCTCCGGCTTCAATAGCAGTGGCAATATGAAGCAGGTTTTTGCCCAGGTGGCGGCGTATTGCGCCGCTGACCTGTAGGGAGAGTCGGCCATGATTCTGCAACCTGTTATCGCTGTCATCCTCCTGGGCCTGATCACCGCTTGTAGCGGAGGAAGTGGCGGTGGTGGCAGTGAACGCCAGGTGGTTCCTGAATCCAACCCATCGGCTGGGGACTTTGTGTACAGCGGCCCGCCGCCCGCCAGCGATGAAATTCAGCAGTTCAAAATCAATTTTTATGATCCGCTGGCCGGGAATGACCGCTGCGGCGAGTGCCATACACCGGGTGGCCAGGGCAGAACTGCATTTGTCGATCAGGGTAACGTGAATAATGCGTGGCAGGCGGCGCGCAGCGTGGTGAACCTGGATGACCCCGCTTCCTCGGCGGTGGTCACGCGGGTGGCAGACGGCCACAACTGCTGGCTGGCTCCCGGACAGGAGCAGACCTGTGCAACAACGATTACCGGCTATGTTGAGCGCTGGGCCGCAGATGCTGTGCAGACAACGTCCACCGTGCAATTGGCACCACGGCGCATCTTGCGACCCGGGGAAAGCCGTCGCGCGCCGGACACGCTGATGGAGGCACTGTCGCTGGGCGTTTCCTTGACGTCCCAGGGCGAGCTGATGGGTTTGTTGCAGCAACACTGCGCAGATTGCCACTCGGATACAGCGCCGGTGCCGCAGGTACCGTATTTTGCAAGTGACGATGAAGACCTCGCCTACGAGGCATTGCGCAGCCGTATTAACCTGACCAACCCGTCTGAGTCGCGGGTCGTACTGCGTTTGGATCCGGAGTCCCACAACTGCTGGAACGACTGCCCCAGTGACGCCCGTGCCATGCGTGATGCGGTGCAGCGTTTTGCCGATGTCGTAGAGCAGACCAGCGTCGACCCACAGCTTTTGATCAGTATGGCTCAGGTGCTGGAAACCGACGGGATAGTCGCCACGGCCGGGGGGCGGTATGAATCGGACCTGGTGGCAAAATGGGAGTTCCGCGAGGGCTCGGGCGCTACCGTTGCCGATACCAGTGGCGTGCAGCCCGAGATCCCGCTCACGCTGTCCGGGGAATTCAGCTGGATGGCGAGTTGGGGAATACGGTTTGTTGACGGAAAAGCCCAGGGCGGGGTTAACGGCAGCAGCAAGCTGTTCAGCCAGTTGACGGGTACGGGTGAGTACACCATTGAAACCTGGGTTGCGCCGGCGAATGTAAGTCAGGAAGAAGCCTGGATACTGGGCTATTCCGGCGGCCCGGGCAGCAGCAATCTGCTGCTGCGTCAGACGCTGTACAACTATGAAGCATTCAACCGCAGCTCGGTAACCGAACAAAGCAATGCGGGCGAGCCGGCGCTGAGCACCGATGATGACGCCGAGTTGGCCCAGGCCACCCTGCAGCATGTGGTGGTTACCTATGACCCGGTGGAAGGGCGGCGGCTCTACGTGAACGGAATTTACACCGGTGACCTGGATCCGGCAGGCGGTGGGCTGCTGAACAACTGGAACGAATCATTCACTGTGGTACTCGGTAACAGCACTGCGGGGAGTAATCCCTGGGCGGGAGCGTTGCGCATGGCGGCGGTGCACAACCGCGCTCTCACGCCGGGCCAGATAGTGCAGAACTTCGAAGTGGGAGTGGGCCAGAAGTACTTCCTCTTGTTCAGTGTGGCGGAGCTGGTTGAGGGCGAACAGAGCTGCCATGGTGAGCGCGACGGTGAGCGTGTGAACTACTGCTACGTGGTATTTGAGGTCAGTCAGTTCGACGATTCCAGCTATCTGTTCAATCAGCCGTTCTTCGTAAACCTCAATCCCGACGGCGGTGACTTCGATTTCGATCTGCGCGGAATTCGCATTGGTATCAACGGTCGTTTGTCTTCTATCGGTCAGGCATTCGTTAACGTTGAACAGCGCATTAACAGCGGCAGCCTGGGTGAAACAGGTCTGTCACTTTCGTCGGTTGGAACTGTTGTGCCGCTGGAAAATGGTGCTGACAACGATGTTTTCTTCCTCGCTTTTGACGCCGTCGATGGACAGCAGGGTTTAGTTGACGATGGCGTGGTTCAGGCCTTCGCGCCGACACTGACTGGCACAGAGTCTTCCGACATCGCCATGCGTACGTTTGATGAGGTCAACGCCACCCTGTCGGTGCTCACCGGCGTTCCCATGGGCAGTGATGCCGTCAGTCAGGTGACGGGAAAGACCGTGGCCGAGACATTCAGTAATGTACGCAGGGCGCTGCCCGGCGTCGCTGAGTTCAATGCGTTTATGTCTTCACATCAGATGGCCGCTACGCAACTCACGGCGGCTTACTGCGACGCATTGGTTCAGGATGCAGATTTACGCCGGCAAGTATTCGCTGCTGGTTTTGATTTCAATACGCCCGTCGCCAGCCCGGCGATCAATTGGCGACAGGACATCATTGCACCGCTGGTGGACCGGGCCGCCAACCAGGGTCTGCTGGCCACGACTGACAGGGCGCGGATTCTTGATGAAGTGGAGCTGTTGATAACTGACGACCGGGACCTCAAGCCCTACGTTTTCCTGAATGGACGGTGGGTGTCGGACCCGAACCCGGCGGCACACAACAAACGCGATGGGCTGATTTACTGCGAAAATGACCAGCCCTGTCCCGCTTCGCGCACGGCAGATGTTGTCAAGGCTGCCTGTACTGCGGTTTTTGGCAGCGCGTTGGTATTGATCAAGTAGGGGACTCAGACATGGCCAGGCGCCACCGATTTTTCTCGCCCGATGAGGCGCTCAAGCACCCGGACCACCATCGCCCCCTGACGCGGCGTGACTTGCTCTCGCAGGGATTTCGAGCGGGTGGTGCAACGCTGCTGGGAACATCGCTATTTGCGTTGTTGGGCCAGCGCGCGCATGCCATCTCACCGGATTTGCTGGATCCGGCGCGAACGCCTTATACCAGCTGCGACCTCGGCGCGGTGTCTGGACGTAAGATACCGTTTATCTGCTTTGACCTGGCAGGTGGTGCAAATATAGCCGGCTCCAACGTCATAGTGGGTGGCCCTGGTGGCCAGCGCGATGCCCTGAGTACTGCGGGTTACTCGCGGCTGGGACTGCCGCCGGATATTTTGCCTTTTGCCAACAATCCAAATTCGGTTTCGGGCATGTTCACTGATGACAGCCTGGGGTTGCTGTTTCATTCCGAGAGTGCGATGTTGCGCGGAATCCTCGACAAAGCCACGGGAATGCCTGGCTTCGTGAACGGCGCCGTCATTCCTGGCCGCTCCGAGAATGACACTGGCAATAATCCGCACAACCCCATGTATGGTATCTATCGAGCCGGCCTGCGCGGGCAGATACTGCAACTGATTGGATCTGAAAACAGTGAGTCTGGCGGCAACTCGATGGCGCCAGCGATGTTGATCGATCCTGAAATACGCCCGACCAAAGTAGATCGCCCCTCGGATGCCAGTGGCCTGGTTGACGTGGGCGACCTCAATCTGCTGCTGGATAATCCGGAGGATATTGTCTCGGTGATGGAGTCGATGAAACGGATTACCGACTTCAAGCTTGACCTGGTCAATACCCGTCTGAATACACCCTCGGGAGAAGACAAGCGGCTCAAGGATCGCCTCAGTTGCGAGTATCTGCGCAGCGCCGACACGCTGGAAAAATTTTCCAGCCCCGACGCGCTGGACCCCAGAATCGACGCGAACATCGTCGGCGCTGCGGGAATTTTCGACAGTGCTGAATTCGAGGGTGATCGCGAGTTCCAGAAAGCCGCCTCGGTAATGAAACTGGTTATCGACGGAATTGCCGGAGCCGGCACAATTGAAATGGGCGGCTACGATTATCACACGGGTGACAGGCGCACCGGCGAAGCCCGCGATTTTCGTGCCGGACAGTGCATTGGTGCCTGCCTTGATTACGCCCGTCGCACGGCCACTCCCTTGATGATTTACGTCTTCTCTGACGGGTCGGTGTCCAGCAATGGCACTATCGAAGTCGTCAATGGCGTGGAGAAAGGCGTGTGGAGTGGCGACAACTCCTCTACCGCGGCATCGTTCTTCCTGGTATATGACCCTGCTGGCGCGCCACAGCTGATGGATACCGCCGGAGATCCTTTCCTGCACCAGCAGCTGGGATGGATGCGCAGCGATGCATCGGTTGAAACGACCTCTACACCAGCCGCGAACAACGTCAACTTGAACGTGGAGACCATTATTCTCAATTACATGGCTTTGCACGGTGAGCAAAACCTGTTCTCCGATGCCGGGTTCTTCCCGGGGCAGGGCCTGGGCAATGCAGCGACGCGTGATCGTCTGGTTGCGTTCCAGCCCCTGGCCAGCATCAGCGGGGGCGTGTTGCAATGACTGCATTGTGCAACCGGGTCGCCGTACTCGCCCTGCTTGGGCTGCTTGCGGTCGTTCCGGCGTTTGCTGAGGACAGCCCCAGCCTCGGGGCGGAGATAGAGGACATCAAGCGACAGACTCTGGAACTGAACCGCGATCTGTTCATTCTCGAAGAAGAGCTTCTGTTCCCCAGCAACACGCAGATGGCGGTGTACTTGTCGATGGACGTGGGGACGTTTTTCGCTCTGGATGCGGTTAAGCTCAGCATAGACGGTACTGTGGTGGCGAATTACCTTTATACCGAGCGCCAGGTGGATGCGCTGCAGCGTGGCGGTATTCACCGGCTTTATATGGGGAATGTCCGCAACGGCAGCCACGAAGTTGTGGCGGTATTTACCGGCAGGGGCCCCAAGGGGCGCGACTATCGCCGCGCGACCCAGCTGCTGGTGGACAAGACTGCCGGGGCTAAAAACCTGGAACTGCGCATAACCGATGCCGAGGCAAGGCAACAGCCGGAGTTCTCGGTTCGCGAGTGGTAGTGTTGATGCCCCGGCGTTGCCCGCAGTCTGCCTTCAGAGCACGGTGTCACGCCTGCGGGCTGCTGCTGTTGCTGGTCGCGTCTGTTGGTCAGTCTACAGAGCCGGCCAGCGAGTCTGTACAGGACCTGCGTTACGGCGTAACGCTGTATCACTTCTTTCAGCAGCAATACTTCGATGCCTTGACCGAACTGACTGCGGCGCAACAGCTGGAACAGCTGCCGCACCATGCTCAGGAAGCAGAACTGTTGCGTGGCGGCATGAGTTTGTCTTACGGCATGGACAACGAGGCAAGGCGCGTATTTTCCGCGCTGCTGGATACTCCCCGGGAGGGAGTGGATGCTGATCGTGCCTGGTTCTATGTCGGTAAGCTGGCCTGGCGCCGCGGTGATAACGCGGCCAGCGCAAGCGCCCTGGCAAATATGAAGACCGACTACGCGGGGCCACTGGCAGACGAGGCACATTACCTGCGCGCGATGCAGTCACTTGCAGCGGGCGAAGAGCTGGTTGCGCAGGCCGCACTGAACCGTATTGCACAGGACTGTCCGTTTAAACCCTACTATTTCTATAGCCTTGCTGCACTGCGAGCGCAGGCCGCTGAGTGGCAGCAGGCGGCGCAGTCCTACGCAAAGGTGACGCAATCCGGATGTGACGATGACGAGGGCGCCGCCTTGCGAGACAAGGCATTCACCGCGGCGGGTTTCAGTCAGCTGGCAGCAGGTGAACCGGCTCTGGCAGCCACAGAGTTTTTGCAAGTGCGCTTGCATGGCCCGGAAGCAGATCGTGCCTTGTTGGGCTATGGCTGGAGCCATGCCAATCAGGGTAACTATCAGCAGGCTTTAGCCCCGTGGCAGGAACTGAATGGGCGCAGCCTGGTCAGTGCGAGTGCAAGAGAGAGTCTTCTTGCGGTGCCCTTTGCCTACGAACAGTTGAAGCGTCCGGCGACTGCGTTATCACTGTACCGCGAGGCCGCGCAACAGTACGCCCGGGAGCGGGAAGCGCTTGGCAGGGCGATTGATGCCCTGCTTGGCGAGGACCTGCTGCCATTGTTTGGTCTGGATGCGGTGGCCGATCCCCAATGGCTGGGCGGAGAGGATCCCGAGCCGAGTGGGGAACACGCGGTCTACCTCGCGCATCTTCTCAGTACCGACTCTGTGCAGGTGGCGCTGCGTGAACTGTATGATTTACGTGATATGCAACGCAAGCTTGTACTGGCGCAGGAGCGACTGGAGGTTTTGCGGCAGGTTGACGCACAGCAGCGCAAAAGCTGGAAGGAAACGATAGAAGGGGGACGTGCAGAGTCACTCTCCCTGAAAAAGCAGCAGCTCTTGCAGCGCATTATCCAGCTGCGTCAACAGCTGGATCGGGCCATTGCCGGGGGTGACCCACGTGCGCTGGCAGGACCTGAACAGCTGGCACGGTGGCAGCGTCTCGAGCGGGCCGCACAGCGTGCCAGCCGACTGCAAAACGCTGCCGCCCAGGAGCAACTGAGGCTGATGCGTGGATTGCTGCAGTGGCAGGACAATGAAGCCTTCCCGGATCAACGCTGGCGGTTGCAGCAGTCAATGGAAGAGCTGGAAGCCCTGGCGGAACAGTCAGACTCAGCCTATGCGGCGGTGCAAAACGCGGTAGCTGACAGTGCACGGCCGGTTTTTGCACAGCGTATTGAGCAGCTTTCCAGTCGCACCTCCAGGCAGCGCTCTATCGTTGACTCGGCGCTGACCAGCGCTCGCTCGCAGCTGCAAGAGGTTGCGCTGGCTGAACTGGAACAACAACTGCAACACCTGAGCTTCAGTGAGGGACAGGCGCGTCTGGCTGTTGCCCGCTTGTTTGACCGTGCCAGCCCTGAGGTACCTCGATGATGCGGCTGTTGCCATTGCTGTATGTGCTGGCTCTGGCCGGTTGCAGTTACCTGCCTGATATCCCTTTGTTGGGGGATGACGCCGAGCCACCTGCGCCAACGCTTGCAGATCTGCAACCGCTGACGCTGGAGCTGCAGGATGAGGACGTACCCGAGCGTAGCCTGCGTGAACTCGAACAGGCTTATCGCGAGGTTTTGCAAGTAAGTGATGACCCGGCACTGCAGTTGAAAGTCCGGCGCCGCCTGGCCGACCTTGAGATGATGGCGACGGAGATCGAAAGTCTGGAAGAGCCCGGCAGCGCCGGCTCCTATGATGCCGTCATCGCGTCTTACGAGGCACTGCTGCGAGACTATCCGGAAGTGGCTGGCAGTGACCAGTTGATGTACCAGATGGCGCGTGCCCACGACCTCGACGGGCGTGGGGATGAAGCTGTGGCGCTGATGACGCAGCTGAGTGAGCAGTATCCGAACTCCGAGCACGTTGCCGAAGCGGAGTTTCGCAAGGGCGAAGCCTATTTTTCCGCAGGGAACTACGCACGTGCTGCACAGGCTTATGAGCGCGTGGTAAGCAGTGAGACAGGCAACGAATACTACGCCAATGGCATGTACATGCTCGGCTGGTCTCGCTTCAAGCTGAACCGGCTGGACCAATCGATAGAAGCTTTCACCGCGACGCTTGACGCGCTGATGCAGGGCGGACGCCGGCTGGACTCGCTCGCCCGTGGTGATCGCGAGATCGTGGATGATTGTCTGCGCGTGCTGGCGGTAGTGTTTGACGAACGTGGTGGTAGCGATGCCATCGCCAATACCTATGCGCAGCTGGGTGCGCGTGACTACCAACCACTTATCTATGGAGCGCTGGGCGAATTGTACCTGCAGCAGGAACGCTTCGAGGACAGTGCGCGGACCTACGCGGGATTTATTCAGGCGAACCCATTGTCCCAGATGGCGCCTACCTTCCAGCGAGAGATCATCGCGGTTTATGAGGCCGCAGGGTTTCCGCAGCAGGTGATAGCGGCAAAGCAGGATTACGTTGCTGATTACCGGGTTGCGGGGGAATACTGGCGCTGGGCGAGCGGGCGCTTGCAGGCAGCCATCAGCCCATTTCTGGCTCAGTACATAGACGAGCTGGCTCGCCATCATCACGCGCTGGCGCAAAGCGAAAGCGGCAGTGAGTCACGACGGCAATACCTGCTGGCGGCAGAATACTACCAGCAGTATGTAGACAGCTTTCCTCGGAATGAACGACGTCCACAGATGATGTTTCTCATGGCGGAGTCGCTTGCCCAGGCTAAGGAGTACCGGCTGGCAATCGACGCCTACGAGGGCATGGCCTACAGGTACCCGGAGCGTGAACAGGCAGCTGAAGCCGCTTATGCGGCGATTCTGGCGCACGTGTCCCTGGCCTCCGCGCAGCCTGACGACAGAATCGCGATGATCGACAGCCAGCTCAGTTTTACGCGCGTATTCGCCGAAGACGGTCGTGCTCCGTTGGTGCTAGGCAGCGCAGCATCAGCGCTGCTGGATGCATCGCTATACAACCGTGCTTCCCAAGCTGCAGGAAAGCTGGTCGCCTGGGAGCCGGCCCCCTCTGCAGACCTCGTAACCGCTGCGTGGCTTGTGATAGGGCATGCCGAGTTTGCGATGGAACGTCACACCGAGGCTGAGCAGGCGTACCTCAACGCACTGGCCATGCTGCCTCCCGAGGACCCTCGTCGCGGCGCGACCACTGAAAGCCTCGCTGCCAGCGTATATCGTCAGGGTGAAGCAGCTGCCAGCAGCGGCAGGTATTTGCTGGCAGCGGACAGTTTTGCGCGCGTGATGGAGGTGGCGCCCACGTCCAGCATACGCCTGAACGCCCAGTACGACGCAGCGAGTCACTATTTGCTGGCAGGCGATCGTGCCCGGGGTACTGAGCTATTGCAGGATTTTCGTGCCCGCTATCCGGATCACGCACTGACAGCGGGCATAGGCGCACGGTTGGTAGAGAGCTATGAGGCAGATGGACAATGGGCTGCGGCGGCAAGGGAACTCGATGGCATAAACCAGAGCAGCGATGACCCAGCGGTGCAACGCGAGGCGCTATACCTGGCTGCAGACTATTATCAGCGCGCCGGCGAGACGTCGTTGGCAATCGATCGCTATCGGGACTACGCACATACCTGGAAGCAACCATTGGCGCCTCGCATGGAGGCCATGCTGACCCTGGCAGATATTTATGCCGGGCAGGGAGAGAGTGTCAAACGCAACTACTGGTTAAACGCGATCGCTGACGCTCACGATCAGGCTGCGGAGCAGGCAGATGATCGCAGTCGCTATCTCGCCGCCAGCGCCGTGTCAGAGATTGCCGATGGGCACTATGAGCGCTACCTGGCAATTGCGCTGAATGAACCACTGCCGGAAAGCCTGCGCCGGAAGCGCAAGGCACTGGATCAGACGGTTGCTGCCTATGATCGTGTCAACGGGTATGGACTGCAGGAATTCGGCACTCGGGCGACCTTCCGCCTCGGTCAAGTCTACCGACGTTTGGCCAATGAGTTGATGTCCTCCCCGCGCCCGGCAGGGCTTGATGAACTGGCCCTGGAACAATACGAGGTGCTACTCGAGGAACAGGCCTGGCCGTTTGAAGAAAAAGCGATCGCAATTTTTGAAACCAATGCTCGCCGCGCGTGGGATGGGCTGTTCGATACCTGGATAGAGCAGAGCTTCGCCGCTCTCAGCGAGCTGATGCCGGCGCGCTGGGGCAAGCAGGAGCAGCGGTTGATCGTTGTTGAGGAGATTCGCTGATGAGTGTCCTGCCGATGCGGATAGTTCTGGGCGTACTGCTGCTCTCGCTGGGCGCTTGCAGCGCGCTGCCGCCTTTCCCGGGAAGCGGTGGTGACGACCCTGCCGCCAGGGTCGTCGGCCCCGCCGATGTGCCACAGGAGGCACTGGAGCGCTTTTATAAGGCGCTGTCCATTGTGGATACTGAGCGTTGGGAAGAGGCCTTGTTGTCCATGCAGTTGCTGTGGGAGGACTACCCGCAGTATGCCGGCCCACCACTGAACGCCGCGTTGATTCAGCAGCGTCAGGCGCAACCGGCCGCGGCCAGGAAATGGTTCTTACGTGCCCTGGCGGCGAATGGGGAAAGCCTGGACGCACGCAATGCCTACGCTGTTTTCCTGCGTGAGCAAGGAGACTATAAAGGCGCTGAAGAGCAGTATCTCGCGGGGCTGGCGATCTCCAGCGAGCACGCGGCGACGCATTACAACCTGGGCATCCTTTACGACCTGTACGCCGGCAAGAAAAATCTTGCACTGCAGCACTATGAGCAGTTTCAGGCACTGACAGGGAGTGAAGATCGGCGGGTAGCGGGCTGGATAGCAGACCTGCAACGCCAGCTGGCCCTGGCTGGCGAAAGGAGTGTGCGATGAGACCCTCTACGGTATTGGTGCTGGCCTGGGCATTGCTTGGTTCAGCAAATGCGTCGCTGGCCCAGCAGCCCAGCGTGCGGCTGGAGTCACGCGTAACGGGCAATCGTGAATTACCAAAAGTGACCTACATCCTGCCCTGGCGACAACCAGGAGAAGTGGAATTCAACTGGCAACCTGAGGCAGGCATAGCAGCAGACCTGTTCCAGCCACTGCGTCGGGACGAATACTTGCGACAACTGCATCACCAGAAAATACTCGCTGAGGGCACGTCGGACGCGCTGCCTTCTGCAAGAGATAATCAAGAGGAAAGAGGGAAGTAACATGGAAAGCTACGATATTGTAATTCGTTTCTTCCAGCATGGCGGGCCATTTATGTATCCCATTGCGCTGGTCTTGGTAATTGGGCTTGCGATTGCCGCGGAGCGCTGGCTGGTGCTTACGACAGCACGCAGTCGCAACCGCAGGGCCTTTGACACGGCGATGGCGCAACTGCGCAAGAAAGACTACAAGGCGGTCGTGGACGCGGGTGCGAGTTCGACAGTACCCATTACCCGTATCGTCTCTGCAGGCATTGCCCGGTATGTCGGCAGCCGGCGACGCGAGGATATCGAGTCAGCCATGGAAGAGGGTGTGATGGAGGCACTGCCAAGGCTGGAAAAGCGCACGCAGTATCTGGCCACTTTGGCAAACGTGGCGACGCTGCTGGGCTTGCTGGGCACTATCATCGGCCTGATTGCGGCGTTTACTGCGGTGGCAAACGCCGAGGCGACTGAGAAGGCCAGTATGCTGTCCAGCTCCATTTCGGTGGCGATGAATACCACGGCATTTGGTTTGATCTCAGCGATACCATTGTTGCTGCTGCACGCGGTGTTACAGACCAAAACGACTGAGATAGTCGATAGTTTCGAGATGGCCAGTGTCAAGGTCGTGAACACGCTCGCCAACGCGGGCGCGCTGCCTTCACGAACTCGCGCCGCCGACGAATAGCGCCTTACCGGTACTGATGTGATGAGACGAATCAAGCGTCGCCGCCACGAAGAAGCAGAACTGGATATCACGGCGTTCATGAACCTGATGATTGTGCTGGTGCCAATTCTTCTGCTGGGCATGGTGTTCTCCAGAATCACCGTGGTGGATGTGGTGTTGCCCGAAGCGGCTGCCGGTGAGCCGGATACGCCACCCAGGCAGTTAGAGCTGATTATTCGCCCGGAAGGTATGCGTGTGGAGTATCCAAGTGGCATTTTGCTCAAGGCAATACCGCTTACAGAGGAAAGCGAGCAGGACTTTGCCTTGCTGTCTCTGGTGCTGCAGGAGGTCAAGCGCCAGCTCACAGAGCAGGGTATTGAGAAGAGCGACATTACGCTGCTTCCGGAGCCGCAGATAGACTACCAGACGATAGTGAGCGCCATGGATACCGTTCGTTCGTTCAAGGCTTTGGTAGCAGCATCGGTAGTGGATGCGGCGCTGTTCCCCGATATCTCTTTTGGCGCAGCCCCGGTCGCGGAACCGACGGCTGAAGTCGGGCTGGAGGCTGCACCATGAGTTCCCTGCGAGCACGTCGCATGGCGCGCAATCATCGACGCATGCAGCGACCCGCGCGGCTGAACCTGGTGGCGTTGATGGATATATTCACCATCCTTGTTTTGTTTCTGATGGTAAACAACGGGGATGTGGAGGTACTGCAGGCGGATCGCAATATCACGCTGCCTGAATCGATCTCCGAGCAGCGGCCCGAAGAAAGCCTGACGATCAAGGTGAGCCAGGACGTGATACGGGTTCAGGGCAAACCGGTGATCGCTGTGGCTGACGTGATGTCAGATGAAGAAATGATGCTAAGTGCGCTGCAGTCTGAACTGCAGGACCAGGCTTTGCTCGCCGGTCCGCTCCCCGAAGACAGAATCTCGCGCGGCCGCAGCGTCATTATTATGGGTGACGAGGCTATGCCATATCGCCTGTTACAGCGCATCATGTCCACGTGTGCCAGCGAAGATTATCGCGACATCTCTCTTGCGGTGAGTAGCGTGCCGGAGCCGGTGCTGGGCGCAGATGAGCCAGGCGAATCGACAGTAGAGGCAGGCACATGAACACCGCTGTGACAGCCCATGCTCCGGCACTGCTGCTGCCCTGGGAATCCAGCCAGCAGGAGGACGTGCTTTACCGACAGATACAGCGTGCACTGCTGCTGCTGTTTCTGGTGATTGCGGTAGTGGTGCCTCTGTTGCCGGTAGCGGAGCTGACTCGCGAGGAAGCGGAAGAAGTGCCTGCGCACCTGGCCCGCGTACTGCTGGACAAGCAGGAACTGCCGAAACCTGAGCCGGTGCCACCCAAACCTGTTGAGAAGAAGCCTCCAGAGCCTCGGGAAGTACCGCCTGAGAAAACCGTTCAGGAGCCAGTCAAAGCGGTTGACCGCGTGGAACAGGCCATCGAGGAAGCAAAAGTGGCAGGTGTGCTTGCTTTCAAGGATGAACTGATGGACATGCGCGACACGCTTAACGTAGAAAACCTGGACCAGGATCAGTCCAGCCGTGGCGAAACGGCGTCAACGAAGGTAGAGCGAGCATTGATTACCGCGAACAATACAGGGAGCGGTGGTATCCAGACTGCGGCGGTGAGCCGCAACGCCGGTGGCCCTGCTCTGTCCGGCCGCGAGGCGACGCGGGTGGAGAGCAATATAACCGCCGGTACCGGTACCAGAGAGGCAAAAAACGCTGAGCAGAACCAGGGCGGTCGCAGCGACGAGTCCATACGCAGGGTAATGGACCGCAACAAAGGCGCCATCTTCTCAGTTTACAATCGCGCCTTGCGTAAGGATCCGCTACTGGAGGGTAAGCTGGTGTTCGAGATGGTGATTGAGCCATCGGGAGAGATATCAGCATTGCGCCTGATCTCTTCTGAGCTCAATGACGACGCGCTCACCCAGAAAATCCTGGCGCGGATCAGGCTGATTCGTTTCGACAGTGCCAGTGTGCTCACCACCAGGGTAAATTATTCGTTTGATTTCCTGCCGTACGGGTAACAAGGATTCGAGGCCTGCGAATGGTTGACGCGCTATTCGCAGGGGTGGAGCCGATCATAAAAATACACCATATCTGGTCTGACTAGTGCGCCTTGAGCGCCGGTGCGTCATGATGACCCAGAAGTGAGGTAAAGGGCTGGGGCAGGACGCCACGGCTCTTTTTCTCCCACAAGGCAACACTCGGCAAAAAGAATACTGTAGAGGTGCATTGATGCGACTCTTGAAGCTCCTGCTCAAAACGGTTCCGTTGTTGCTGTTAATGCCTGTTCATTGCGCCGGTGCGATTTGTAGATGCATAAGAATCAATGCGTTTGTAAGCGGTTTTTACAAAGACGCTGAGCATGGAATAGTTACGGTGAATAGTAATGAAGCTTGTTCTTAGCGTTCTTTGGAAGTTCCTGGTCATCCTCTTCTGGCTACTGCTGGTGCTGGCTTTCTGGTCATTTGGCTATGCTGTTTATGATAAATACCAGGCTGATCAGAGAACGAAGAATTCCATTGAGTTGCTGATAAAGGGCGAGCTGGGCGCAAATGGATTCGGTGGCGATGAAGGCCTGCGCGTCATCAATTCGGGGTTAAGGGTATACAAGTATTTCTGGATTGATAGTGAGAACCTCGCTATCCGATTGGCGAATAACCAGACCTACGGTGAAACGGATAGAAAAAATTTCGTCTGGAACGTGACCACCAACAGCTTTAAACCACTGGACATCGATGCACCGATCACCTGTTTTCGTGACGGTTATTTTTATCACGGGTCGCCGCGTAAGAGCGGCGTCAACAGACTGAAGCGAAAGGGCTCAGTCATGCAATCGACGCTCGAAGAGACAGAAGACATCTGGATTACATCCGGGACGAAGAAGATTACGGAGGTGTGGGACGTTCCCTCGGATAGGCATACCTTACTGTGGAGTCAGGACTGTCACCCCTGGTTTCCTATTATCCCGGAGCGACGCCTGGAGTCGGATCTACCCGAGCATCGCTTCATGTATCTTGTTGAGTGGGGGTGGATTATCAGGACTCCAAGAATTGGACCTCAGTACCTGAATAAAGGCGATCATATAATGGGGTTTTTCGATTTGGGAGGTCAGGTCTATTCGGATCAGCTTGGCAGTAAGACGGGAGAGCTTGTTGGCTACTCCGTCGCCGACCTCATCGGCCTGGATGTGGTCTATCTCGGTTTTCTCGACAAGTATTGGATGGCCATTCGTAATTATAAGGATGAAAGCAAGACGAAATTTATCGGTCTGCTCAGCAGGAATGGCAATGTTGAACATATCCCTTGGTCACCAGTATGGAAGTCGTATTGGCAGTATCCACTGCCGACCAGAAAAGGACTAGTCTGGAGTGGAAGAGATTTTCGAAGGTCTAACGATTTGAGCGCAGAATATGGAACATTCATTAGTTTGGCGACGGGTTCCGTTCACAAAGTGGTGCAGGGTATTACGCTGGATATGCTGATGTCCTCAGACGGCTGTAGTGTCGCCTTTACAAGCTCACCAAGTAACCAGGATCGTGCAAATACCACGCTGAAAGTGTTTAACGCGTGTTCTTCAACAACCCAAGGAAGGGGACTACAGGATGCTAAATACTGACCCGTCATTAATTTCAACATTGGCCAAATCCTCTCAAGTAGCCTATCAAAGTTCATCAGAAGAAGTCTTTGGTTACTCGCGAATCGGCGGAAGGGAAGACGCTGAGACAGGTTTTTCCCTTACTATTTTCAAGAGTGTTTCGGGGGAGGAGTACATTTTCGCTTTTCGCGGAACCGAGGCTTCTTCACAGGATGTTTTCACGGACTTTAATGCTGGGATAACGCAATGGACGAACGATAACAAGGTTTTTGTAAAGCGGAAGATTACAGAGTACACAGTTGGTAAGCTGAATGCCTCCATCCACTTCACTGGTCATTCCCTTGGGGGCGCGCTCGCTCAGTTTGCCGCTTATGAGTATGCGGTAATCCTCGATCAATCCGAGGGGAATGAAGGCCTGACCACTGACTTCGATCTGGTTACTTTCAACGCGCTCGGCGCCAAACTTGCTCTCGATAACCCCACACTCTATAAGCATGGCTACGATGCAAACCTTGCCGCAACGATAACGGCTGACCATTTCAAGATAGCCGGTGACGTCGTTTCGCGCCTTGGTGACGACCATGTAGGCGGCGAGCTGTTAGTGATCGACAAAACTACAGAGTCAAATTTTGCGGCGCACGCTATCGCGCAGTTTACGGGGTCAGATGGGACGCTAAAAGTGAGCGAGTCTCAATATCTGGCAGCTACGGCCGAAGAAAAGTACCTGGAAATTGAACAGCTTGTCAGCGTCAGCGGGATCTATGCGAGTTTCGGTGATGATGGCGCTTTCTCAAGTGAAGAAGCCTATTTGCGGTCGATTACTGCGCTTGCTTTCGGATTGCTGAATGGCAGTAGCCGCAACCTGAGCGACCTCGTCATAGCCTTCTTCGGTGATGAGACAACGTTGGGCCAGGAGGCGTACGATGCGTGGATGCTGATAGGCAATCACGTCGTTCTCGCGCTGCAATCACATCCTCGATTGGCACTAAGCGGCGCAGCGGTAGGCGCCTATGCGTTTACGCTGGCTACGATATTGCAGGAGTCCGCCCAATTATGGGAAGCGCATCCCGAGTTGGCCGATGCTCTGGGCGAGACGATAGACGTATTTATCAACAGGGTGGCAAAGCCTTTGGCTGATGTGGCTGAGTCAGCCATCAGCTTCGCTCTTGCTGAGGAGTTCACCTTTGAAGAACTACCGGATATTGCGGACTATGTTTCCAACACAGTTGAATGGATAGGCAGATACTCCGATTCCCAGTATGTAAACAAGATGTATATTCAGGGAGATGGTGGCGACGACATTCTTTCCGGCGACAGTGTGTCGCGTCCAGGCAAAGACCCGGATGACTTTATCCATGGCTACGCTGGCGACGACGTGTTGGAAGGCGGTCTGGGTACTGACTACCTGATTGGCGGTGAAGGCGCTGACCGTTTTATCTGGAACTATGGTGACGGCAATGATCTGGTGGGCGATTACGACGATGCGGGAGACCGTATTATTGTTAACGGAGTGGATCTAGCCTCTTTGCAGTTCAGGCAGCAATCCTTCGGTTCGCCATACTACGTTGCTGAGTCTGAACCGCAGCTGAGGCTTCACTACGAGGGAGCTTTTCTTACGGTATACATTGGCAGCGGCGAGGGTTCAGGCCAGATAACACTTACCCAGTACAGCCCCGCTGAGAGTGCTGATTATGGCATCATTCTGCAGGAATACGGTGTGCCGCCGGAGCCTGTGGCCAATGTGACGGTGTCCATGTTGGGCAGCAGTGATGCGGTTCAGGATGACGAGACCCGCAGTGATGCCTACCAGCGTCACCAGTTCTCACAGCGCGGCCTGGACTGGAGCGATGTCGCCATTCGTTTCAACGCCGACGACGTTGTGAATTATGCTGGCGGAACCGCCTACGGCATGATTGGCGGTGCCTTCGAAGGCGGCCCGTCGGATGATTTTCTCACTGGAGGCTCAGCCAGCAACGCCCTTCATGGTTTGGCTGGAGATGACAGAATTGAAGGCGCAGGCGGCGACGATTTTCTCGAGGGATGGGCTGGTTCTGACAAATTATCGGGGGGCGAGGGGGCAGATATTCTCTTTGGCGATGTTCGATATGGTCTGCGGGAAGCGTTTGACTCCCAAGATCCGCGTGACGCCTTTTACCTTGCGCAAGCAGCCGATACCGAATCGGATATCAACATTCTGGATGGCGGGCCCGGCGGTGACTATGTCAGTGGCGGCGGGCGCACAGATGAGTTGCTGGGCGGCGAAGGCGCCGATTATCTACTGGGGGGAAGTGGTCGGGACTTTATTGATGGCGGTACCGGCGATGATGTTATCTATGGTGATTCGGTATTGGGCGCCCGCCTGGTTGAACCTGCTCCCGGTGAATCACTGAGTCTGCATCTTGAGATCGGTTTTACCAGTACTTCCCGGGAGGGTGCTGTCTACGACGACGTGGTTTACGCCGGTGATGGCGATGACATTGTCTGGGGTGAACTGGGTAATGATGAATTGCACGGCGACGCAGGCAGCGACATGTTGGTAGGTGACCGTTATAACGATGCGGCCTATTTTCAGAGTGAACTGGCGGCCGCTGCCGGAACAACGCCTGATCTGGCTGAAGTGTACCATGGCAATGACCGTCTCTATGGCGGCGCGGGCTCGGACCTTCTGCTTGGTCTGGGTGGCGACGATTTTCTGGCTGGCGGTGAAGGTGCCGACAGCCTGTTGGGCGGCAACGGCGATGACATCTATTACTTCACTGCTGGTGATGGCCTGGACTTTATAGACGACGAATCGGGCACCCATATTCTGGTGTTCTCGGGTGTTGCCCTGGCAGACCTGCAAGTCATATTTGAAGGCGATCGCGTCCTGGTTGGTACCGGGCTTGGCGCTGAAGGGTTTTATCTGGCCAGTAGCGAGTGGGAGAACGTGCAGATAGCGCTCGAAACCCCAGCTGCCAGGATTGAGCGAGCCCGTATCGATACGTTTTACTTCAACTCATCAGGAGAGCTTCTATTAGCGCTGCATGGTAGTGAGACCCTGACAGAGTCCGAAAGAAATGAACTGTTTACTGTCGATAGCACCGAGCCGGATAGAGTACAGGTGGTTGTAGGCCCGGACGTGGACGAAATAGAGATCGAAGCCCTCATCGAAGGTGGCGCAGGTGTGCGCGTATCCGCTCGTGGCCTGGTACACGACATTTCCCGGTTTACTGCACTGCAGTTGGCTACCGGCCTGGATTTTATGCAGCTGGCGGATGGCACGGCCATGAGCCTGGTAGGTCTTGCCGGTAACGTTTTTGGAGGGAATGGCAACGACCGGATAACAGGTACTGGTGGCCAGGATGATGTTCATGGCGGCGGCGGTGACGATGTAATTGAAGGTCGTGGCGGCAACGACCGGCTCGACGGCGGGTCCGGAGACGATATCCTGCGCGGTGAAGCCGGTGACGATGAGTTAGTTGCCGGTAGCGGCTCAGATTATCTTTTTGGTGGGCCGGGTGATGACAAGCTCTCGGGCGGTTTGGGTTCGGACTATCTTGATGGCGGTGAGGGTAACGACGAACTCGATGGCGGCGGCGGTGGCGTGGACACGTTTTATTTTGACGCACACGATGGTCAGGATCGCTTCACCGGTTCGGATTTCGACTACCTGGAATTTGGTCCGGGCATCAGCCCGGACTCTGTTGTGTTTCACTACAGCGGCGACTCAAGCTCGCATTTCAGGATCGATTATGGTGAAGGCAATAGCATCAGCTCTAACGGTGCCACCACCGCGTACTGGCTTAAAGGTATCCGTGTCGATGGCGTGCAGGTGCCGCTGGTGCAGCGCTCTGACGTTATCCACGGCACATTTTATGGTACCCGTGCAAACGATGTATTTGAGACGGAAGACGGTGATGACACCATTCACGTCGCCGGCTGGGGAGACGACGCGTTCCGCTTTGACGTGGGCGATGGGCGCGACACGATCATGGTGGACAACGGCTTCTATCCTGAGTTGATGGGTGAGATCCGCCTTGGCGCGGGTGTTGACCTGGCATCGCTGAGCTTTGAGTTTCTCAACGGCAGCGCGACGGTGCATTACGGGGAGCATGATCAGTTTTCCCTTATACCCGACTCGGTCTACAGCCATTTGGACAATGCCTTTACCCGCGTGACCCTGATCTCGGAAGCGGACCCGACGTGGATTCCTGAGATACGCGCGCAGGGCTATGTGGGTGACTTCTTTGGTACTTATGGCGCTGACGCCATTTTTGGCGACAGCCGTGTTGATACCATTCTGCCGAGTTACGGCGATGACATAATCGACGCGGGCGCCGCGGATGACAGAATTGTGCTGAATGATGTTTATGTTCCAGGGGCACCGGGGCTTGGCCACAAACACCTGCGGGGCGGTTTGGGCAACGACAGTATTGTCACGCCATTGCACCAGGGAAATACCTACTTCTATAACGCGGGCGACGGCAGAGACACAATCACCTTCGACTGGGCCTACTCCTCCAACCATCCTTACCGGTTTACGCTGGATCACGCTGCGCAGTCAGCATCATTTCTGCCTTATGGGCAGGACGTGCTTGCCTTCGGTGAGGGTATTGCGCTGGCAGACCTGACCTTCCTGCGGCTCGATGACGCGCTGGAGATTGGTTTCGTTAACCGCAGCGGTGGTCTTTTTCTGGAGAATTTCTTTCATGCGTACCAGCTTGAACCGACAGAGGACAACAGCGGACTGCTGATGCTACTGGAGGGAGAGTCTTCTGGTCCTGCTAGCCTGATGGCACCGGGAGTGGCGCAACTTCTGCCCGAACTGCCTGTGGCCGCCTTGCAGTTTGCCGACGGCAGTCAATACGACATGGGAGAAATTCTGGGTCTGTTGCTGGAAACGTCCAATGCCACCGTTCGTGGCACGGAAAACGACGATATTCTCCTGGGGAGCGAAGCAAACGATGTAATTGAAGCACTCGGCGGTGACGATACCGTCTCTGACCCTGGCGGCAGCAATGTGATTTATGCTGGCAGCGGAGATGACCAGGTAAGTTTGTCAGCGGGTGAAAACGAGATTGACGCTGGCGCCGGGACCGACGCGCTGTATCTCCTGGGCGGAGATCATCTTATTCACTTTGGCCCGGGAAGTGGTGCCGACGTGGTGACGTTTGATCCGGCGCGCACCTCCGCGGTGGTGCAGATGGCTGATGGTCTCTCCGAGGGAGACCTGCTCGTCAGTCTCGAGTGGGACGGAGTGCAGGATGTTCTGACCCTGTCTCTGCCGGCCAGCGGTGACAGCTTGACACTCTTCTCCGTCTGGCTGTACCAGCCGGAAGAGGGCCTTGCCGGCGGCTATGAATATAACGACGAGTCTACCTTGACTGCGGTGCGATTTGGCGATGGCAGTGCCCTGAGCGGTGCCACACTGTTGGCAATGGCCAGCGAGGAGGACGACACCGAAGGTAATGACGGAGAAGAGGATGAAGACGGCGACGCCGAGCCCATAACAGGCACTGCCGGCGACGATGTGTTGTATGGCTCGGACGCCGATGATTTCATGGTTGGGCTGGAGGGAGACGATGTGCTTTACGGACATGCTGGTGACGACACCTTCCTGGTGGAAGGCGCTGGGCAGGGCGAGGACCACTTTATCGGCGGAGCAGGGATCGATGTGCTGGCGGGCAATGAGGCAGACGATACGTTTACGCTTTCCCAACTGCTGCTCAGTGACAGTATCGAACTGATTGATGGCGGCCCGGGTGTAAATACCATCGCCGGTACCAGGCGCAGCGATACGCTGGATTTCTCGTCGACGGAACTCTTCAACATTGCCTCCATTGATGCCGGCGCAGGCAGGGACACCGTGGTCGGCTCTCACGGAGATGACCGGATCTACGGGGGCGCCGGCAGAGATACGCTCAGTGGCTTTGGGGGCGATGACGTGCTCATTGGTGGCAGAGGTAACGATCTCCTGTCAGGCGGTGCCGGCAACGATACCTTTGTTGTTGCAGGTACTGGCGATGGCAAGGACCGGTTCATTGGCGGGGAGGGTTTCGATGCCGTGCTGGGCGGCAGCGGCGACGACCGACTCACCGTGTCCCGCCTGCTGGCCGCAGACAGCATAGAGCGTATTGATGGTGGCGCGGGAATGAATATTCTGGCGGGCCACCGCGGTCGCAATGTGATCGACCTGTCAGCTACTGAAGTGCTGAACATTCATGCCATAGAGGCAGGAGCCGGCAGGGACCAGGTGACTGGATCAGCTGGCGATGACGTGATTGTGGGTGGCCAGGGCAGGGACACACTGAGTGGCGGTAGTGGAGACGATCGCTACCTGTTTGCGCTGGGTGATGGCCGCGATGTAATCCACAACGACGATCCTGTAGCCACCAGTCATGACGAGTTGGTTCTCTCAGGGGTTGCCTATGATGCGCTCTGGTTTTCCCGCAGCGGTGATCACCTGCTCGTTGATGTAATCGGGGCCGACGATCAGCTCAGGTTCACGAACTGGTTTGCGTCGGAGGCGGCGCAGATTGACTCGGTCCATACCCAGGAGTGGGTGCTCGCTCGTAACCAGGTAGATAATCTGGTGAGCGCCATGGCGGCATACGATGTACCTGAGGGTGCAGGCGCCGTGATACCGCAAGATGTGAGGGCCGAACTGGACACCGCTATTACCTCTGCCTGGCAACTGAGCGGCTGAACCCGTCGGCATGTCGCCCGACATGAAACGGCCCCTGGTACCCAGCGCCAGTGTGATGGGGTGATCGCATCTGCGATACGCTAGTGAGTTCTATCAATAGCTGCTATCATGCAACTTCCTTGTTTTAAACAAGTAAAGGTGATCGGGTGGTGAGATGGACACAGTTGGCAGGTCTGTTCCTGCTGGTCAGTGTGGCAGGGCAGCCGGCCCTTGCGCAGGAACAGCGCAGTGCAATGCAGCTGAACAGTGGCAAAGCACTCTACAATGCCAATTGCTCACAATGTCATTCGATGACCTTGCGCGGCTCCGCCCATGGTACCGCTTTGCGTGGCGCATCTTTCCTTGATCGGTGGGGCGATCGTGATTCAACTGCGCTGTTGCGCTACAACCAGTCCAATATGCCGCCGGGTGACAGTGCCAGCCTCAGTGAAGAGCAACATCTGGCCATTGTCGCTCACCTTCTCGCCAACAATGATCTGCAGTTGCCAGGGGTCCTCACGGCAGCGGCGCCGGTGTCGATTGCCAGCGGTGAACTGCTGGACATTGAGCCAGGGCAGGCCATGGAAAGCTGGGGTTCCGCAGATACCATCGATGCGGCGGCGCGCAGTAAATCGGGCTTCAGGAATCAATCGCTTACGGCGTTCAGTCCGGTCACGGAAGCTGAGCTGGCTGATCCGGATGACGGTGACTGGCTCAGCTGGCGGCGCACCCGGGATGGCCAGGGCTACAGCCCACTGAATCAGGTCAATAAACGCAATGTGAAGTCCTTGACCCTGGCCTGGTCGCTGGCGATGGACGATGGCAGTAATCAGGTGACGCCGCTGGTGCATGACGGGATCATGTATCTCACTCACCCGGGCAACAAGATCCAGGCTGTTGCGGCAGATACCGGTACGGTCATCTGGGAGTATAAGTACCGCTTCCCGCCCGAGGCGCGCACCCTTGGCGGGCCGGTACGCAACATCGCGCTCTACGGCGACAAGTTGTTCCTTGCCACCTACGATGCGGCCATCGTGGCAATTGATGCCCGCACCGGAGAGCAGGTCTGGCATACCGCCAAGGCTGACTACCGTCAGGCCTACACGCATACCGCAGGACCGATTGTTGGTGGCGGTGTGGTGCTAAGCGGAATCAATGGCTGCGAGCTGTATACCGCGGACGGCTGTTTCATTACAGGCCATGACCCCGAGACCGGCAAGGAACTGTGGCGCACGTCGACCATCGCGCTACCCGGCACCCCCGGGAATGACACCTGGGCCGGCCTTTCTCCTGAATTACGTGCCGGAGGGGACAGCTGGATCGCCGGTAGTTACGACCCGGAACTAAACCTGTTTTTCATCGGAACCTCCCAGGCCAAGCCCTGGGTAGCGGCCAGTCGCGGGATGTCGGCGCGCGATGCCGCACTCTATACCAACTCGACGCTTGCAATCAGGCCGCAAACGGGAGAGATCGTTTGGCACTTCCAGCATGTGCCGGGTGAGACCATCGATATGGAAGTGGGCTTTGAGCGGGTCATCATCGATATTGACGGGCAGAAACGGCTGTTTACCATCGGCAAGGACGGCATCCTCTGGCAGTTGAATGCGGCCACCGGGGAATTCATGAGTCTCGCTGAAACGCAGGAACAGAACATCTACGCCAGCGTCGACAAAGCGGCGGGCCGGGTGACCTATCGTGACGACATTCTCAATGCTGGCATTGGCGATACGGTCAGCGCCTGCCCGGGAATCTATGGCGGCCACAACTGGCAGGCCTCTGCCTACAGTCCACAGTCCCGCTCCCTTATCATCCCGCTGCATCAGCTCTGCTCCGACATGGTGGGGCGCCGCGTAGAGCTCAAGCCGGGAGGAGGCGGGTACGGCGGTGACTCGCGTACCTACGAGATGCCCGGGGTGGACGGCATGCTGGGCCGCCTGACGGCCTGGGACGTCAGCACAATGACCGAAATCTGGAGCGTGGAACAGCGCGCCATGTTCCTCACAGGTACGCTCACCACCGGTGGCGGGCTGGCGTTTATAGGTGATGTTGACCGGTATTTTTCCGCATTTGATGTGCGCACCGGAAAGCGACTGTGGCAAACGCGCCTGACCGCACCACTGCATGGCTACCCGATTACGTACAGCGTGGACGGCCGCCAATATGTGGCCGTGCCCACGGGCATAGGCGTTTTCAGGGCGCTCACCGCCACCGTGAGTCCCGAGATTTACCAGCCCACTAACGGGCAGGCTATCCATGTTTTTGCCCTGCCGGAATGACACCCACTCATGCGCATGATTCGACGTGCATCAGATTGCCCCTGAGGGCTCTCGGGAGTGTTGACTTCACTATCGTTTGCATTTAACTTGCTTGTTCACAACAAGATAGTTGTATGCAAGCTGGTACAGACATAACAGGGGAGGAGTTTGCCCCGTCATAAATCTGGAGTTTGGGCTTGGTATATGAGCAGCAGTGAACCGCAAATAGAGCAGTTGTTGGCCCGCATCGATGAGTTGGAAAGCCGCAGCGCTGTTCGAGATCTGGTATCCGACTACTGCCACGGTTTCGACAAGCGGGATTTCGACCGTTTCCTTGGTATCTGGTGGCAGGACTGCGTGTGGGATATCGGGCCTCCTTTTGGCGTCTTTGAAGGGCATGATGGCATTCGCAGCGCGGTGCACGATGTACTTTGGCCGGCATGGGACGAATCCCATCATCTGACAACCAACCTGCGAATCGAGTTTATAGACGCGGACCAGGCCAGTGCCATGTGTGACGTTGACTGCGTGGGCAGGCTGTCAGGAGAAGACACCTGCACTATCGTTGGCGCTACCTATTACGACAAGTTACTGCGCAGGGATGGGGTGTGGAAAATACGCCATCGGCAGGTAAAGATTCATTACTTCAACCCCGTTCCCGGCACTGTGCTGTCGGCGCCTGAGAGCGCCTAGCGAGAGTCGGATATCGGAACCCTAAACGTGACCCATTCAATTATTTTAAAAAAGTAAACCCGGAGAACGCTCATGAAAAAGAAAGTTTTATGCACTGCACTGGCCGTTGCGACAAGCTCCCTTGCCGTAACCGTGACACCTGTGGCAAGCGCTGCAGAGTTTGGCCTGGAAGAGATTGTGGTTACTGCCCGGAAGCGGGAGGAAGACATGCAGGACGTAGGTCTGTCCGTCAGCGCCATGAGTGGGACAGAGATCGATCGTACCTTCGCCCGCGATATCAAGGATCTGGCGTTCATATCACCCAACCTGATAATCGACGATACGTCCCAGGGGCCCGGCGGTAACGCGGCGATGTATATTCGTGGCATCGGTGTGGCTGATGTAGAGAAAAACTTCGAACCGGCAGTGGGTGTAACCATCGACGGGCTCTTTATTGGTGCCAACAGTGGCGCGCTGCTCAGGAGCATTGACCTGGCGTCGGTGGAGGTTTTGCGTGGGCCACAGGGCACGCTGTTCGGTCGTAACACCATTGGCGGTACGATCAATATCAACAGGACCAGGCCGACCGGAGAGCTGGGGGGTAAAGTTCGCGCCGGTTACGGCAACTACGACCACTACTGGCTGGATGGTGTGCTCAACTTTGGTATCACCGAAGACCTGGCGGTTAAACTCAGCGCCGCGAAGAATGACCAGCAGGACGGTTATTTCGAAAACGTTAATAACGGTAACGATGACGGCATGGTGGACTACGAGTCCTACGGCATAAACCTGCTGTGGAACGCAACGGAAACACTGGAGTTTGAATACACTTACCAGAATGAAGAGACCGTCCAGGACACCCCCCCGCTGGTCAACATGGCGCAACCGGATACCGTGTTCTGTAGCGCCTTCGGTTTGTGTGCGAAATCGCTAACAACGCCCAGCTCCGGCGACCGCTATAAGGTCACGACCCTTAAATTTGAACCCACCACTGCATCTTTGTCACCAGCACCGACAGGGGTAGTGCTCTCTCCAGTTGCCGACCTGATACCTAATGATGATGACGCTACTTTTGACGCGGAAACACATATATTCGAGACGCGCTGGGATATTAGCGACAGTCTGACTTTGAACTACATTTATGGCAGTTTCGAAACAGAGGAGACGGTGGTAACGAACTTCACGTCAGAAGCACCGATGCTCTTTGGCACTGATCGCCCGGCAGAGTATGAACAGCAGAGCCATGAATTGCGGTTCACTTACGATGCGGGCGGCGCACTGAACTTCGTGGCAGGCGCCTATTTCTGGGAGTCGGAGTACGATATTCGCTTGCGCAGCTGGATTACGTTCAACCCGGACTTTCCGGACACAGTTGTAGACATACCCCAGAATACGCATCAGGAGACGGACTCCACGGCATTGTTCTTTGAGGCTGACTACGAGTTCAACGATACCTGGACCCTGACCCTGGGCGGACGTTACACCGAAGATGAGAAGTTGTCTGAACAGCGAGGCAACCTGTCGACTGCTCCTGATGATCCCAAAGAGAAATGGGATGAGTTTACGCCCAAGGTAGGTGTGCGTTACCGCATAGACGATGACGCCATGATCTACGCAACCTACGCCCGCGGCTATCGCAGTGGCGGCTTTAACGGACGCGTTGATTCCCAACCGAGTGCGCGTATACCTTATGACCCTGAGACAGTAGACAACTATGAGTTGGGCTTCAAGAGCGAATGGGCCGATGGCACGATACGTCTGAATGGCGCCATTTTCTACATGGACTACAAGGACAAGCAGGAAGAGATAGGTCTGCCATCCGAAGGTGCCACAGGCCAGCGTATTTCGGTGTTCAACGCGGCCGATGCGACCATGCAGGGCCTGGAACTCGAAGTGCAGGCTGTGCTGTCTGAAAACCTCAGCCTGCGGGCAAACCTGGGCTACCTCGACTCGGAGTACGATGAGTTCACCTTCTTCGATGGCTTTGCCACCGTGGACAACAGCGGTCTCGAGTTCCGTCGCGCTCCGGATTTCACCGGCTCAGTCGACGCCACTTATGAGTGGGATATAGGCGAAGGAAACGCCTGGGTACGCGGCTCTTACCGCTTCCTGGGTGAGCACTTTATCGAGCAGACCAACCGGCCTGAACTGGAGAACGATGATCAGCATATCGTTGATTTGTCAGCCAACTACTCGATTAACGGCTTGACCTTCAGTGTCTTCGGGCGAAACCTGACCGAGGAAGACGGTTGGGCGCACGGGTTGAATGTGTCCGGCCTCTGGGCTTACGCGTCGGCGCGTGCACCGCGGACATTTGGTGCCGAGGTCACTTACAGCTTCGGTGCCGATTAATCGCCAGCACGCCTGATGACGTGTTAACGGTAAACGCGTGTCCTGTTATCCACGGGGCATGCGTTTTTCATTTCGGAGGACAGCCATGAACGAAGAACAGTTGATGGGGTTGCTGGACAAGCAATCCATTTCCGACATTATCATGACCTACGCGCGCGCAATCGATCGCATGGATGAAGCCATGCTACGATCTGTTTTCCACCCGGATTCCCAGCATGCCCACCTGTTCGTGGGCCCGTCTTCAGACCCTTCTCTGCCATCGAAACCGGGTGAACCCGGCGATTTTGTTGCCTTTGCCTTTGATGTGTTGAACACCCATAGCCGCACGCATCACCAGCTGGGCAATATCTTTATCGAGCTGGAGGGGGATGATGCCTACGCGGAAACCTACTTCACCGCGTATCACCGGATGCGCCCCAAGGGCGATCCCAAGGCGGCGGAAAATGCCTGGGATACGGAAATGGATTTCTGGGTAGGCGGGCGTTACCTTGACCGTTTTCAGAAGCGTGACGGTGTGTGGAAAATTAGCCACCGTACTGGCCTGACAGACTGGATGCGAACAGAGCCGCCTGCTTGTCAGGGCTTCCATGATATGCCTGAGGAGCTGGTGGGTCATCGAGGCGAAAAGGACCTGGTGTATCGCCGACGCGAGGCATTCAAGTAGGCCGATAGTGACATCGGCACAGCCTGATCATCGCGTACTGTTCGACTTCTAACGATTAAAAGCAATAACTGAACCTGATGAGGAGAAAATCATGTCGGATCGTCTAGCGGGAAAAGTTGCAGTCATCACTGGTGCAGCGAGTGGCATCGGTGAGGCAACTGCACGCAGATTTGTGGAAGAAGGCTGTAAGGTCGTGTTGGGAGATATACAGACCAAAGAAGGCCAGGCACTGGCAGAAGAGCTGGGCGAGGGCGTGGTGTTTGCCCGGTGCGATGTGACCAAAGAAGACGACGTGGCAGCCCTTGTCGACCTGGCTGTTGCAGAATTTGGTCAATTGGACATTATGTTCAATAACGCCGGTATTGTTGGCGCCATCGGTCCTATTGATACCACCATAGACGCCGAATGGAGCGCCACTCTGGCGGTGCTTCTCAATGGTGTGTTTTACGGTATGAAACACGCAGCCAGGGTAATGAAGACACAGAAATCCGGTTCAATTATCAGTATGTCCAGCGTGGCCGGCCTGACAGGCGGGTTGGGACCACATGCCTATGCCGCGGCCAAGCATGCCGTGGTGGGGCTGACGCAGAACGTCGGTGCAGAGCTGTGCGCCTACGGGGTGCGGGTGAATGCCATTGCGCCCTACAGCGTTGCAACGTCGATGGTTGCAGACGCCTACCTGCATGACCATAAGGCAATTGATGAAACCAAAAAGATGCTCACTGACGAGTCACCACTGGCCGGTCGTCCCGGCCTGGCGACAGACGTCGCCAATGCCGCGTTGTGGCTCGCTTCCGACGAGGCGGGTTACACCTCAGGGCATACGCTGACCGTAGACGCGGGTGTTACATCGGGGGCGATGCCCGGCGGCCCCAGGTTCAATGAGTATGCGCCCATGCAACGCGAGGCCGGTAAGTCCGGGCTTTAGCGGCCGCGACCGCTGGCACTGCGGTCGCACTCCCTTTTCAGCCTTACCCAAGGAGCCGTCGAATGGAAACAGCCAGGGAAGATATCCTCAGCCTGATGAATGAGTATTGCTACCGGATTGACCGAGGGGATCTGCAGGGGTTTGCCGACCTGTTCAGCCAGGGCACGTGGCGGGTGCAGGGTGACCCATCCGGTGGCGACACGGGCTCGGCCGAAGTGATGGAAACCTTGAAAAATATTATTCTCTATGACGGCAAACCCAACACCAAACATGTGATGAGCAATGTCCAGATCAGCGTTGATCCCGGCGGCAAAACCGCTACCGCGCAATGCTACATCACGGTCAACCAGGCGGTGCCGCCTGACTTTCCCTTGCAGCCGATCTTCATAGGTCACTACTATGACAGATTCAGTTGTGTAGATGGCGCCTGGCACTTCACCTTCCGCGATATCAGTCCTGATCTTGCGGGCGACCTGAGCCATCACCGCGCCGATTTCTGAGCCTTGATGCCTCAGCGTCGGTAACGCCATGGCCCCGTGCGTATCCGTTTCAGACACTTTTTATAATGACAGGAGAAATGATCACATGAGATTGGCTAACAAGACGGCGCTGATTACCGGTGGTGCCAGCGGCCTCGGTGCTGCAACGGTGGAGCGCTTTATTGCCGAAGGCTGCAAGGTGTGTATTTGCGACATTCAACATGACGCCGGAGAGGCATTTGCAGCGACCTTTGGCGACCAGGCCTTCTATCAACACTGCAACGTAACCGTTGAGGAGGAGGTGGCCGCAGCGGTAGATGCGACAGTAGAGCGCTTCGGGCGCCTGGATATCGTTTTTCACAGTGCCGGCATTGTCGGTGCGGTCGGGCCCATTGCCACCACTCCCGGTGATGAATGGCGTTTCAGCATGGACGTGCTGCTTAACGGCACTTTCTATGCGCTAAAGCATGCAGCGCGGGTCATGGTGCCGCAGGGCAGCGGCTCCATTGTCAGCATGGCCAGTACTGCAGGCGTGATGGGCGGCCTGGGCCCCCATGCCTATGCTGCTGCCAAGCACGGCGTGGTCGGTTTGACCAAGAACGTGGCGGCAGAGCTTGCGGGCCATGGTATTCGGGTAAATGCGATTGCCGCTGCGAGTATGGCAACACCGATGGTAGCTGCGGTGATGACCGGCGATCCAACCGATATAGAAGGCGCGAAAGCGCTGTTGGGTGAGCTTTCCCCGCTGCGCGGGAGACCGGGTCTGGCTGAGGATGTCGCTAACGCAGTGCTCTGGCTTGGCAGTGACGAGTCGGGGTATACCACAGGACATACGCTGACCACGGATGCGGGGGTGACCATAGGCGCCACGGTAGAAGGGCCGGCTTTCGCCGAGTACAGCCCCATCATCCGTGAAGCGGGTAAGGCTGGCCTGGACGATTGAAAAAGCCCCGGCGATGTTCTCGCACGGGGCTCTTTGCAGGACTCTCCGCTACATCCGCGAGTTGCGGGTGTGGCGGGATGCTATTGTTTAGCCAGCGAGCTTCTGAAACTCCAGCTCCGGGAAGCCAGCGTCCACGGATTCGCGAAGCTTGTCGTAGTAGACATTCGCCCCGCCGAAGTAGATCAGTACTCTCGGCTTATGCCCCTCGATATTGGCGCCCATCATCCATGAATGCACTTTGTCGCCGTCGTTCAGCAAGGTTTGCTGGTGCACGTCAGTTACATGGGCAGACCATTCGTCCTCGGCATCCTTCCTGGGTTTGAACACATCATACCCTTCACTTTCCATCTTCTTGATACAGTCTGCGATCCAGATCGCATTCTGTTCAATGGAGGTTGGCAAGTTGGCGAAAGGTGCCTGTGGTCCTGTGATCATGAACAGGTTGGGGAAGTCTGCGGCGCACACACCCATGATGCAGTTGGAGGTGTCCTGCCACTTTTCACGCAATGATTGGCCGCTCGCTCCGCGGATGGGGAATGCTTCCAGTGCGCCGGTGTAGGCGCGGAAGCCAGTGGCCAGAACGATAATGTCGAACTCGTAGTGGTTCTCGGTTGTACGCAGCCCCGTCTCGGTGATTTCAACGATGGGTTCGCGGTCCTTGATGTCCACCAGGTGAACATTGTCACGGTCATAGGCTTCAAGGTAGCCATGGTCCAGAGGAGGGCGCTTGGCAAAGAGCGCGTAATCGTCAATGTCCGGTACCAGAATATCCGCTACCTCGGGGTCAGAGATTCTTTCTCTCATCTTGTCGATAATGAACTGACGGGCTGCCTTGTTTGCTTCAGGGTTTGACAACAGGTCGTCAAAGGTCTCGAACACCCAGCGAAAACTGCCTTTCCAGTTCTCTTCAAAAATCTTTTGGACGTCCTCCTGCGGCGTTTCTGCCATGGTACGCCCGGCGGTATTGAAATCCATGCCGAAGGAATGGTTACGACACCTCGCAACGATTTCGTCGTAGTTCTCCTTAATCTCTTTTTCCCACTCCGGTGTCATCGGCTTTTGCATCGCGGGCATGATGAAGTTCGGTGTTCTGTGGAACACCGTCACGCTGGCGGCGTCTTGTGCCATAACAGGCAGCATCTGCACCGTTGTTGCCCCTGCGCCGATAATGCCAACACGTTTTCCAGCGTAGTCCAGCCCTTCCCGGGGCCAGCGAGACGAGTGGAACAGGGGGCCTTTGAACGTGTCCATACCGCTGATTTTGGGAATGACGGGTTCAGAGATCATGCCCATGCCGCTGATGAAGTATTTACAGGTGTAGGCCTCGCCGTCGCCGGTTTTCACCAACCACAAACCCGTATCTGTCTGGTAGTCTGCGCTGACAATCTCGGTATTGAGCTGGATGTCTCGCCACATGTCGCACTTGTCTGCGACAAAGCGCATATAGTCATGGGTCTCTTTCCAGTCGGGAAAGCGCCTGGTCCAGGACCATTCCTGCAAGAGTTCTTTGGAAAATGTCAGGCAGTAGTAGTAGCTCTCACTGTCTGTCATGGCGCCGGGGTAGCGGTTCCACGTCCAGGTGCCACCGACGTCAGAAGCCTTGTCAAATACGCGAATGGTCTGGCCCGCTTCGCGCAGGTGGTGAATCAGTGCGAGACCGGCAAAACCGGCACCCACTGCGATTGCGTCAAAGTCTGGTTTCTGCTGAGTAGTCATTATGTTTCTCCTTGCCTCAGTCGTAGTGTTACCAAAGTTGGTATCAGTTGGTCTCGTTCAGGAAGTGGCCGTACTTTTCCATTGCGGCAGCCTTCAAAGTAGGCGAATGGTAAGTGGGGAACAACCCCGGTGCCGCTTCATAGTCCCGCAGTACGGTACGCGCTACGGTCACCTTGTGGACTTCGGTCGGTCCATCGACCACACCCAGTTCAGGAATATCGGCCCACATGTACATCAGCGGTATCTCGTCGGACATGCCCAGGCTGCCGTGCAGGTGCATCGCTCTGTAAACCACCTCCTGGGTGACTTTGGGTGTTGCCGCCTTGATCGCGGCAATTTCCTTGCGCACCTCGCGGTTGTACTCCTTGTGCTTGTCTATCAGCCATGCCGTATACAGCACGTGCAGGCGATATTGCAGTATTTGCGTATAGCTGTCGGCAATTTTTTCCTGGGTGAACTGCTTCTGACCCAGCAGTTCACCTTTTGTGGTGCGGCTGACGGCGCGCTCACACATCATATCCATGGCCTTCTTGAGCTTGCCTACACTGCGCATGGCGTGGTGTACACGACCGCCACCCAGCCGGGTCTGCGCCACCAGGAAACCCTCGCCTTCCTTACCGAGCAGGTGGTCGGCAGGAACGCGGCAGTTGTCAAAGCGGATATAGGCATGCACGCCGTCTCCCTGTTCCACGTAGGGGCCAACAGCGGAGTTGCGTATAATCTCCATCCCCGGCGTGTCTTTTTCCACCAGGATGATAGACGCACCTTCATGAATCGGTCTGTCGGGATTGGTTACCACCATCACCAGCAGGAACTCCGAGAAGCGCGCATGAGACGCAAACCATTTCTCACCATTGATCACCCATTCGTCTCCGTCCCGGGTGGCAGTGCAGGTGAACTCTGCCGGGTCAGCGCCCGCCTGTGGTTCTGTCATGGAGTAGCAGGAGGCAATCTTGCCGTCCAGCAACGGTTGCAGGTACTTGGCTTTCTGGTGGTCGGTGCCAAAGTGAGCGAGGATTTCCGCATTGCCGGAATCAGGAGCCTGGCAGCCGAAAACGCTGGGGCCGAAGCGGCTGCGGCCGAGAATTTCGTTCATCAGGCCCAGCTTCACCTGCCCATAGCCTTCGCCACCCAACTCGGGACCGATATGGCAGGCCCACAGTCGTTTTTTCTTGACGATCTCTTTAAGTGGAGCCATCGCTTTGGCGGCAGGGGAGTCCGGGTCCCAGGGGTCACCGGGGCCGCGAAACACCAGGTCAAGGGGCTCGATTTCTTCGCGGGTGAAGGTGTCTATCCAGTCCAGGCTTTCCTGGAATTCGCTATCGGTCTCAAAACTCCAACTCACGGGATGTGCTCCTTTATATTTACCGGGAGGGGATCCCCGGTTATACTTGCTAGACTCAAACAAGCATAATTTGAATAAAATTCAGAAACAAGTATATAGTGATAAAAGTTGGGGAGAAAAGCCACAGATGGAAAAAGAAAAAGTCTGGCTGATTACAGGTGCATCCCGCGGTATAGGTCTGGCGCTGGCAAAGCGTGTTGCAAAAGCTGGAGACAAGGTGGCGCTGTTGGCGCGAGGCGACGCTGTGCATACGGCAGCGGCTGAAATCGGCGACAACGCAATGGGCGTGCAGGCTGATATAGCCGATGCCGAGGCAGTCGAGGCAGCGGTGGGTGCGGTGCTCACCCGTTGGGACGCGTTGAACGTTGTGGTGAACAACGCCGGGCTGCACAGGGGAGGGAAGATAGGGCGTCTGGCCATGGACGACTGGCAGGCAGTGCTGGATACCAATCTCACCGGTTCCCTCAATGTGATCAGCAGCGCCCGTCGCAGCCTGGAGGACGGGGGCGCTATCGTCAATGTGGGTGCGGTAGTCGGCTTTCGAGGGTTTCCCGGCGATGCTGCGTATGCGGCTTCCAAAGCCGGTCTCGCCGGTCTTACCCGGGCGCTTGCCATAGAACTTGCAGCCAAGGGTATCCGGGTTAACCTTGTCATCCCTGGCCTGGTCCTTACCGAAATGACCGGCGGACTCTCTGACAAAGCACTCGAAAGTATGCGCAAGACTATTCCCATGGCGCGTTATGGCGAAGCCGAAGAGATCGCCGAGGTGATCGAATGGGTAGCGCGTTCCCGGTATATGACAGGTGCTTTTGTTCCGGTTGACGGCGGTCTGCTGTCCAGCTTTGGTACCCCGGGATGAGCACTTCGTCGACCGCCTTTGGCGAGTGGGCAGAGGCACAACTGGGGCTGCATAATGCGCGCATAGACCGCGAGATCAGTGGTGGTAATTCGAACCTCACCCGGCTGGTACTGCACGACGCTGGCAGCCTTGTAATGCGTTCGGCACCAGCAAACACGATCTCGCCAAAAGCGCACCTGGGCGTGCAGCGGGAAGCGAAATTCATGGCTGCACTGGCGGGTCACGCCCCGGTGCCCGACGTTGTGTCCTGGTGCGAGGACAGCAGCATTATCGGGCAGCCTTTCGCGCTGGTTGAGTTCGTTGACGGGCTGTCGCTTACCGATGAGTTGCCGCAGAGCTACAAGGAGCCCGATGCGGTGAATCAACTGGGGCTGCAAATGGCGACGGCGCTGGGAAGGATTGCCAAAGCCCCCTGGTCAGAGCTTGGCTTGAAAGATATGGGCAGACCCGAGAACTTCCTGCGACGGCAGGTAGAACGCTGGCTGCAGGTGCGCAAGGATCAGCCTACGCGGGACCTGCCAGAGCTTCAGCGGCTCGGACAGTGGCTGCTTGATCACTTGCCGCAGGATGGTCCGGTCGGGATTGTTCATGGCGATTACCATCTGGATAATACGCTGTGCCATCGTGAGCGCCCGGAGCTGTTGGCGGTGATCGATTGGGAAATGGGGACTATTGGCGATCCGCTGACTGACCTGGGCTTGCTGTTGATGTTCTGGGGGCCGCGCAGGGTGGAGCCTCCCGGCTTTGCTCATGTGCAGGCTGTATCGCGCCACGGTGCCGTGATTGATCGCAGGGAACTGGCCACAGCCTGGTCTGCTGCAAGTGGCCTGGCTACCGGTAACATAGAGTTTTATCTTTGTTTTGCTTTCTGGCGTCTCGCGGCAATCGTGGAGGGCGCCTACGGTTTGTATCTCGCGGGTAAAGTCGATACACCTTATGCCAGGGGCCTGGAATATGATGTGCCAGCGCTGTTACAGGAAGCGGCGATGGCAGCAGAGGGAGAATGGTGATGCAAGCAACAATGATGCATATGCCCATGACCGTGCAGATGATTATGGAGCATGGCAGCAGCGTGTTTCCTGATTCACGTGTGGGTACGTTCGACGGCTCACAGATGCACTACACACGCTACAGTGAGATAGCGGACAGTGCAGCACGTCTTGCCGCCGCGCTTACTGCCCTGGGTATCTCGCCGGGTGACAGGGTGGCGACCTTCAGTTGGAACAGTACAGCACACATGGAAGCCTACCTGGGTATACCTTCCATGGGCGCAATCATGCACACAGTCAATATTCGCCTTTCACCGGAGCACATCGCCTACATCATCAACCACGCCGGCGACCGGGTGGTCCTGCTCGATGCCAGCCTGATCGAGGTGTTTACGCCGGTGCTGCCGCTACTGGAGTGCGTTGAGCATATTTTGCTAATAGGCGACGGGCAATTGCAGTCAGGTATTGCCACACTGGACTACCGCCAACTTCTCGCAGAGCACCAGCCGTTGCAGCAATGGCCAGAGCTGGACGAAACATCGGCGGCAGCAGTGTGCTACACCAGTGGCACCACAGGCAATCCCAAGGGTGTTGTTTACAGCCATCGCACCACCTTCGTGCACTCGCTGGCGTCTCGCGCTGCTGACACCTTTGGCGTGTGCGAACGCGATCGCATCCTGTTGCTGCCTGCCATGTTTCACGCCAACGCCTGGGGCCTGCCCTATAGCGGCTGGATGAGCGGCAGTGACTTTACCCTGCCAGGGCCGCACCTGCAGCCAGAGGGTATCAAGCGGATGATTGCACTGGATCGTCCGACTATTACCGCCACCGTACCGACAATTCTGGGCGACCTGTTGCACGCCGATGCCACGGACCTGGATATGACCAGCTTCCGCATGCTCGTATGTGGCGGGTCGGCAGTGCCACCGTCGATGATAGATGCGGCCAGGGAGCGCTGGGGTGTGCCGGTGCTGCAGGGTTGGGGCATGACGGAGACCAGTCCGCTGTGCGCCTTGTCTCACCCACCACGGGACGCCCAGGGAGCTGGGGAGACTGTTTGGCGGGCCAAGAGTGGCCGGCCAATACCGGGCGTGCAGGTGCGCGTGGTGGATGACGAGGGCACACCGCTGCCGCACGATGGCGAGTCTGTCGGCGAGTTACAGTTACGTGGGCCCTGGATCACGGCTGGCTACTATCGAGGGGAGTCAGCCGACGCGTTGACCGCCGATGGCTGGCTGCGCACCGGCGACGTGGGCCACATCGACGCCCGTCACTATGTGCAGCTGACGGACCGCACCAAGGACGTGATCAAGTCCGGAGGAGAATGGATCTCCTCGGTGGATCTGGAGAACCTGCTGACCAGCCATGACGGGGTGCGCGAGGTGGCTGTGATCGCTACGCCTGATCCGCGCTGGCAGGAGCGACCACTGGTGATCGTGGTGGCGGAAAACAGCGAGGCGGATCCGGCTGCACTGCGAGACTTCCTGCGTGACAAGGTGGCCCGCTTCTGGCTCCCGGAATACTGGGCCTTCACCGATGAAATACCCAAGACCAGCGTCGGCAAAATCGACAAGAAGCGCCTGCGCGATATGAACGAGGCTGGCGATATCGATATCAAGGTGGTGCAGTGATGAGCAATTCCAGGGTGCGAGATCGAGCGGAAGGCCGTATGACGCAGGCCGAAAGAACTGCATTGTCGGATCGGCGTATGTTTGCCGCTGCCATTGAGCTGATAAACGAACGTGGCACGCAGAAAACCACGCTCAAGGAAATTGGTGAACGGGCGGGTTACAGCCGTGGGCTGGCCAACTACCGGTTCGGTTCCAAGGACGGCTTGATGATGGAGCTGTTCGAACAGTTCGATGAGGTGTGGAAAGAACACCTTGGGCAATACACGGGTGACAGTACAGGGATCCACGCCGTGCAGCAGGCGGCCCGGGCTCTGCGGGACTTCCTGAAAAAGGAGTCAGGGTATATGCGTGCCATGTATCTGTTGTGGTACGAGTGCCTGGGCCACGATTCCGACATGCGCAGCAATCTGGCGCGGCATCACGACGTGTATCGCAAGGATGCACAACGCTGGATTGAAGTGGGAATCGCTGCCGGAGAGATTCGTCCGGAGATAGACGCGAAACAGTTCGCCGTGCACTACTGCGCTTTCATTTTTGGCATCGTTTATCAGTGGCTGGTGAACGCCGACGCCCTCGAGCTGGATGCCGTTTTCGACAACTACATCGATAACACAGTGGCTGTGTTGGCCAACCCGGATCACAATAAGGAGACCGCACATGAGTAGCTTGGCAAGAGAGAACAGCAAGCAGGTTTATTACGAAGACTATGGTTCGGGCGACTCGGCGATTGTCCTTGTGCATGGCTGGGGTACGACAGTGCGCACCTGGGACTATACGCTGCCTTCGCTGATCCAGGCGGGTTACCGCGTGGTGTTACTGGATCATCGCGGCTGCGGTCAGTCCAGCAAGGATTTTGTCGATATGAGTATTGCAGCGATTGCCAGCGACGTGGTTGCGCTGGTCTCCGAGTTGGGCCTGTCCAGTGTGGTACTCAACGGCTGGTCGCTGGGCGGCGCCGTGGCGGTGGCCGCGGCAGCTGAGCTTGGCGAACGCTGCACGGGGGTAGTGCTAACCTGTGGTGCAACGCCTTGTTACCTGCAAAAACCTGACTACGCCTATGGCGGAACGGAGGAAGCCATGGCAGAAACGCAGGCTGCCATGGCGGCTGACAGGGTGAATTTCCTGGCTGCCCTGTCGGGCGGTATTTGCGCAGCTGAGGTTACCCCGCAGCTTGTCGACTGGATGACGGATATGTTTCTGCAGTCTTCGCCATTGGCGGCAAGCTCGCTGGGAGATCTGGCGCCTCTTGATCAACGTGAGCTATTGGGAGCGTTGCGGGTCCCTATTCTCAGTTATGTGGGCGCGCAGGATGCAGTGGTGGACCCGGGAGTGTGTCGTTCAGTGGCCGACTACGCCGCCGACGTCACCATCGTGGAGTGCGCCGCTTCCGGTCATGCACCGTTCATTGAGGAAAAGGAGCTGTACGACCGCGAGCTATTGGGTTTCCTGGCTGCAAACCTGAAGGGAGCGGCATGATGAGTACGGTGAATTACGGTCTCTGGTACGACTTCCGCAACCCGACCCAGTGGCGCCAGCCTTTCGAAGAGTTTTATGCCGAACGTCTGGCCCAGATAGCGCGAGCGGAAGCTCTGGGCTTTGGTTCCTGCTGGCTGACAGAACACCATTTCTGTGAAGATGGTTATACCCCGTCTCCGTTGTTGTTGGCTTCGGCGATTGCAGCACGGACGGAGAAGATGCGCCTGGGCACCAATCTTATGCTGCTGCCGTTGCACGATCCGGTGCGCGTTGCCGAGGACGCCGCGACGTTGTCACTGGTCAGTGGCGGGCGTTTCGACCTGGGTGTCGGAATTGGATATCGGCAGCTGGAGTTTGATCATTTCCAGCGTAAGCTGTCCCACCGACCCAGCCTGGTGGAAGAGGGCATAGAGATTCTGCGTCGCAGCTGGAGTGGCAAGCCTGTCAACTTTACCGGCAAGCGCTTTGAAGTAGGCGACCTCTGCGTAACACCCACCCCGCAAACCGTGCCCAGGGTGTATCTCGGTGGCATGGTGGAACCGGCGATACAGCGTGCTGCGCGTGTTGCTGATGGCTTCCTGTGCACTGGTGGTATCGGGATCGACATGTATAACGAGGCGCTGGAGCAAGAGGGCAAGTCGATTCAGGACGGCGACGTCATTCTCGGCAGCTGGGCGATCATCGCCGAGGATCCAGAGGCGGAAGCGGCTAAAATTGGCGAACACGTGCTGTACCAGGCCAACGAGTACATCAAATGGGGTGCTTTCGGCCCGCCAGGTACAGTGCCGCCTTACGAGGACGCGGCTGCGGCTATCGAAAATGGTCTCTACCAGCTTTGGGATGCTGACACGGCCGTGAGCGAGTTGAACAAGTTGCTGAAGCAGTACCCGAATATTCGAGATATTCATTTTTGGGCGCAGTTCCCGGGTGAGTCGGTGGAGTCCGGCGATTCACGCCTGCGCTATATTGCCGAGAAGGTGTTGCCTCGTCTGGGTTAGGTCAGTCCAGGCCGCCCATCGTTCTCATGCTGGAGAGGAACAGACGATGGGCGTCCTCAAGGTCAATGTCGTCGTCGAAGTAGACCGCTGAGCGCAAACCTATCATCAGGCCGTAGCCAATTTCTGCGGCGTCCTTGCTGTTGTCCAGGAACACGCTGTCGCAGGCGTCAAAAATTGCCGCCAGGTAACCTTTACAGCGCTCGTCAAACTCGGCCTTGGTGACCCGTAACACCTCATCGTTCACCGCTGCGCCGAAGCACTCCAGCATAAAACCAATTTCTTTTACCGTACTGGCCTCGCTGCGGAACCAGAAATTAGCCAGAGAGTTAATCTGTTCTTCGGGCTGCTCATGGCTGAAAGCTTCTATACGGTTCAGGAAAAGCACCGATACGTTCTCGAAATACTGTTCCAGAATCGCCTCTTTACCCTTGAAGTAGTAGAGCAGGTGGCTGGCGGACATGTCGGCACCGCTGGCGATGTCTGCGAGCGTGGTTTTCACGTAGCCCTGGGACAGAATGCAATCATGCAGTGACTTGAAAATACGGCGGCGTCGCTGATCTCCGCGACTGTCGCTGCGGGGCGGGCGTTGACGTTGACTGTTAGCTTTTGACATGGCGCGCAACCTTATCATGGCGTGCGACCTGAGGGCAGTACCGTGCCGCAACTTGAATTAAATTCAAATTACACCTACTATGCGAAAACAGCAAATAAAGAGATCGGTTTCATGGGATTAGAACAGCTGTGTATCGCTGCTTCAGGCGGCATGGGAAAGGGCGCGTCTGCAATCATAAATGCCCGGCGCATCAGGCACATTAACCCGGTTTGGGGGGCACCATTATGAGTGTCACCCTGGAAGAAAAACTGGCGATTCACGAACTTCTCAGCAAGGCTTCCTACGCCTACGACGCGCGTGATCTGGATATGCTTGCAGCGTGCTTTACCCCGGATGCAACACTGACTATGCGGATTGCAGGCGGTGACCTGGTGGGGCCCTTTGACGGCAGGGATGCAATCATGGGCCTTATGGGCGGTTCCATGGCTGAGCAGACAGACGTCCGCCGCCACGTGGTCAGTAATATTTTCTTTGATGACAGCGCCGACGGTACAGCGGTGAAGTCTTTCCTCACGTTGGTCGCCACCGAGAACGGCGAAACCAGGGTACTGTCGACGGGGGTGTATCACGACACGGTGGTGGCAGACGATGCCGGCGCCTGGCGCCTTGCCCAACGGTACATCGAACTGGACAACTCATACTAGGCGCCGCGCGTGAATATAGGATTTATCCCAGCAAAAACGGCGCGACTGTCACCTCATCGCGAAGCTCTGGTCGATGTCCACAGCGGCCGGCGGGTTACCTTCGCCGCGCTGGATGAGAACGTCCGTCGCCTGGGTAATGCGCTGGTGGGCGAGCTTGGGCTGAACAAGGGCGACAGGGTGGCGATACTTTCCCGCAACTCCATAGAGTACATGGAGATCTACTACGCCTGCGCCCGGGTCGGCATGATTGCGCAACCCATCAACTGGCGCCTGGGTGTCGAGGAGATGGTGCGGATACTCGAGAACGGCGCCCCCTCCCTGATTGTCTTTTCCGCAGAATATGCCGAGCCTGCCGCTGCGCTGCAGGAGCGTATTTCAGGTGCGCAGTGGCTGAGTTTCGGCGAAGAGGGACCGTGTTCCTATGAATCGCTGATTGCCCGCTCCAGCCCAGAGGAGCCCGCGGTATCTGCGCAGGTAGGTGACGAAGACCCGGTATTGATTCTTTACACCGGCGGCACTACCGGGGAGTCAAAGGGCGCCTTACACACCCACCGGTCTCTGTTCATGGGGATGCTCAACCAGACCGTCGCCGAGCGGGTGGTTCCGTCTGACGTGTATATGCTTACCGGCCAGATGTTTCATATCCCTGTTGCCCTGGGCATGAACTACCACGCGCACGGTTGCCCCATGGTCCTGATCAACTTCGATGCGCGCCTGGCTCTGGAGACGATCCAGCGAGAGCGTGTGTCTGCATTCCTGGGCATCACTACCATGCTCAATTGGATGATGGCGGACGAAAAGTTCGCTGAATTTGATCTCAGTAGCTTGCGTAACATTCAGTACGGCGGTGGCCCCATGCCGCATAGCGTGGTGGCAGCGGCCATGGAGGCGTTTCCCTGCACGCTTATCCAGGGATATGGCCAGACCGAAGGTATGACGATGAGCTTCCTGTCGCAGGAAGACCACATCAAGGCGATTGCGGGGGAACACCCCGAGCGCCTTGCTTCATGTGGCCGGGAAGGTTTTGTCACTGAAATACGCCTGGCAGATAGCAATGGCCACAACGTACCACGTGACGGCAAAACACCTGGCGAAATACTGGTGCGTTCAGAAGCGAACATGATTGGGTACTGGCAGCGGCCCGACCTGACCGCACAGACCATTCGTGAGGGGTGGATGTGGACCGGAGATATCGCCGTGTGGGATGAAGACGGCTATATCTTCATAGTGGATCGCGCCAAGGACATGATCATCTCCGGTGGTGAGAATATCTTCAGTACGCAGGTTGAAGCGGCGATTCACCGCCATCCCGGCGTGCTGGAATCTGCGGTATTCGGCGTTCCCGATGACGAATGGGGCGAGTCGGTCAAAGCGGTGGTGGTGATGAAGCCGGGCGAAGCCGCCACCGAGCAGGAGATTATTGACGTGGCGGCGCAGCACCTGGCCTCCTACCAGAAACCCCGGTCCGTGGATTTTGTCGACAGTCTGCCGAAAGCGCCAACCGGCAAAATACTCAAGCGCCAGTTGCGTGATCCGTACTGGCAAGAGCAGGGAAAGAGCATATGAGCCTACTCTCAGCAGAACTGCTCGAGAACATCGGCCGCCAGAGCGAGCCGCAGCGTGAGTTGGTTACCCGCAGGGATATCCGTAAATACGCGGTTGCCACAGGCAATCGACAGCGTAAGTATCTTGACGGTGACCAGGCGCCACCCATGTTCCATGTGCCTCTTTTCTGGGATGTGGTCGAACTGGACCAGCTCAGCCCCGACGGCGTTTCCATTGACACACTGTTGCCCAAATTTCCGCTGGAGAAGGCAATGGCAGGGGGGTTGCAAATCGAGTATCACAAGCCGGTGCACCCGGGCGACTGGCTGACGGCAACACGCACGCTCACGGATATATATGAAAAGGACGGCCGCTCCGGACCGCTTATTTTTTATGAGGTGGTGATGGAGGTTGTCAACGACGATCAGGAGCTGGTTATCAAGGAAAAAACCACGAGGATACTGCGATGAGCGTGGCCCTGTCGGTTCAACGCTTCGCCGCGTTGCGAGTGGGTGACAGTTTGCCCGAACGGGACTTCGAGTGCGGCAATGTACAGCAGATGCTGTATAACGCGGCGCTCTGGAACGGACATCGTATTCATTTTGATGAGCCCTATGCCCGCGAGGTGGAAGGTTACCCCGGACTGGTGGTCGCCGGTCCCTTGCTGGGTGACTGGTTGCATCAGTGTGTGGAGGAATGGTTGGAGGATGACGGGCGCATTCTGTCTATAGACTATTCCAACAGAGCGGCCTGCTACGTTGGCGAAGTGGTGACATCCGGCGGCACCATCAAGGCCCTGCGTCCTGAGAGCAAGGAAGCGGATATAGACGTGTTCGTACGTAACGCCGAGGGCGCGCTGGTTGCGCCGGGCACGGTGGTGGTGCGTTTTGGCGAATCCTGGTAGAGCCCTGCGCGGCAAGGTCGCGATTGCCGGGGTAGCGGATACTGCGGTGGGCGTGCTGCCCGGACGCACACCCATGGAGTTGTGCGTCGAGGCTGCGCTGGGAGCCATTGAGGATGCCGGGCTGACCCGTGCTGATGTCGATGGCCTGCTCACCTGTAATGCCATGGCGCAACCCCTGATGTATCACGCCGAAGCGATGGCGGAATACCTGCAGATTTTTCCACGCTACTGTCTTTCCGTGGGGGCTGGTGGGGGTACCACGTTTTCTATTATTCATCACGCCGCCTCGGCCATTGTGACCGGCATGGCAGACGTGATTGTGGTGGCAATGGGCGACTCACTGCGCAGCAGTCTCACGCGGGAGCAGGCGACGCAGGTGCAGGCCTCCACCGGCCACCCGCAATTTGAGCAGCCATACGGCGCCACGGTCCCGGCCTATTACGCGCTCATCGCGCAGGCGCACATGGCCGAGTATGGCACCACCGCTGAGCAGCTGGCGGGAATTGCTGTTGCATGCCGGCAGCATGCAGCGCTTAACCCCACAGCGCAGATGCGCGACCCGATTACAGTAGACGACGTGTTGTCGTCGCGCCTGATCGCAGATCCCTTGCACCTGCTGGATTGCTCACTCGTCTCCGACGGTGGGTCCGCGATCGTGCTGTGCAGTGCAGAGCGCGCCGCAGATCTTGCGCACGATCCGGTTTATTTTCTGGGCGCGGGTGAGGGCCATAGCCATGAGCACATCAGTGCGGCGCGCAGCCTGACAACGTCAGCAGCCCGGGAAGCAGGGCAGCGGGCCTTTGCCATGGCCGGGTTGGGGCCTGACGATATGGATTTTGCCCAGCTTTATGATTGCTTTACGCCCACTGTACTGGTCGAACTGGAGGACCTGGGTTTCTGCGCAAAAGGCGAGGGCGGTGCGTTTGTAGAAAGCGGGGCCCTGGCGCCTGGCGGGAGTCTGCCGGTGAATACTCACGGTGGCTTGCTGTCCCATTGTCACCCCGGTAATCCTGGTTCAATGTTCGCGCTGACCGAAGCTGTCTGGCAACTGCGGCACGCTGCCGGCGATCGTCAGGTTGCTGCGGCGCGGCACGGCCTGGTTCACGCCCAGGGGGGCATCATGTCATCCCACACCGCCCTGGTACTGTCACGGGAGGCGGTCTGATATGAATGCGCCAAACCACGAAAAAATACTACCTCCCGATGGTGAACTTGCGCGCCCATACTGGGATGGGGCGCGCGAAGGTGAACTGCGGCTGCAGCACTGCGCTGACTGCGACCAGTTCCAGTTCTACCCGCGTATTATCTGCAGTCACTGCGGCGGCGACAAACTGTCCTGGCGTGCGGTGTCGGGACGGGGCCGTGTTGCAAGCTTTACTGTGGTCAGGCGGGGCATTTCTCCGGCCTATCCTGCGCCCTATGTTGTTGCCCTGGTTGATCTGGAGGAGGGCCCCCGCATGATGAGTAATATTCGCGTGGAAGATGTCGGCAACGTGTCGGTTGGTGCCGCGCTTACCGTGCGTTTTGAGCCCTGGGGAGCAGACCATGTGCTACCGGTTTTTGAGTTGAGCGAGTCCTAGTTTCGACAGGAGATAGCAGAGTATGAACAGTCCCACGAAGCCATTTGCGGTGATTAACCCTGACGCTCCAGCAACATCGCTGGAGGCCAAGCAGCCACATATTGACAACGGAACACAGTGCTATTCGAAAGAAGGCTACTTCAGTCGTGATTACATGGAGCGCGAGTGGCAACACATCTGGACCAACTCATGGCTGATAGCGGGTGTCACCTCAGACCTCGAGAAAGTCGGCGATTTTTTCGTCTTTGATATCCGTGACGAATCAATCATCGTCACGCGCACTGAGGAGGGTGTGAAAGCTTTCTACAATGTGTGCGCCCACCGCGGTGCCAAACTGGTCTGGGACGAGCGTGGCAACAGGAAGGTATTTGTGTGCCCGTTTCACAGCTGGAGTTTTCACAACAATGGGGATTTGCGCCGGATAACAGATGAAGACACCTTTCATCCCGATGTGGTGGCTCATCGCCCCGGGCTCACCCCGGTGGCCTGCGCGGAACACGCCGGCATCGTTTTTATCCACATGGGTGAAAATCCACCTCCCCTGGCGGAGAGCATAGGCCTGCCTGAGGGCTACCTCGAGGCCTATCGCCTGGACCAGATGAAAGTTGTGCGCCACGTGCGCAGCGAGTGGGGCTCCAATTGGAAAGTGGGTGTGGAAGCGTTCTATGAGAGTTACCACCTGCATGCCGTGCACCCCGAGACGCGCGGTGTGATGGGCGATCTCAATGTGCAATATGACCTGTACCCGAACGGCGCGAGCAGGATGATAGTGCCCTTGGGGCAGCCCAGCCCGCGAATAAATGACCAGGAGTCGGTGAACGAGGGCCTGCAACTGATGTTACAGGAGGCCGGAGTCGATCCGGCGGCTTTTGAGGGCACTGCGGCTGACGTCAGGCGTGCAATCCAACAGGGCAAGCGCGAACGCTCGAAGCGTTTAGGGCTGGAATACGAGCGTTTCGAAGATGGCCAACTCTCTGACAGTTGGGCGACAGGTATATTCCCCAATGTGCAGATAGGGTGTCACCCCGAGGCTGTTTTCCTCATGCGTTTCCTGCCTCACGAGACCGACCCGGAACGCTTCTATTACGACACCATGACTCTGCTGCTCCCCGCCGAGGATCCTGACTATCGTCCGCCAGGCTGGATGGGGCTGCCTGAGGGAACGGACGTCAGCGGTCGCCAGCGCCCGGAAACCGAGCACTACTCTATCGAAGAGGACGCGGGTCTGGGCCTGGTCCTGAGCCAGGATTCGGCACTGCTACCGGTGGTGCAGAAGGGGATGCGCAGCCGTGGTTTCAAAGGCCAGTTATGGGGCGAGCAAGAACAACGCCTGCGCCACTTTCACGTAGAGTTGGAACGTCGCCTGGGAATGTGACTTAAGTGCTGAATTTACTTGACAAGAACAAGCAATGTGAACAAAGTTGAACATTATTCAAGGTTGTCCCTGGCGTGAAGTGTCGCCAGATGAGTGCAGCCTCGATTGCAGCGGGTCGTCCGGCAAGTGGGCCGCGGCGTGGTACCACCGTCAGGGAGTTCGGGCGGCGGTGAAAACAGATATCCAGCTCCACATAGTGCTAAGTGTGTAGTGTGTTTGGGTCAGCTTCGGCTGGCCATTTTTTTATCTTGCAAACGGGGAGTTACCATGTCCGCCAACGAACTGATCCTGCATCATTTTGATGCGTCGCCCTTCGCCGAGAAAGTGCGGGTCGCACTGGGCATCAAGGGCGTTCACTGGCACTCCGTGGAGATACCCATGGTGATGCCCAAGCCGGACCTGGTGGCGTTGACGGGCGGCTACCGGAAGACACCGGTAATGCAGATTGGTGCAGATATCTATTGTGATACAGCGCGTATCGCGCGCGAGATAGACCAGCGCTTCCCGGGCACGCCACTGTTTCCCGCCGGTAAGGGCGCAATCTGCGAAGCGCTGGCAGCCTGGAGTGATCTTACCCTGTTCCAGCCGGGTGCGGGGCTTTCTATGGGAACGAACCTGGAACTGCCTGAAGATATCCTGTCAGACCGTTTCGCCTTTTTCGATTTTCTCGACAGGGAGAAACTGCCGAGCCAGTTGCCCGAATTATTCGCTCGCTTCAGATCCGGGTTACAACGCATAGAGGACATGCTGCAGGAGTCCTCCTTTGTGCTGGGCGAATCTGTCAGCTGGGCAGATGCCGCGTGTTACGCGCCGGTATGGATGTGCCGCGGCAATATTGTTGGCGCAGACGAGCTGCTGCAAAACTTGCCGGCGCTATGCCAATGGGAGCGTCGTATGACGGCACTGGGGCACGGCACATCTGACACCCTCAGCGCAGCGCAATCGCATGCTGTGGCGCGTTCAGCCAAGTCTGTCGCGGTGGCGGAGCTGGCTGATGACAGGCTCCCCAGGTTGCCGTTGAATCAGGGGGTATTGGTGACGCCTGAAGATTACGGCGCGGTGCCTGTGAGCGGCGAATTGCTGCGGCTCACCCAGCATGACATAGCCGTTTGCAGGTCAGACGACAGTGCAGGAGAGGTCGTCGTGCATTTTCCCAGGGCAGGTTACAGGGTGGAGGCAGTATGAAAGTAAATTGGTTGATTGCTCTGGCTGCAGCGTGTCTGTCCGTTTCCGCGCATACGCAAAGCAGCAGCGAAGGAGAAACGTTGTACGAGAAACACTGTCTTCAGTGCCATGGAGGAAGTGTAGCGAAAGCACCGCAATTGAGTCTGTTGCAAATTATGTCCCCGGGTTCGGTCTATAGAGCGCTGACCAATGGGGTGATGCGTGAGCAAGCCGCTGAGCTCAACGCGGAGCAACGCCGGCAGGTAGCGGAATTTCTCACCGGGAAACGCCTGGCCGATGCCGCAGAGCTGGCACTGCCACCTCTGTGCACCGGAGATGCCGCCGCGTTCGACTACACCCAGAAGCCGCATCTGGCGGGGTGGGGAGGCACTCTGCAAAACCAGCGGCGGTTTGATGCGCAACTGACTGATATCAATGCGTCCAATATCTCGCGCCTGCGCCTCAAGTGGGCGTTTGCCTACCCGGAGGCAGTGCGCGCACGCTCGCAGCCGGCACTGGCCGGCGGGGCTGTCTATGTAGGCAGTCAGAACGGGACGGTTTTTGCACTCGATGAAGCAACGGGCTGCCTGAGATGGACGTTTCGCACGGTAGCGGAGGTGCGTACGGGCATAGTGGTAGCGTCCTGGGAGGAGGGCCAGTCCGAGCCTCCCCTGTTGTACTTTGGTGATCTGGTTGGCAACGTCTATGCTGTCAACGCGGTGACGGGGGAACTGGTCTGGCGCGATCGGGCTGACGATCATGCCAGTCTGACCCTGACTGCAGCGCCGGCCCTGCATGAGGGCAGGTTGTATGTCCCCCTCTCGGCTTTGGAGGTGACGGCCGCGGCCGATCCAGCCTACGCCTGCTGCACCTTTCGCGGCGGTGTGGCGGTCTACGATGCCACCAGCGGTGAAAAACTGTGGACTGCCTACGCGATCGCTGAGCCAGCCACGGAGGTGGGCAAAAACAGCATTGGTACCCCACGCCTCGCGCCTTCCGGGGCACCCATCTGGAACACCCCGGCACTGGACCCCAAACGCGGCGTTATGTACGTGGGGACGGGGACCAACTACTCTTCACCCGCCAATCATACCAGTGATGCGATTCTCGCTCTGGATATGAAGGACGGGCGCATCCGCTGGCATCAGCAGATGACCACCGGTGACGCCTGGAACATGGGCTGTGAAACAGAGGAAAAGGTCAACTGTCCGCCGGAGGACGGGCCTGATTACGATTTCGGTGCAGCGGTCATCATTGCCCAGAAGCCCGATGGCAGTGACATACTGATCGCCGGGCAAAAGTCCGGTGATGTGTATGCCCTGGACCCGGACAAGGGCGGTAACGTGCTGTGGCACCAGAAGCTGGGTCGCGGTGGCATACAGGGTGGCGTGCACTTTGGTATGGCAGTGGATGACTCTACGCTTTACGTGCCCATGTCTGACTTCGACGGCGGCCCGCGCTGGCCAGGAAAACCCTACCCGGGCATGTACGCCCTGGATGTCGCCAGCGGCAAGGTGCTGTGGTACCAGCGTGCGCAGGACTCATGCGAGGGGCGCGAGAACTGCCAACCCGGCTTGTCCTCCCCTGCATCGGCCTTCCCCGGAGGTGTGCTCAGTGGTGCGATGGATGGTCGTTTGCGCGCCTACCGGGCTGCTGACGGCAAGGTGCTGTGGGATATCGATACGGTGCGGGAGTTCGACACGGTCAGCGGTATCACGGCACAGGGCGGCTCGTTCGGAGGCGGCACCGGGCCGGTTTTGAAAGGTCGCAGGCTGTTTATCAACAGTGGCTACGGAATATATTTCCATATGCCGGGAAATGTCTTGCTGTCTTACGAACTGGAAGACGAGTAATAAGGGGAGTGCCGTAGCGGGTCTGGCGAGGTCAGAGAGCGCCTTCGCAGGCGGTGATCGTGGTACCGGTGGGCGGACTCGAACCGCCACGCCTTGCGGCAAGTGATTTTGAATCACTCATGTCTACCAATTCCATCACACCGGCAATGAAGGCAGCGGAACACCAGGTGTCCGTTTCAAGAGCGCGCGATTATAGCAACCGGTCTTCAAACTGCAATAATTTTCCTTAACGCTGTCCGCATTTGCCTGTAAACTTCGCGCCAGCTCAACGAGCATCTTGTTCACACCCGGGCCGCCCTGCTGGCGGATGATCTGAGTACCTAAGAGGAGAAAAGAACATGGCTATGAAACTGGTAAAAAAGACGGCCGAATACAGTATCTTCAAGCGCAGCGACGAGCGCTACGCAGTTAAAGACGCGGACAAGAATCCGGTCAATGGCGAAGAGAAGGTGAAAATTTTGCTGGCGGAAGACTTGATCAAGGCTGCCGCACCCGCTGAGCCAGTGGCTGAAGAGGCCGCTGAGGAAGAAAGCACCGAGGCGGCAGCGGAAGAGGCTGCGGCTGCGGAAGAGCCCGCAGAAGAGGAAGCGGCCAAGGACGAGTGAGTCGCGGCCAGCTAACGTGAGAAGCCGGCCAAGCGCCGGCTTTTTAGTCTATGAAACGTACCGACTTTTCTTTTGAGCTACCGCAGGAACTGATTGCACAGCATCCCTTGGCTGAGCGCAGTGCCAGCCGCTTGCTGTGCCTGGACAGGAACAGTGGCACAGTTGAGCACCGGCAGTTTATCGACTTACTGGAGCAACTGGCGCCTGAGGACCTGCTGGTGTTCAACAACACGCGGGTTATACCCGCGCGCCTGTGGGGCCAGAAGGAGACGGGCGGTAAACTGGAGATCCTCATCGAGCGGGTCACCGGCTCGCACAGTGCCCTTGCCCATGTTCGCTGTAGCAAGTCGCCGCGACCGGGCACACGTATTCTGCTGGCGGCTGCTGAAGGCGAGCCGCCGGGCAATCTGAGTCTGCAGGTAACCGGGCGCGAAGGCGATTTATTCGTACTGTCCAGCGAAGGCGGGCCTGCTGTGGCGCAGATTCTTGGTGCGATAGGGCATATGCCGTTGCCACCCTATATTGATCGCGATGATGAACCAGCTGACCAGGAGCGCTACCAGACGGTTTACGCCGAGCGGGAAGGCGCCGTTGCCGCGCCCACCGCGGGCCTGCACTTCACTGATGACCTCCTGCTGCGTATTCGAGCCCTGGGCGTGCGCACGGCAACCGTAACCCTGCACGTAGGGGCAGGCACCTTCCAGCCTGTGCGCGAAGACAATATTGAAGATCACGTGATGCATGCAGAGTACGTTGAAGTGAGCGACGCGGTCTGTACAGCGGTGCGCGAAACGCGCAACAGGGGCGGGCGGGTAATCGCCGTGGGCACCACAGCCGTGCGTTCGCTGGAGTCTGCGAGCCTGACTGGTGAGATACGGGCGTATACCGGGGATACCGATATTTTCATCTACCCGGGCTACGCTTTCCGTTCCGTGGATGCCATGATCACCAACTTTCATTTACCCGAATCAACACTGCTGATGCTGGTGAGCGCTTTTGCCGGGCGCGACAACATCCTGCGGGCTTACGATGAAGCTGTGGCGCAGCGCTATCGTTTTTTCAGTTACGGAGATGCCATGTTTATCCGTGCCAGTGTGACGTCGCCGTGAGTACTAGCTGTCACATGCAGTTTGAGTGTTTCAAGCGTGACGGTAGTGCCCGCCGCGGTCGTCTGCGTTTCCCGCGAGGAACAGTGGAAACACCCGCTTTCATGCCGGTGGGAACGTACGGCACGGTAAAGGGCATGCTGCCCAGGGACATTCGCGAAATTGGCGCTGAGATCATTCTCGGCAATACCTTTCATCTCTGGTTACGCCCCGGCACCGATATTATCGAGCAACACGGTGACCTGCACGACTTCATGGGCTGGGAAGGCCCCATACTCACGGACTCCGGTGGTTTCCAGGTTTTCAGCCTTGGCGATATGCGCAAGATCAGCGAGGACGGGGTGAAGTTTCAGTCGCCAGTGGATGGTGCAAAGGTCTTCCTTGATCCGGAGACCTCCATGGCCATCCAGCGCAGCCTCGGGTCTGATATTGTCATGATCTTTGACGAATGTACGCCCTATCCTGCCTCGGAGCAGGCAGCCAGGGACTCCATGGCGCTGTCGCTGCGCTGGGCGGCGCGCAGCAAAGCTGCACACGGTGACAGTCCGTCTGCCTTATTTGGCATTGTGCAGGGTGGAATGTATCCGCAGCTGCGTGAGGAGTCGCTCGCCGGCCTGCGTGAAATAGGATTCGACGGCTACGCGATTGGTGGACTATCAGTTGGTGAGCCAAAAGACGAGATGATGGCGGTGCTGGATGTTATGCAACCGCTGCTGCCAGAGGATAAACCGCGTTACCTGATGGGTGTGGGCACGCCCGCGGACCTGCTGGAGGGTGTGCGCAGGGGCGTTGACATGTTTGATTGTGTGATGCCCACGCGCAACGCCCGTAATGGCCATATATTCACCTCCAGGGGCGTGTTGAAAGTGCGCAATGCCAGGCATAAAACCAGCACTCTGCCGCTGGATGAGGAATGCGGTTGCTATACCTGCAAACACTTCAGTCGCGCCTATCTGCACCATCTGGACAAGTGCAATGAGATACTGGGCTCGCAACTCAATACCATTCACAACCTGCACTTCTACCAGCAGCACATGTCGGCAATCCGCGCGGCGATAGAGGCTGGCACCCTGGATGACTTCACCCGGGATTTTTATACGCGGCAGGCTCGCGGTGTATAAGCTGGGTTTCTACGTGCCCGAAGCGCAACTCGAGCAAGTGAAGCAGGCGTGTTTCGATGCTGGCGCGGGACGTATAGGCCACTACGACCAGTGTTGCTGGCAGACTTTGGGCCAGGGTCAGTTCCGGCCGCTGGCAGGCAGCCAGCCTGCCCTGGGGGTGACGGGTACATTACACACAGTGCCTGAGTACCGCGTCGAAATGGTGTGTGACGATGCGCTGGCCGATGCTGTGGTTGCGGCAATGCTGGCAGCCCACCCCTACGAGGAGCCGGCCTGGGACCTGGTCGCGCTGGTTGGGTCGGCACGCTGATGCCAAGCGTGCCGGAACCATTGCAGAAGCTGGAGCAGACCCTTGCCTGCGAGCGGCTGGCCTGGCGTATCGGCGACTTCCCTCAGGCCGCCGTGTTGGTGGCATTGTCTGCAGAGAAAGAACCGCAGGTGTTGTTGGGCAGGCGCGCTGCCCACCTGAAACATCACCCGGGAGAAATAGCGTTCCCGGGAGGCAAGCGGGAACGCATAGACACTACACCGTGGTGCACTGCCAAGCGCGAGGCAAACGAGGAGGCGGGCGTACTGGAGGAGCTGGTGCAGCCGCTGGGTGAACTGCCGCCGCTGGTAACGCGCACGGGTTTTGAAGTGCATCCCTGCGTAGCGTGCGTGCCTGCGCAGATGCGCCTGCAGATAGATAAACAGGAGTTCGACTCACTGTTTCAGCTACCACTCCTGCGTTTTGCCGACCCCGCACTGTTCCGACTGGAAACGATGCGGGTGCAGGGCGAAGAGCGCAAGGTGCCGCACTACCGTATACAGGACGATAACGTCTGGGGAGTGACCGCCGCGGTGCTGGCCATGTTGGCCAACATCGCCTACGATGCGGGCCTTGATTTGCAACGAGACTGGAAACAAAAATCATGAAGTACTCACTGGGCGACAAAAAAGTGAAACTGCGCGGTGAAGGGCAGTTTATCGCTCCCAACGCCGCGGTGATCGGCGACGTAACCCTCCACGAAAATGCCAGTGTCTGGTTCAGCTGCGTGTTGCGTGGCGACGCAGACAGCATCGAAGTTGGGGCGGGCAGCAATATCCAGGATGGCACGGTTATTCATGCTGATCCGGGTTATCCCGCCGTTATCGGCAGCAATGTCACTGTTGGCCATAACGCCATGATCCATGGCTGCCATATAGGTGATGGTACGCTGGTTGGTATCAATTCAGTGGTGCTCAATGGTGCCAGGGTAGGGCGCGGTTGCCTGATTGGCGCCAACGCCCTGGTGACCGAGGGAATGGATATCCCAGACGGGTCCATGGTGCTGGGGTCGCCGGCAAAAGTGGTCAAGCAATTGAGCGCGGAAACGCGTTTGTTACTGCAGCACAATGCCGATCATTACATTGGTAACGCCAAACGTTTCAATGAGGAGCTGAGTGAGCAGCCATGAGTGAGCACGAACCGCAATCGCCCTGTGTTTCCATTTGCGTGCTGGACGAGGAAGACATCTGCCAGGGCTGTTTCCGCAGTGCGCAGGAGGTAACGGACTGGTTTATGTCCAGTGCAGAGCGCAAGCGGGAGATTCTCGCTCTGGCAAAGGAGCGGCGTGACGCCTCCTCGCCATTCCGTTTGCTCTAACCCTCACCGTCGCTGCACGGTCCACGGTGCTCAGGCATCGGCCTCCTGGCTGACTTCAGCTCGCACTGCCTGCACCACATTCCCCTCCAGTTCCAGTATCTCCAGGCGGTAACCGTCAATGGATAACCCTGCGTTGGCATCGGGGAAACCTTCCAGGTACTCCAGAATAAGCCCGCTCAGGGTTTTGGGGCCGTCGGTGGGTAAATCCCAGTGCAGCGCTTTATTGACCTCGCGAATGTTGGCGGTACCGGAAATAATAAAGCTGCCGTCGCGTTGGGGGAAAATGTTGTCTTCGCTGTCGGCCAGGCTGGAGGTGAACTCCCCAACAATCTCTTCGAGAATATCTTCCAGAGCCACCAGGCCAAGGATGTCGCCATACTCATCCACCACCACGCCCAGCCGGTTCTTGCGCTGCTGGAAATTGAGCAACTGGGTGTGCAGAGGCGTGCTCTCCGGGACGAAGTAGGGCTTCTCCATCTCTCGCTCCAGCGCGGCCCTGTCCAGGCCCTGGCTGTCAATCACGCGGCTGATGTTGCGCATGTGCAGCATGCCGACAATGTTGTTGATGTCTTCCCGCCATACCGGGAGTCGTGTATGCGAGCTGGTTTGTATTGCCCGCAGGATGTCGTCGTCGCTGTCGTCGAGGTCTATTCCGTAAACTTCGTTGCGCGGCACCATTATGTCGTCAACGCTCACCTCCTCGAGATCGAGAATGTTCAGCAGCATGCCGCGGTGACGCGCGGGGATGAGCTTGCCGGCATCGGTAACAATAGTGCGCAGTTCATCAGAGGAGACGTGCTCGTCATTCTGTTTCTTGGCGTCCACACCCAGCAGGTGCAGCAAGCCGTTGGTCACCCAGTTCACCGCCGCAACCAGCGGATAGGAGATTTTCAGCAGCGGCCAGAGCACCAGGCTGGCCGGAAAGGCCACCTTTTCCGGGTATAGCGCCGCCAGAGTCTTGGGGGTGATTTCGGAGAATATCAGGATCACCAGAGTCAGTACTGCGGTAGCGATGAATATTCCGGCATCTCCCCAGAGCCGTATCGCTATTACGGTAGCGATGGCAGATGCGAATATGTTCACCAGGTTGTTGCCGATCAGAATCAGCCCGATCAGCCGGTCTGGCCGGTCCAGC
>JAUIIQ010000110.1 GCA_030431585.1 Gammaproteobacteria bacterium | reverse complement strand
ATGGCCTTTGTGCGCTCACCTGACGGAATCTCGATTGAATTATTGCAGGCCGGTGATGCACTGCCAGCGCAGGAGCCCTGGGCCTCCATGGAGAACACCGGCAGCTGGTAGACGCTACCGTGCCCAACAGCATAGCCGCCAGGCTGATTTCTGTTCTCACCGCAAGTGCAGTGATCATTATCGCAGCCGGTATGCTGCTGGACTATCGGATTTCACGCCAGGAAATCCTCCAGCGCCTGAATGAACAGGCCACCATGGAAGTGCAGGTTGTGATCGCCGACCTGGAAAACTGGCTCAACGGCGTGGAAGCCACCACCGCTTTGCTTGCACGCATTCTGGAACAGCGCAGCTACAGTCGCGACAATCTGCAGGACATGATCAGGGACGTTGTTGCCAATAACGACGAAATATTCGGTGCCGCAATCGCCCTTAACCCGGCACTGGCGGAAGCCGAAGGCGGTTTTGCTCCCTACTACTACACCAAGGATGGTCAGACACTTTACGCTGACCTGGCCAGCCGGAAAGCGCGCTACCAGGAGCAGGCCTGGTTTACCGAACCCCTGGCGCAGGGCAGAGCGATGTGGAGTGAGCCGTATTTCGACGCCGGCGGCGGTGAGGTCGACATGACCACCTTCTCTGTGCCGGTATATCGGAGCGGCGCAGACGGAAAGCGCATTGCCTATGCCGTGGTTACCGCAGACGTCACCCTGGATGCCCTGAACAAGGTTCTGCAGCAACTGCACCTGGGAAACAGCAGCTACGGTTTGCTGTTCAGCCGCGAAGGCATCGTGATGAGCGCACGCAACGATGCCAGCAGCATGCAGCACTACACAACACTCCATTACCAGGGCCTGGACAAGGACAGCTGGCATCAATTGTTTCAGCGCGCATTGCGCGGAGAGACCAGCACCATGGATTTTCCCTGCAGGCAGCGGGACGAGCGCTGTACTATCAGGCTGGGGCGTCTGAATACCACGGGTTGGCCCGTCGGCGTTGGTTATCGACAGGCCGAGGTTCTCTCTCCCCTGCACCGCTATGAAATAAAAACAGCGGCGGTCAGCGCGGCGACCCTGCTGCTGGTAGTACTGGCGGTATTCCTGGTCACCTCCCGACTGACGCGCCCGCTGGCGCAGCTGACCAGGGCCACCGAGGACATGGCCAGCGGCAACCTGGACATACCCCTGCCACGCGCCTCGGGGGACGACGAGATCGCCAGGTTGGTGCGCTCATTCGGGACCATGAATCGCGAACTGAAAACCTACATTGCCGACCTCGAAAGTGCCACGGCAACGCGGTCGCGCATTGAGGGTGAGCTCGCTGCCGCCAGAGATATCCAGATGTCCATGTTGCCTGAAGGCGGTGAGGCACTGGTGCGCGATGCAGCAGCCAGTCTCTGGGCACGCGTGGCACCGGCACGCACGGTAGGGGGAGACCTGTATAGCTATTTCCAGCGTCAGCGCCAGTTATTTCTGGCGGTGGGTGATGTGTCCGACAAAGGCGTCCCCGCAGCACTGTTCATGGCAAGGGCTATCAGCCTAATCCAGCAAATACACACCCCGTCCACGCCACCCGAGACAGCCATGGCAGAACTGAACAATGCCCTGGAGCGCGACAACGAAAACTGTATGTTCGTTACCCTTTTCCTCGGCGTCCTGGATATAGACACTGGTGAGCTATGCTTCGCCAGTGCCGGTCACACCGCGCCCAGCCTGTTACGTGGAAGCCGGGTCGACATCATTGAGCAGCGCACAGGACCCGCCCTGGGACTCGCTCCTGACCAGGACTACCCGCGCAATACGCTGCAATTGTTGAACAATGACCGCCTGGCCATATTTACTGACGGAATCGACGAGGCATTCAACGAAACGGGTGACATGTTTGGCATAGACCGGTTCAACCAGGCCCTGCAAGCGAGCTCTGACGAAGATATCGCTGCAGCAGGAGACAACCTGTTCCAGCGCATCAGGCAACACGCAGGCGTCCAGCCACAGTCCGACGACATCACGCTACTGCTGCTGGACTACACTCCTGAATCTGAACAACGTGCACGACAGGACTTTGATCTAGCTGAACAACTGACCGCCAGGGTACAGGCCTGGATGACGCCCATCCTCGCTGACTGGGGCATTCCTGCCGCAGCGGCTGGAGAACTTAAGCTGGTTGCAGAAGAGATCGTCACCAATATACAGAAGTACGCAGGTCTGGATGCTGCCGGGAACGTAGAACTGTTGCTGCAGCGCGACGGGGACACGCTGACTTTGGAGGCTACAGATCCTGGCCGGGCATTCGACCCCCTGCATGACGCGCATCGCTCCACCCTGGGTGCAGATATCGAAACTGCCGAGATCGGCGGTCTTGGTGTACACTTGCTCACGCAACTCACAGACCACCAGAGCTACCGCCGAACAGATGGCCTGAACAGGCTCAGGGTGCAGAAAATCCTATCCACCCTGGCGGTTCAGACCCGTTAAAAAGGAGGCTCGCAAGCCGATGGACCTGACTACCACGATAGCGGTCGACGAAGAGCACTCCGTTGCCAGAGTTGCCCTTGCCGGCGCGCTCAATACCGACACGGCGCCGGGATTCGAACAGCGCCTGCAAGAAGTCATTGAAAAAGCTTACGCACTGACCGTGCTCGACATGAAAGACCTGGACTATATTAGCTCAGCGGGACTCAGGGTTATTTTCAAAGCCGCCAAGCAAACCCGCAGCCAGGGCAACAAGCTGGCTGCGGCAAACCGCAAGCCTCATATCGACAAGGTATTTGAAATACTGAAAGCCCTTCCTGACATGGCTGTCTTTGCCAACGAGCAGGAACTGGATGACTACCTGGACAGCATGCAACGCCAGGTTAAAGGCGAGTAATTCAGCTTTTCAGAAAGTTCAGAATCCAACGCGCCACGCGCTCGCCCTCCTGAGCCTGCGATAACGACGCCATGCCAGAGGCATAAACCTCTTCCCCAATCAGTTCACGGCGGTAACCCATAATTTCTCTGGAGTATGCCGGCAGAAACTCCGGGTGCCCCTGAAACGTCAGAATATGGTCACCGAGCTGCACTACCGCGTTTTCACAAAAGTCACTGCTTGCCAGTACACGCGCGCCCGGCGGATTACTAACGACCTGATCCTGGTGACTCACCAGGATATGCAAGTCTGGTGAGCCGCCATCATGCCAGCGCGGTGTTTCCACGAACGTATGCGTGTGCAGACCCTGGCCCCAGCCTTTGTGGGATTTTTCCGTCCTGCCTCCCAGCGCCTGGGCCACTATCTGGTGACCAAAGCAGATGCCTACCAGTTTTTTCTTGCGCGCATGGAGCTGGCGCACGAAGTCCATCAACACTCCAATCCAGGGCTTGTCTTCATAAACAGACGATTTACTGCCCGTGATGAGGTAGGCGTCCACCTCATCGATATCCTCCGGATAGACGCCTTCCTCCACGTCGTACACAACAAATTCCAGATCAGGGCCTACTTTACCCAGCAACCCCACAAACATGTCCGGGTATTCACCAAACTCGGGTACCCAGTCGGGACGCACTGCGTCTGTCTTTAATATTCCAATTTTCATCAATTACCTTGTATGGATTTTCCGGTACCAGAAACGATAGCGACATCTTAGGGAAGCCCAATAGAGCCTGTCCATAACACTATTGGGCAGGCAGTATTTTCATCAAAAATACACACTACTGTCACGCTAGTGCCACGAGCGCACCCCACGATTAACACCATGCAAATCCTGCTCTCACTGCAGAAGTTTGACCGGCGCCTCTTTCATGGCGTATTTCGCCAGACTGAAAAACGCCTTGTCATTCCCATGGCCAGAGCCATCTCCCGCTCCGGCGACGGCTATCTGCATATTACGGTGCCGCTGCTCATCTGGGTACTGGACCCGGATGGCCTCAGCACGTTTCTACTCTTCCTTGGGCCGGCACTCACTTGCGAAAGGACTGTCTACTGGATAATGAAGAACAGCCTACGCCGTCCTCGGCCAAAGGACACCGTGCCGGAATTTCGCAGTCTTATTGACGCCAGCGACCAGTTCAGTTTCCCGTCAGGACACAGCTCCGGCGCGTTTCTGCTGGCAACCTGCTTGATGCTGACGTATGGCAGCGTAGCGGCTCCGATGTTTCTCTGGGCAATCTCCGTGGCCGTGTCCAGGGTGTTACTGGGCGTGCACTTCCCGGGCGATACGCTGGCGGGCGCACTTTTGGGCTGCACGATTGCGCTGGCTGTCGCCGGGCAGTTGTGGATGCTCTGACATGAACGTTCTCTATGCTGTTCAAGGTACCGGTCAGGGTCACATCAGTCGTGCGAGGGCCATGGCAGCAGCGCTGTCGCGCTTGCCCGTAACCGTAACCTGGCTGTTCTCGGGACGGCCAAGGGCCAGTTTCTTCGACATGGAACCGTTCGGTAACTTTCAACATCGCCACGGACTGTCGTTCACCTCACGTGCCGGTCGCCTGCGCTACGTGAGCACACTCAGAAACAATCAGCTGCAGCGCTTTCTGCGCGAGGCGCGGGAATTGGACCTCACCGACTACGACCTTGTGGTCAGCGACTTTGAACCGGTAGTGGCGCGAGCAGCGCGCCAACAGGGACGACGGCTGATAGGCATTGGCCACCAGTATGCTTTTGGACCGGAGACACCGAGGGCGGGCAGTAGCTGGCTACAGGAAAAAATTCTGGCAGGCTTTGCTCCAGCAGACGTGCCGCTAGGCTTACATTGGTATCCCTACGCCAGGAACATCCTGCCGCCGATACTGGATCTGCCCGATATCCCGGTGGTACGTGGCCAGCATCTGGTGGTCTACTTGCCTTTTGAAGATCAGGACTCCGTGACTGAGACATTACGCCAGTTTCCCGCTCAACAGTTTATACAGTACGCGCCTTCACTGGACAATGCGACGCTGGGGAATGTTATCCGGAGAAGAGCAGACTTCAATGGTTTCAAAAGGCATCTCGCCAGCAGCGGCGGTGTTATCTGCAACAGCGGTTTCGAACTTATCAGCGAATGCCTGCAGTGGCGAAAACCAGTCCTGACCAAGCCACTGGCCGGCCAGATGGAACAGCACTCCAATGCAATGGCCCTGGAGCAATTGGGTTATGCCAAAACCACCCATAAGATCAGCCCTGAAACTCTCGCGGCTTGGCTGGCTACACCGCATGTCACCACAAATATTCGCTTCCCGAACGTAGCGGAAGCACTTGCTCGCTGGCTGGTTAACGGCTGCGATGAAGCTGTCGCCTCACTGAGCGAGCGCTTGTGGCGGCCAGGGATACGCGGGCACATACCGTCTCCACGGCCAGGCTCCCGGGCTCGAGACAAGCTGGCCGCCAGGAACTGAGTCCCGCGCTATTGGGTGCAATACTGGAATAGGGTAATGTGAGGGGCTCCAAGCGAATAAGGCACTCATTTTGTTTACCCGACTACTCGCCCTCCTGCTGTTTTCCGGGAGCGTTTTTGCCGCCACTGATGCCACCTTTACCGGCTCCGGCACATGCCAGAGCTGTCACATTGAAGAATACGACAACTGGCGCGGCTCTCACCACGACCTCGCCATGCAGCCCGTGTCTGCAGACACCGTGCTGGGCGACTTCGACGACAGCAGTTTTACGTTCAACGGTGTCACCAGCCGGTTCTATAGAGACGGCGAAAAATTCATGGTGCGCACGGATGGTGAGGACGGGGAACTGGCCGATTATGAAGTAGCCTATGTGTTCGGAGTTTATCCACTGCAACAATACTTGCTGCCACTGTCACGGGGCCGTCTGCAGGCGCTGAGTATCTCCTGGGATTCGCGGCCTGCTGAGCAGGGTGGGCAGCGCTGGTTCCACCTGTACCCGGATGAGCCGATTGATTTCAAGGATCCACTGCACTGGACCGGCCCCTACATGAACTGGAACACCCGTTGCGCCGAGTGTCACAGCACGGACCTGCAGAAAAACTACGATCGGGCCAGCCGCAGCTTCAATACCACCTACGAGGAAATTGACGTCAGCTGCGAAGCCTGTCACGGCCCGGGCAGCGAGCACCTGAAACTGGCGCAGGATGATGCGCTGGGGAGCGCACACAACGGCGGCTTCCCCACCGACCTGGCGCAGCGGGGCCAATGGGCTTTTGCGGAGGGCGCCAGTATCGCCAAACGCGCGCAGCCGCTGACATCGCGCGCTCAAATCGATAGCTGCGGCCGCTGTCACAGCCGTCGCGGTACGCTGGGCGACTATCACTACGGCGCCGACCTGCTGGACACCCACAGGCTGTCGATGCTGCAGTCACCGCTGTATCACCCGGACGGGCAGATTCTTGATGAAGTCTATGTCTACGGATCCTTCGTGCAGAGCAAGATGCATCAGGCCGGTGTCGTCTGCAGCAACTGCCATGAACCGCACAGCGCTGAGTTGCGTGCCCCGGGAAATGCCATCTGCGCGCAATGTCACAAGCCCGACGTGTACGACGTGCCCTCACATCACCTGCACCCGGCAGGCAGTGCCGGCGCCAGCTGCGCCGATTGTCACATGCCCGAAACGACTTACATGGTAGTGGACCCGCGCCGTGATCACAGCATGCGTATCCCGCGGCCAGACCTTTCGGTAGTCATGGGCACACCCAACGCCTGCAACCAGTGCCATACCGACAAGGACGCACAATGGGCCGTAGACGCTCTGCACGACAAAGGCGTTGTATTTCGCGATACCGGCCACCACTATGCCCGCGCATTCGCTATGCTGGAAGCGGGCGACAGCAGCGCACTGCCCTCACTGGCAGAGCTGGCCAACGACACGACGGCCGCACCTATCTGGCGCGCCACCGCCATGGAAGCACTGGGCCGGGTGGGCGGGCGCGAAGCGACCCAGACCATGGCTGCGCTGCTCTACCAAGATGACCCGATAATCCGCACCAGCACTGTACGCTCGCTGGATTTCATTTCCTTGCAGCAGCGCTTTCAGGTGCTCTCCCCATTAATCGAAGACGAGATACTCAGCGTGCGTATGGAAGTGGCATCCGCCCTGGCCAGCGTGCCACTGGACCAGATTCAGCCAACGGAGGCCGACAAGCTGAGGCGATTGTTTCGTGAGTACACATCAGTGCTGGAGCAGCATGCAGACATGCCCTCAGTGCTGATGCAACTGGGCCTGTTTCTGGCTAACCGCGGCGACTTGCCTGCGGCTGAAGCAAACTACCGGGAAGCACTTGCACTGAACAGCCAGATGTTGGGTGCGTATCTAAACCTCGCAGATCTGCTGCGCGCCCAGAGTCGCGACGATGAAGCGCGCGAGCTGCTGCTGGAGGCGCTGGATATCGTGCCTGAAAACGGCAATGCGCTGCATGCGCTGGGCCTTCTGGAAACACGATCCGGTGATGCGCAGAAAGCCCTGGACTATTTGCGCCGGGCGGCGGAGCTGGAGTCACAGGGGATTCGCCACCGCTTCGTCTACGCGATTGCCCTGCATGACCTGGGGCAGCCGCGCGAGGCCCTGCAGGCACTGGACAAGCTGCACCGACAGTTCCCGCGTGAAGAGCAGGTATTGCTGGCGATGGCCAACTACAGCGCGGAGCTGGGAGACAGACAGCGAGCGCGCAGCTATGTGCAGCAACTGTTGCAGCTGTCGCCTGGAAACAATCACTATCAACAGTTGTTACAGAGCCTCTCTACCCGCCAGTAAAGCGCGGGGATCCAGAAACCTGTTCACTGCGAGAACAGATAGCGGTCTATCTCGTTGCTGTAGGACGCGCGAATCTGTGCCGACTCGTTGGCCAACTGGTGCCCCGCTTGTGGCAGGTAATGAATTTCACTGCCGGGAAACAAACGACTGATGGCGCCCATGTTGTAGCGCCACGCCACCGTGCCATCTCGCTGCCCCTGTATTACCAGTACCGGACCGACACCCAGGTCAGTCAGCAGCAACCCGCCCAGCCAACGTCGCAGGGCACCTATCCAGCGCAGCGATACCCGATGGCTTTGTAACGGATCACGGCGGACAAATTCAAGAAAATCAAGGTCTGACGAGTTGCGGCTGAACTTGCGCACGACACTGTCACTGAAGCGATGCAGCAGTAAATACCCCGCACGTACACCCAGCCAGCCGGCAGGGCGCACCAGGGGCGCCAGCATAACCGCCCGCTGAAAAGGCCAGGCGTGGTGCCTGGCGCACTCCACCAACGCCGCGCAACCAGTGCTTTGGCCAATCACGTGTAACGGGAGTTCAGGTAAACCGGCACTGTGTAGTACGTCCGTGATGGCTTTGCCGTAATCGGCGAAGTCGTCAATCACGCCCGCTTCTCCGCTGGAAAGCCCATGGCCCGGTAAATCGAAGATCAGTACGTTGCATGACCTTGAGAGGCCGTAGTCAATCAGCTTGTCATAAAGCCCGCTGTGGTCGAAATACCCGTGGACCAGCAACAGATTGGCCCGGGCATCAGGGCGTGACCAGCACTGGGTCATCAGCTGAAAGTCACCCGATGCAACACGCCCGCAGCGGTATACCGCCAGCGGGTATTTCTCGCTGAAGTCCAGGCGATAGAAATCGAGATAATCACGTATGGCAGATGATGCCGCCCCGGGAAAAGGCGGCAGCGCGTCTTGCAGAGTCTTCAGCTTGGCGGGAGACATCGGCTGGGGAACAGCCGGCGCCGCTATTTTACCTGCGGCGTCAGCTCACCGGCCTCGTACATCAGGTACATGGACTCCAGGGACTTGACCCTGATCTTGTCTGCGTTCCCGGCTGTTCCGAACGCTTCGTAACGCGCGATGCAGATATCGCGCATAGCCTCTATAGTCCTGGCGAGGTACTTGCGCGGGTCAAACTCCGCCGGATTCTCGGCCAGGAAACGACGAATGGCGCCAGTGGAGGCTAGGCGCAGGTCAGTATCTATGTTGACCTTGCGCACGCCGTGTCGAATCCCTTCCTGTATCTGCTCTACAGGTACACCATAGGTTTCGGGAATCTCACCGCCGAACTGGTTGATCACAGCCAGCCAGTCCTGGGGCACAGAGGACGAGCCGTGCATTACCAGGTGAGTATTGGGAATACGGGAATTGATCTCCTTGATACGATCGATGGCAAGGATGTCGCCCGTGGGTGGGCGCGTAAACTTGTAAGCCCCGTGACTGGTGCCGCAGGCGATCGCCAGTGCATCCACCTCAGTGGCCTTGACGAAGTCGGCCGCTTCCTCCGGGTCTGTCAGCATCTGATCGTGAGTCAGTTTGCCTGCCGCTCCAATGCCGTCTTCCTCCCCGGCCTCACCGGTTTCCAGGGAGCCCAAACAACCCAGTTCACCTTCCACAGAAACGCCACAGGCGTGCGCCATGTCCACCGCCTGCCGCGTAACAGCTACGTTGTACTCGTAGTCCATGGGCGTTTTGCCATCGGTACCCAGAGACCCGTCCATCATCACCGAGGAGAAGCCCAGTTGAATGGACCGTTGGCAGACAGCCGGAGACGTGCCGTGATCCTGATGCACCACCACCGGAATCTGCGGAAATTCGTTCATCGCCGCTTCCATCATCGCCCGCAGAAAAGGCGCACCGGCATATTTTCGGGCACCTGCGCTGGCCTGCATGATCACCGGTGAGTTGGTTTGGCTCGCCGCTTCCATGATGGCGCGGGTCTGCTCCAGGTTATTGACATTGAACGCAGGTACGCCATAGCCGTGTTCGGCGGCGTGGTCCAGCAACTGTCGCATGCTGATAAGTGCCATGTTTCTACCTCGATTGAAAGTTGTTTGCTTGTCAGTCGGCGGCGCGCGCTTCCAGCACCGCCACCGCGGGAAGGACCTTTCCTTCCACATATTCCAGAAACGCACCACCACCGGTGGAAATATAGGACACCTTGTCGGCGATGTCGTACTTGTCGATTGCCGCCAGCGTGTCACCGCCCCCGGCGAGCGAGAAAGCTGGCGAGGCCGCGATTGCCCTGGCCAGGGTTTCTGTGCCACTACCAAACTGGTCGAATTCGAATACACCAACCGGACCGTTCCAGAGAATGGTGCCCGCCTCGCGCAGAATTCCGGCAATTTCCTGCGCCGCCTGCGGGCCTATATCAAAAATCATATCATCCGCTGCCACATCATCGGCTGCCTTGATCTGTGCCGCGGCCGACTCCGCAAACTCCTTGCCGGTGACCACGTCTGTCGGCAGTGGAATGCGCGTTTTTGCCATCAATGCCCGAGCGCTGGGGATCAGCTCATGTTCACACAGTGACTTCCCTACCGGCTTGCCGGCGGCGGCGAGAAACGTGTTGGCGATGCCGCCGCCCACGATCAGTTGGTCCACTTTCTCCGAAAGGGTTTCCAGTACCGTCAGTTTGGTTGACACCTTGGAGCCGCCCACGATGGCCACCATCGGCCGAGCCGGATTTGAAAGCGCGAGCTCCAGTGCATTCAACTCCCCCTCCAGCAGCGGGCCGGCGCAGGCCAGCGGGGCAAACTTCGCCACGCCATGCGTAGAGGCCTGAGCCCTGTGGGCCGTGCCGAATGCATCCATAACAAAGATGTCACACAGACCGGCATAAGCGCGGGCAAGGTTCTCGTCGTCCTTTTTTTCCCCTGGGTTGAAGCGCACGTTTTCCAGCAGAGCAACTTCACCATCATTTAACTCCACTCCCAGGCGCCATTCTTCCACCAGAGAGACCTTCTGGCCCAGCATACCCTCAAGGTGTCTGGCTACCGGTGCCATGGAGTATTGGGGGTCAAACTCACCTTCAGTGGGCCGCCCCAGATGAGACATCAGGATGACTTTGGCACCGGCGTCCCGCGCCGCCTGGATGGTTGGCAAGGCGGCACGAATTCGCGCGTCCGAGCTTACCGAGCCATCTTTCACCGGTACATTGAGGTCCTCTCGAATCAATACCCGCTTACCTTTCAGATCCTGGTCCTTCATCAGCTTCACGTTCAGGGCCATAGATATGCTCTCCTATAAACTTGTCCAGTGGTTGGCAACATCAAGCATACGGTTAGCGTACGCCCACTCGTTGTCGAACCAGGTCAGTACTTTTACCAGCCGGGTACCGCTGACCCGGGTCTGGCTGGCATCGATAATGCCGGAATGAATATCATGATTAAAATCGCAGGATGCCAGAGGCTCCTCAGTATAGCCCAGCACACCCAGAAAGCCGGATTGCGCAGCCTCCAGCAAAAACCGGTTAACCGCCTCTACATCCGTGTCCACGAGAGTCTGCACAGTCAGGTCCATTACCGACACGTTCAGGGTGGGCACGCGCAATGCCTGTGCACTGAACCGGCCCTGCATAGCCGGCAGCACTCGCTCCACACCGCGGGCAAGGCCCGTATCAACAGGGATAATGGATTGTGAGGCAGCGCGGGTTTTTCGCAAATCAGTGTGA
>JAUIIQ010000109.1 GCA_030431585.1 Gammaproteobacteria bacterium | reverse complement strand
CTGGTTTCCTGATGGCACCACCAACGCCTGTTACAACGCGCTTGACCTGCACGTGGAACAGGGCAGGGGTGACCAGACTGCGCTGATATACGACAGCCCGGTTACCGACTCCCGGCGCCAGTACAGTTACGCTGAATTGCTGGATGAGGTAGCCAGGTTTGCCGGGGTGCTGGCTGACCTGGGAGTGGGCAAGGGTGACCGCGTCATCGTATACATGCCCATGGTGCCGCAGGCCCTGATTGCCATGCTGGCCTGTGCTCGCCTGGGTGCGGTGCACTCGGTCGTATTCGGTGGTTTTGCTGCGAACGAACTTGCCGTGCGTATCGACGACGCGGCGCCAAAGGTGATCGTGTCCGCTACCTGCGGCGTGGAACCCTCCCGCATCGTAGCTTACAAACCCCTGCTGGATGCTGCCATAGAGCTGGCAACACACCAGCCCGACCACTGTGTAATTCTGCACCGGCCCATGCAGGACGCGACCATGCTCCCCGGGCGTGATGTGGACTGGGAAGAGGCAATGGCAGGCGCCCGGCCTGCGCCCTGTACGCCGGTTGCAGCGAATGACCCGCTCTACATTCTGTACACCTCAGGCACTACCGGTCAGCCCAAAGGCGTGGTGCGTGATACCGGTGGCAGCATTGTTGCGCTCAAGTGGAGCATGAAGAACATCTATAACGTTGAGCCCGGTGATGTTTATTGGGCAGCCTCTGACGTGGGTTGGGTGGTAGGGCACTCGTACATCGTCTACGGGCCCTTGTTCAACGGCAGCACGACTGTCATCTATGAGGGCAAGCCAGTAGGAACACCTGATCCGGGCGCGTTCTGGCGGGTGATCTCCGAGTACAGAGTCAAGGTGCTGTTCACCGCGCCCACCGCATTTCGCGCAATCAGGAAGGAGGACCCGCAAGGGCGCTATCTGCAGAAATATGACCTGTCCTGCCTGGAATCCCTGTTCCTGGCAGGTGAGCGCTGTGATCCGAATACACTGGAATGGGCCCAGGAACAGCTTGGCGTGCCAGTGATAGACCACTGGTGGCAAACTGAAACAGGCTGGCCGATTTGCTCCAACTGTCTGGGCATTGAGTTGTTGCCGATTGTGCCGGGGTCTCCGGCGCGCGCAGTGCCTGGCTACGACGTGCAGGTGCTGGACGAAAATGGCGAGCAAGTGCCGGCGGGCGAGATTGGCGCCCTGGTTGTCAAGCAGCCCCTGCCGCCGGGTACGTTTACCACGCTGTGGAATGCCGAGGACCGCTTTGTCAGCGCGTATTTCAGCCGCTACCCGGGGTACTACGAAACCGGTGACGCAGGTTATATTGATGACAACGGTTACATCTTCGTGATGGCGCGAACCGACGATGTGATCAATGTCGCCGGCCATCGACTCTCCACCGGGGCAATGGAGGAGGTGCTCGCTGAGCATCCGGATGTGGCAGAGTGTGCCGTGGTCGGTGTGGCCGATCCAATGAAAGGGCAGTTACCTTTGGGTCTCCTGGTGTTGAACTCTGGCGTTGACCGGCCTGCTGACGAGATTGTGGCGGAAAGCATCCAGCATATGCGCGATAAAATCGGCCCCGTGGCCGCTTTCAAGCTGTGTGCGGTTGTGGAGCGCCTGCCCAAGACCCGCTCCGGCAAAATATTGCGCGGTACAATGCGCAGCATAGCCGACGGTGAAGCCTGGAATATGCCTGCTACTATCGATGACCCGGCCATTCTTGACGAGATTACCGAGGCGCTCAAGGCAATGGGATATGCGCAGTAGGATAGCTGTCACAATGCACAGGCGCTGCTGTTGATTGGCATCAGGGCGATTGCGCTGGCAGTGCTTGCTCTGGCACTGTCCGCCTGTGTTGGCTCCATGCAGCGGGCCGAGGTGGTTGACGAGCCGGCCATGGCACAGTCCTCCGACATGTTCTGGCGGCATATCGCCCAGGGGCATGACCGGGACTGGTTTCACTTGCTCAACAATGGCGAGCACGCGTTACAGTGGCGCTTGCGTATGATCGACAGCGCCCACCATGCCATAGATATGGAAACGTTTCTCTGGAAGGGTGATCGGGGCGGTTCCAGGGTATTTGGTCATCTGCTGGCCGCCGCAGATCGCGGTGTGAAAGTTCGCCTGCTGCTGGATGATTCCTTCACTCCGCACGAAGACCTGGCTTTGCTCGCTCTGGACTCTCACAGCAACGTGCAACTGCGGGTTTACAACCCCTACCTTATTCGCACTGACGGTATGACGAGCAGGGCAGTTTTTAACCTGGATGATTTTCAACGCGTCAATCACCGCATGCACAACAAAACGCTGATAGTGGATGGCTGGGCGGTGGCCGTGGGTGGCCGCAACATGGCAGATGAGTATTTTGGCCTGCATGACAGCTATAATTTTCGTGATATGGAAGTGATCGCGATGGGCGGCAGTGTGGCCGTGGCAGCGCGTCACTTTGCGGATTTCTGGAACAGCGGCTGGTCGTTTCCCGCCTCGCAGGTGTTCAGCGAGCCCAGTGCGCAGCCGGACCTGGCGGGCCTGCGTCGGGATATCGAGCAGCGCACAGGCAAGGCAGAGGTCCACTCCGAAGGCGAACTGGCTCAATTCTGGCAAACTGTGGCGAAGCAGGCCGTGATGGGTGAGGCCCGGTTTGTTGCCGATCCTCCGGCACATCGGAACCCGGCGCTGGCTGCTGAACAGCCCCGGCATCTGGCGGACATTATTGTAAAAGCCGTTGCTGAAGCTGAAGGGGAGGTCGTGCTGGTGACGGCTTACCTGGTTCCCACCAAGCGACTTGCGGCGACCATCAAAGAGACCCTTGCCCGGGGGGTCAGGGTTCGTATTCTCACCAACTCCATGCGTTCCAACAATCATCTCGCAGCGCATGCGGCCTATCAGGGATATGTCCGTGAACTGGTTGCTGCCGGAGTGGAGTTGTATGAATTGCGCACTGATGCCAGTGACCGGAACCTGTACATGGGGGCGCCCGTGGACAGTAAAAAACTGGGCCTGCACGCCAAATTCATGCTGTTGGACGATGACCGGGTGATGATCGGTAGCAGCAACCTGGACCCGCGATCCCTGAAACTCAATACGGAAGTGGGCCTGTTGGTCGATAGTCCGCAATTGAATGGGTACCTGCGCGACGCTGTTGCGGTTGACTTCCTTCCGCGCAATGCCTGGTCGGTGCAGCTGGACAGCGACCAGCGCCTGGTTTGGGTCGGTGACGGGAAACGGCTTCGCCATCCTCCTGCGGATTCAGTGTTTCAGCAGTTGGAAGACTGGTTCATAGGGTTGTTACCGATTGACGCGGAAATGTAGAAGCGCCTATGCGCCGGCGGTGACGGACAGGTACCTTATTCGGTAGTAGGGTCAGTGTCTTCGGTTACGACGGGCGCGGGCTGGCTTTCTGGTACCTGATCGCCAATTGGAGGTGTTTGCCAGTGAACGTAGAGGCGCTCTCCGGGCAATTTGAATATGAGTCCGGCCGACCCCAGGCCGCTTTGTCGATAAACCGTCTTCCCTTGCTGGTTGCTGTAATTACCGGGTGCGTCGCCTTTCGGTGTGAGCTCGTAGCGCGTCCCGTCATCGCTGCGGATAGAAATATGACCCTGGCGCTGGGAAAAAACGCAGGGCACCGACCGTTGCACGCGGTCTTCACCGGTAGAATAGATGTCGCAGCGAGCGTCAGCGGAGTCTGCCAGCCCGGGCAGGCCCGTTGCGGCCACTAGCAACGTGCCGCCTGACAGGGTGAGTACCTTTATCGGTCGTCCCTGGATATGCTTGCGCTTTAGCTTCATCGTGGGTGATCGCCTCGCTTCAATGCCGTCAGGCTATCACAGGCCCAGCGCGGCTGTCGCTCGTCAGTCATCTTTCCCGGTCATTCCGCCACCACGGGCGCGTCTTGCCCATGCCAGCTACCATATGTGATAAGGCAGTCGCCATTGCGTTCCGTGGTGGCTGCGCCAATAATCAAACCTGTCCGAGACGTCAAAGGTGTACCTCCATGAAAGATACAGCCGTGCCCAGGCCCCCTCATCCCGTAGAGAGAAATGAGTCGCTCCCGGGCGAGATTGCTGCCTCCGAGACCCACGCGCTGAAGAATGCCAGAAGTATTGACACTATTCTGGGTTCCCAGGCCTATGTGCCGGCAACCGAGGACGTCCAGTTCCTGCAGGGCAGCGACGCACGCGGCGTAAGATTACAGCTCGATTACCTGAAGCCGGAACTGGCGATGAGAGAGCAGGGTATCGAGAACACAATCGTGGTATTTGGTGGCACCCGTATTACCGACCGGGAAACTTCGCGGGCGTGCGTGGAACGCCTGGAGGATGCCCTGGCGATTGATCCTGACAACAAGGCCCTGCAGCGCAAGTTGGCCAAGGCGCACAGGGTCCTGCACAAGAGTGGCTATTACGATGTGGCCAGAGCGTTCTCCAGGCTGGTGGCAGAATCGGGTGACGGCCCGGGCGATCTGCGACTGGTGGTAATGACGGGCGGTGGTCCCGGCATCATGGAAGCGGCCAACCGCGGAGCGACTGAAGCGGGCGCCAAGACAGTCGGCTTGAATATCACCTTGCCCAAAGAACAGTATCCCAACCCCTACCTGACGCCGGAGTTGTGTTTCCAGTTCAACTATTTCGCCTTGCGCAAGATGCATTTCATGTTGCGAGCGAAAGCCCTGGTCGCGTTTCCCGGTGGATACGGCACGCTGGATGAACTGTTTGAAACACTGACGCTGATCCAAACCAGGAAGATCGAGCCACTGCCGGTGGTGCTGGTGGGGGAATCCTTCTGGCGCAAGGCCATTAACGTGGACTTTCTGGTAGAGGAGGGTGTTATCGACGACGAGGACCGGGACCTGTTCTGGTACGCTGACACCGCTGAGGACATCTGGGAAGGCCTGTGCCTGTGGCATGAGCGTGCGGGCAAGCCCCTGTACACGGCTGGCTGAATGTAGTCCTATGTAGACCAATCTGCCTGTCGTTGCTGACAGCAAGCGTGACAACAGATGATGCCTGCGGCTGAAGCAGGCTGACCATCAGGAGATCGAGCAAGTGGATAGAGAGGAACTGGAACCGGTACTCGAAAGCGTACAGGACCTTAACCCGGTAGAGGCCGCCTCTGTTCTGGCGTCGCAGCCCCATGAAGCGCTGAGAGACGTGCTATCAGCAATGCCCGAAGGCCGTGCCTTGAGCATAGCCTCGCACCTGCCCGGCAGTATTTCACCGGACGCTGCCGATACCGTGGCACTGGTTAATGATCTTGATGTCTGTATCGAGGAAATCATGTCACCGGTATTGGGCGTCGTTTCCCCGGATACAACGGTTGCAGGCGCTATCGATAACCTGGTGCACCGTTCCTCGGCTTCCGAGGTGACGTACTTTTATGTGGTAGACGATGCCGGCGTGCTTCTGGGTATCGTGACGCTCAGGGACCTGCTGCTCAGCAAGCCCGGCCAGGTGCTGGCTGAAGTGATGACAGCTGAGCCCTTTGCCTTTAACCCGGATACCAGTCTGGCTGAGGCAGTACAAGCGGCACTGGCCAAACATTACCGTCTCTACCCGGTGGTGGATGATAACGGTGTGCTCAAGGGTGTGGTCTACGGCTGGCAGTTATTCGAAAGCGTCGCCGGTGAAATCAATACGCAGGCCGGTACACTGGTGGGCCTGGACAGAGAGGAGCGGATCAGCACGCCCTTGCTGCAATCGTTTCGGATGCGCCACCCCTGGCTGCAGATCAATTTACTCACGGCCTTTGCCGCGGCGTTCGTGGTGGGAGCCTTTGAAAGCACCATTGCCCAGATTGTGGCACTGGCCGTATTCCTGCCGGTACTCGCCGGGCAAAGTGGTAACACCGGTTGCCAGGCGCTGGCCATTACGCTGCGCGGTATTACCCTGGGCGAACTCGGAGACTACCCGGTTAAAAAACTCTTGCTCAAGGAGTTGACGCTGGGTGCACTCAATGGCTTTATTGTTGGCCTGGTTGCCGGGGCCGCAATGTGGGTGTATTCGGCCAGCAGCGGTTCAGCTGAGCCGGTTACTCTGGCGCTGGTAATCCTGATAGCCATGACCGGTGCTTGCATGAGCAGTGGCGTGTTCGGGGTGATGGTGCCGCTGACGCTGCAGAAATGGGGCGCCGACCCGGCCATGGCCAGCAGCATCTTCCTTACTACCATGACCGATATTGTCGGCATGGGCCTGATGCTCGCCCTGGCGACCGCGATGGTGCTGTGATTGCGCTGGCTTGCGCTTACAGCCACCTGATGCGGCGAAACAGCAGCAGCAGTGCAATGGCGAGTGTCGCCATGAATCCCATCACTCCGAAGTAGGCGTATTTCCAGCCCAGCTCAGGCATATACTGGAAGTTCATCCCGTAAATGCCAGCGATGAACGTCAGCGGCACAAACAGGGCTGAAATTATGGTCAGTACTTTCATGGTCTGGTTCAGGTTGTGGGACGACAGGGAGATGTGTCCCTCAACCAGGTCACCGCACAGCTCGTAGTACATCTGGCAGAGGCTGTGCAGGCGCTCACAGCGGTCGTAGACGTCTCGCCTCACGTGGTCAGCTTCATCCTCCAGAAAAACAAAGAACTGTTCGGGGAAGTGGTGCAGGTGTTCCGCAATCTCCTTGTGGTAACTGAATGTTCTCTTCAGCTTGCGCAGCCTTGAGCGATAGCCCACAAGCTCTTTCATTTCTTCCTCAGAACGATCGTCAACCAGGCCGTCTTCCAGGTCTGCAAGCCGGCCTTCGAACTCCAGCAGGTTCTCCAGATAATAGCTGCAGGCATAGTGCAGCAGCTTCAGGGCGAGTTTCCCCGGCGCACCGAGCGCCCGGTTCCCCGCTTCGTTGTCCCACATGTGCGTCACGCTGATGGCTTGCTTGCGGTGGTAAGTGATGAGCAAGCGTTTGCCTGCCCACATTGCCACCTGCTGGTGTTCCAGCTCCAGCGCCGCATCCATTTTCGAGATGCCGCGAAACAGCAGGAAGGTATTGTCGTCAAACGCCTCAATCTTCGGTGGATGCCTGTCACGAAAGGCATCGTTAATGGCCAGAGGGTTGCAACCCAGGGACTCCAGTAACGCCCGTAACTGATCCGTTGGCTGCGCTTCTATGTCCAGCCAGATAATACTGTCATCGCTATCGCGCCAATGTCCGATCTGCTCGGTGCCGCCAATGGTATAGTGGCCGTCTGCGGCCAGAAGCATTGTTCTTGTCATGGTTGCTCCGGTAGTGGTGAGTCACTGCTGAAGGCGCGCATCGCGGGCGATCCAGCTGGCACTTTTCTGATAAAAAGTGCCAGTAATCCGCTATTCTAAAAGCGGGCCGATTGGCACACACTCAGCGGTTTTGTAGAGCACGTGGCTAAAATGCCTACACCTGGCAGTTATTATAGAGAAAGAGAGCAGGGGTTGTGGAAGCAATAGAGAAAATAATGAATACAACGCTGTTCAGCGTAGGTGAAAACAGCCTGACACTGGGTCAGTTGTTGTCAGTGGCCTTCTTTGTCGCTCTGGGCTGCTTTGTGTTGATCTGGAGTGGTCGCCTGTTGCGTCGCAGGCTCACAAGTAAGCGTGTTAATGCAGATGTAGTGCAGATTTTATCCAGAGCCTATCTAATAGTGGGTTTTGTGGTGCTGGCGGTGATGGCGCTGGATTTCCTGGGTATACCCCTGGCTGCGTTCGCCTTTATTTCCGGTGCGATAGCTATCGGCGTGGGTTTCGGCGCGCAGAATATTATCAATAACTTCATCAGTGGCTGGATCCTGATGTGGGAAAGGCCCATCAGAATAGGTGATTTTCTGGAAATGGGTGAGGTTCGGGGAACGGTGGAGTCCATCAACACCCGGTCAACCTGCATCCGCCGGGTGGATGGTGTGCACCTGCTGGTGCCAAATTCCTACCTGCTGGAGAACACGGTTACCAACTGGACGTTAATTGATCGTCTGGTGCGTACCAGTGTCCGGCTGGGTGTGGCCTATGGGTCTGACGTGGCGCGGGTAACCGAGTTGTTGAAACAGGCCGCTGAGGAACACAAGGATGTGCTCAAGGATCCGGGTTACTCTGTGATATTCGACGATTTTGGTGACAGTGCGCTGATATTCGAGCTCAACGTATGGGTGTACGCAACGGCTGAGCGCAGCCTGCGTATCATCCGAAGCGACTTACGCTATCGCATTGATGCACTGTTCCATGAGAATGACGTGGTGATTGCATTCCCGCAGCGCGATGTGCATCTGGATGGGCGGCTGGTGCTGGAGCAGAGCTCAGTTGGGTAAACCTCCTGTGGTTGTGACAGCGGGGTCCCGCTGATGTCAGTGCTACTGACACTGACACGTATCGTGCAGTCCGCCGCGGAGGCAGATTCCCCTGCCGTGCAGGTTAACTGCGTGGTAGATGGTATACAGCGGGAAATGGCAGTAGACGTATGTTCGCTGTTTCTGCGCACCGATCACGGCGAACTCCTGCTGGTGGCCAGTCACGGCCTGGGCCAGGCTGCGATCGGTCGCGTCAGCGTTCCCGCCGGCAAAGGGCTTGTTGGAGAGGTGGCCGAGAGCCGTCATCCGCTCAATATTGTTGAACCAGCACGGCACCCCGCGTTCTTTTACCTCCCAGGTAGCGACGAAGAACAGTTTCGCAGTTTCTGTGCCGTACCGCTGGTGCGGCGCGGTGCGGTAATCGGTGTTCTGGTAGTGCAACGCAGGGCCCCCGCTGCCTTCAGTCCTGAGGAGGAAGCGTTCCTGGTTACCCTGGGGGCCCAATTGGCTCTCGTGGTGGCGAACTGGGAAGACTGGCAGCTCGCTGAGGCGTCCGGCTTTCGCAATCTCACCGGCCTACCCGGCGCACCGGGTATAGGTATGGGCCAGGTTTACCTGTGTGAGGACCTGGACCTGTTCAGCGTGGCTGACGGGCGCTGTGTCAATATGCAGGAAGAGCTGCATATGTGGCGCCAGCTGCTCGCTACGGTGCAGACAGAAGTAAAGGCAGAGCAGTCGACCCTGGACAGTAGTCTGTCGCAGGAGGTCTCGGGTATTTTTGACGCCTACCTGATGCTGCTTGCTGACCCGATGCTCACTCAGGGGGTAGAGGAGGGCATAGGCGGTGGACGCGATTTGCCTTCTGCATTACGCATCGTGGTGCAGCATTACGCTGATCTGTTCATGGCCATGGACGATCCCTATCTGCGTGCCCGGCATGAAGATATTCGCCACCTGGGTAACCGGCTCTACTCCGCGTGGATACGCTCCCAGCACACGTCGGCCAGCGCACTCCCGCAGGGCCCCGTTATTCTTGTGGGCCGTCATGTGAGTGTGTCAGATATTGCCAATACTCCGCGCGAACAGCTTGCTGGCGTCGTCTGTTTCCAGGGGTCAATCCTGTCGCATACCGCGGTTCTGGCTAATGCGCTGGGTGTTCCGGCGGTGATGGGCGTGGGCGAAGTGAAGGGACTGGCTGACGGGGTTTCCATCCTTATCGATGGCGCTGCCGGCAAGGTGTTTCTCGAGCCTGACAGTGTGCTGCAGCAGGAGTACAGTAAGCTGCAGGCGTCGGAGCATGCGTTTACTGATCGCCTGGAGAGCCTGCGCGACAAACCGGCGGTAACGCGCGATGGCGTAGCGATTTCACTCTACGCCAACAGTGGCTTGACGGCCGATATCATGCCGGGTCTGCGCAATGGTGCTGAGGGTCTGGGACTATACAGAACCGAAATTCCCTTTATGATCAGTGAGACTTTTCCCTCCGAGGAAGAGCAGTATCAACTGTACCGGGAAGTGATGGCGGCCTACGGTGACAAGCCAGTGTACATGCGGGTTCTGGACATTGGTGCCGACAAACCGCTGCCGTACTTCCCTATACACGAGGAGAATCCGGCTCTGGGATGGCGCGGTATCCGCTTCTGCCTGGACAATGCCTCGCTGTTGTTGAGCCAGCTCAGGGCCATGTTGCGTGCCGCCGGTATGGCCGGAAACCTGCAGATTATCCTGCCTATGGTAAGCGCGCTTGGAGAACTGCGTGAGTTCACTGCCGTGCTTGATGATGCACTGAATCAGCTGGACAGCGCAGGCCATGCAGTGAGACGGCCACCAGTTGGTATTATGGTTGAGGTGCCGGCTGCGATTTCCCAGCTTGGGAAATGGCGCTCTTATATTGATTTTATATCCATTGGCTCCAATGACCTGAGCCAATACGTGCTGGCAGTGGACCGGAACAATCCAAGGGTCGCTGCCAGCTACGATCACCTGCACCCCGCAGTGGTGGCGGAAATTGCCAGGGTAGTGCAAGCGGCGGAGCAGCTGGATTTGCCGGTCAGCCTGTGCGGAGAAATGTCGTCTGACCCGCATGCGGTGCCGCTGTTGGTGGCCATGGGCATTCGCAGGCTCAGTATGAGCGCGGCACAGTTGCCCAGGATCAAGTGGCTGATACGGGCGATGGATTCAGCGAAGGCTCAAAGCGTGTACGATGAAGTATGCAAAGCCGGTGACAGTGATGAGATTCGCGCTGTGACATCGGCATATTTGTCCGACCTGGCATTTCCGGGTCTCGTTAAACAGACAAGGTGAGAACACATGAAGTTAGCTATTTTATCCTGTAGTCCCCACGCCTACAGCACGCGTCGACTCAAGGAAGCCGCGGAGCAGCGCGGCCACAAGGCCAAGGTGTTGAATACGCTGAAGTTCGCCATCGACCTGGATCGTGGCAACCCGGACCTGTACTTTCGGCAGCGGCCTCTCAGCACCTACGATGCTGTGTTGCCTCGCATAGGCGCGTCCATTACCTATTACGGAACCGCCGTGGTGCGCCAGTTTCAGGAGATGGACATATTTTGCGCCAACACCGCTCACGGCATTGCCAACTCAAGGGATAAGCTGCGCAGCCTGCAGATTCTCAGTCGTCACCACGTCGGGATACCGCGCACGACCTTTGTGCGCGACAAGAAAGATGTGCTTCCGGCTATCGAGCGGGTGGGCGGCGCGCCGGTCATTATCAAGCTTATAGAGGGCACGCAGGGCATTGGTGTACTGTTGGCTGAATCAGTAAAGCAGGCGGAGTCAATCATCGAATTGTTGCAGAGCCAGAAGCAAAACGTACTGATCCAGAAGTTTGTTGCCGAGAGCAAGGGCAAGGATGTTCGCGCGTTTGTGGTGGGCGACAGGGTGGTTGCTGCCATGCGCCGGGTGGCACAGGGCCAGGAGTTTCGCAGTAATGTTCACCGTGGAGGTATCGCTGAACCCGTGGACCTGGATGAACAGTACCGCGAGACTGCGGTGCGCTGTGCGCAAATACTGGGCCTGCGTGTGGCGGGGGTTGACATGCTTGAGGGCAAGAATGGCCCCCAGGTGATGGAAGTGAATTCATCTCCGGGCCTTGAGGGGATAGAAACCTGCACCGAACTGGACGTTGCCGGGGCCGTGATTGA
>JAUIIQ010000108.1 GCA_030431585.1 Gammaproteobacteria bacterium | reverse complement strand
CAATTGGTTTGTACGACGACCTGCGTACCGTACTGGGCGCCCAGACCCTGATCAACGACTGGTCCGCTAACGCAGCTGGCGACTTCACTGTCGACACAGACTGGGTTGTGACTATTCCTGGTCAGTACCTGATGGTTGACCTGCCCTTCTTCCAGGTTGGTCTGGACACGGGTTTTGACGTCTGCACCCGAGGTGGTACTACCATTACTGGCACCGGTACGGCATTTGACGGCGTGTCACTTCCCCCTTGTGACTTCCGTGACATCCCGATGACTGCAACCTTCACTGTTTACGATCGTGAAGAGCAAGGCATCGTTGTTGAAGAAGGCGACCTGGTTGTATCTCCGCAGCCTCCCAGCGAGATCCCTGTGGACGTGCTGAGCCGCGAAGTAAACGTTATCCAGTGGGGCAACGCGCCCGTACTGAACGCGCCTGCTTTCATTGCGGTTGACGGCCCTGACGGTGCCCGCTTCGGTTGGACCAGCCTTGCTGCAACTTCTTCACCAGATACACGGGTCTGTGAGTACAACCCCGGCAGCTTCAACCCTATAGCTCAGGCTTTGGGTTACGACATACCGGATATGACTTGTAATACCGTCACTTCGCCTGCGCCGATGATCGGCTTTGTAGCATGGCAGCGTGCATTCGCTAACCTGCCTGCTGCGAATTACGGTCGTATCGTATCGCACAGCCGTACCCAGTCTGCTCCGTAAGCTAGAGCAGGCACACCAAATGAGAGCCGACACCCTAGGGTGTCGGCTTTTTTGTTCCCGAAAAATGAGTTTTAAGAGTCATTTCTGATATGCGCATATTCAATTTACTGATTCTGGTTTCATCTGCCGCGTTGCTGTCACTGCCGGCTTTTTCCGACGAGCAGATAGTAGTGAAGGACGGAGCAACAACCCTCAGCCTTGAAGAGCTGTCGGACACGGTGACGCGCTGGACACCGCAAATGCGAAGGGCGGCAATCCAGGATGAAGGCGACCGCCTGGAGTTGATTAACCTGGCGCTGGCGAACAAGAAGCTGGCCGAAGAGGCTGATAACTATATCCTGGAAAACCCCCAGCACAAGACCGAGTATCGCAATGGTCTGCTGGCCTATCAGCGGGACTTCATGCTGAGAAAGATTTCCGAAAGCATTGATTTCCCCGATTTCACTGAGCTGGTGAAAGAGCAATACACGGTAAATAAGGACAAGTATGCCCTGATACCGGAACGTCGCATTTCCTCGCATATCCTGTTTTCGTCTCCACCGGGACGTGACCGAGGGGAACTGACGGTTGAAGCGCAAGCGGTTCTTGACGAACTGCGCGGTGGCGCTGATTTCCTGGAAATGGTGGCCCTGCACTCGGATGAGCCCAACGCGGTGCAGAAGAAAGGCAAGTTCAACCGCTGGGTGGAGTATGGCGAAAAGGGCGTTTCGCCGCGTTACAGCGAGGGGGTGTTCTCTATCGAGAACGTGGGCGAGTACTCGGAACTGGTCAATTCAGAGTTTGGGATCCACATTATCCGCCTCGACGGTATTCAGGAGAAGTCCTACAAGACGTTCGAGGAGGTGAAGGCAGGAATGATCAAGGAAATGGAAGATGAGTATCGACGCCTGGCGATGAAGGACTATATCTCCCAGTTCCAGATGACCGACGAGGTGATCATTGACCAGCAGGCGCTGGAAGCCATTCTTGAGCCCTACACCGAGCAGCAGTGACGGGTAATGCCGGTGAGATCGCGGTTCTTCTTTGCACCTTTAACGGGGGCCGCTTTCTCGCCGACCAACTAGCATCTATCACCCTCCCCGCAGGTTTCTCGGGCCATATCTATGTGTCCGATGATGGCTCAAGTGATAATACCCTTGGCTTGTTGAGCGATTACGCCGGGCATCATTCAGGCCTGCCGCTTACGCTGCGTAGCGGGCCTGCGAAAGGGCCCTGCGCCAATTTTCTTTCACTATTGTGTGCCGCTGATGTGCAGGGGGACTATTTCGCCCTGTGTGATCAGGACGACCAGTGGGACAGCGACAAGCTGTCCCGGGCGGTGACCGCACTTCGCCGCGTTAACACCAATGTGCCTGCCCTGTATTGCAGCCGCACACGCTCGCTTTCCTCCTCTGGAGAGGTTCAGGGCTTGTCTCCCCTTTTCTCCAGACCGCCTGCTTTCGCCAATGCCCTGGTGCAGAATATAGCTGGTGGCAACACCATGGTACTCAACGCGGGGGCGCGCCAGTTACTGATGCAGGCTGGCCCTGTTGATGTGGTGATGCACGACTGGTGGGCGTACCTGCTGGTCAGCGGTGCTGGCGGCAATATTATCTATGATCCGCGCCCCTCGTTGGGCTACCGTCAACATGATACCAATGTGGTGGGCGCCAACAGGGGGCTGCGAGCCCGCTACCGGCGCTACCTGAAGTTCCTGGACGGTCGGCACAGGGAGTGGAATGCAAGGAACCTGGAGGCGCTCAGGCGGTCGGAACATCTGCTGACGCCGCACAACCGGGAACTGCTGAAGCAGTTTGAGCAGGTGCATGGCGGCAGTTTGCTGCAACGCATTGCTGCGCGACAAAAGGGTGGCTTCTATGCGCAGACCATGAGTGGCAATATCGGCCTCCTGGCAGCGACGTTGTTAAAGAAAATCTAGGCATTTTGCGTATAATGCAGCCCCATCATCCTGTCCCTCGAGTAGCTGGTCCTATGCACTCCGGTGCCCATGTCTGATTCCAAACAACTGATTGTTGTCCTCGGTGCCCATCGCTCCGGTACCTCTTTGTGCGCTGCGGCATTGGCCAGCCTGGGAGCGGACGCTTGCCTGCATGAGGTGTATGCGAACGAGGAGAACCAGAAAGGGTTTTTCGAGCATCCGGACATTGTCCAGTTTAACGACGACTTGCTGGCACATCTTGGTGGTAGCTGGGACAATCCGCTGTTTATTGCGGGCGCTGTAGAGTCATTTGACGAGCCCGATATCTGGATTGACAGGGCAGCGGCGCTGCTGCGTGATACCTACGCCGGTGTGCCACTGGCGCTGGTGAAAGACCCACGTATGTGCCAGCTTCTGGGTTTCTGGCAGCTCGCCTTCAGTCGGGCAGGGTACGCGTCCGGCCAGGTACATTACGTGCATACGCTCCGGTCTCCGGTGGAAGTGGCGCTCTCGCAGCGCAACCGCACTCTAGCCAACACCACGTTTTATGAATTCGGTGCCACCCTGGCAGAGGGGGCTGCATTGTGGCTGTCCCTGACGGCCCAGTCGCTGAGCGATGATTCGGTGGTCGGCGCTTCCTGTTTCGTGTCCTACGCAAATCTGCTGCAGCAGCCAGGGAATACAGTACGCAAACTCGCGCGCAGCCTGCAGTTGCCGGAGGATGCAGCGAGCATCGATTATTTCAGCAGTCGTTTTGTTGACTCCACGTTGTACCGAGCAGCCGAGAATGCCGATGCACGCGCTGAGCTTCAGCAAGACTTCCCCCAGGTGCTTGAGTTCGACGAGGCGTTGCAGCCTCTGTTGCAGGGCGGGGCGTCACCGGGGGCGGTAGAGGCGGCGCTGGCTGTTTATCATCGAGAGGATACACGCGAGCGCCTGCTGCAGGTGGCCAGCCCTGCGTTCTCCAGGCTTAGCAATCGCTGCCGCAATGATCGACTTGCACTTGCGCATAGCCAGGATGTTGCCGGTGACCTCAGAAACCAGCTGACAGAAATGGGTGAGAATATCGCACAGATGCGCGCCGAGCATCAGTCCGTCCTGAAGCCTTTACGTGATGAAAATAGCAAGCTGCAGTCCGGCAATAGTGCCCTGCAGCAGCAGTTGCGTGAGCAGTCGGCAGAAACAGATAAAGCCACCGATGCACTGCGCAAGGCAGTCGGCGAGGTCGGCCAGTTGCAAGGCAGGAACCTGCAACTGGCCGATGAGAAGGAGTATCTCGAAGAACAGAAAGCAGAACTGCTGCAACAGATTCAGGCTATGGAGCAGTCCACGTCCTGGCGTCTTACCCGCCCATTGCGCAGCCTGGGGTTCAGGCTGCAACGCTTGAAGTCCTGGTCTGCGAGCCGTTGGGTGCAGTTTCGGCTCAAAGCGATTCTGGTCTACCACCGTATGAGCCTCAGACGGCCAGGGGTGGCCTGGACAATCCGCAGGGTGCTGCGTCCACTTTTCCGCGGCCTGAACCGTGTATTCGGCACAGGCCCGCGCGATATGCATGTTCCGGCAGATTCCGGTCTGCTCACGCCAATGCTGTACCAGCAGCGCGAAGCCAGTGGAGGTTTCGCGCCACTGGTAAGCGTGATTGTGCCCAACTACAACCATGCTGCCTATTTGCCCTTGCGTCTGGAGTCGATCTTCTCGCAGACCTACCGCAACTTTGAAGTCATACTGCTGGATGATGCCTCCAGTGATGACAGCGCTGCTGTGTTGCGGGATTTTCATCAGCGCCACCCTGAGCAGTCCACTCTGGTGATCAACGAGCAGAACTCAGGCGGGGTATTTCACCAGTGGGAGAAGGGGCTGAACCTGGCGCGTGGCGAGATCGTCTGGATTGCGGAGAGTGATGATTGGTGCACGGAAAACTTCCTCGAAACGCTGGTGCCTTTCTTCGAGAATGAAGCGATCATGCTGGCGTATGCGAGAACTGTGTTCATGGACGGCGACGGCGAACGCCAGATCTGGTCTATCAACGAGTATCTGCATGACATTGATCCGCAGCGCTGGAACCACCCGTTGGTAGAAACAGGGGCGGCTATTGTAAGAGACGCGTTCGCCGTGAAAAATATCGTACCCAATGTCAGCTCTGCGTTGTTCAGGACGCCGCGCAACCTGGAAATTCTGGCGGACCCGCAATGGCGCAAAATGCGTACCTGTGGTGACTGGGTGTTGTACCTGCACCTGCTGCGTGGCGGCATGCTTGCGTATTCTCCCGAGGCCTGCAATTACTATCGTATACACGGCGAGAATACGTCTGTGGGCTCCTACTCACAGGACGAGTTCTACCGTGAGCATGAAGTGGTTGCGCTCACGGTACGTCGATTCTATGACGTGCCTGCAACAGTGTTTGAGCGTTTGCGGGATAACCTTGCCGTTCACTGGCGTGAGACCCGCGGCGACTACAGCGAAGAGGCACTGGCCGAGTGTTTCAGTATAGAGAGAATTGAGGCGGTCACTGCAGCGCGTTCGCCGAACCTGCTGATGGCGTCCTATGCATTCTGCTCCGGCGGAGGCGAGACTTTCCCGGTCAGCCTGGCCAATATCATGAAGGCTCACGGCTACAACGTGACCTACCTTGATTGCGACCGTGAACCGAGGCTGGATGGCGTGCGCAATCGCCTGCGCGGTGACATTCCCATCGTTTCGGATTTCACTCAGCTGGAACGCATTGTCGACGATTTCGATATCGATATTATTCATTCTCACCACGCATGGATGGACAGTACCATCCTCGATATTCTTCCAGAGGATATGGGCGTCAAGACAGTGGTCACCCTGCACGGCATGTATGAGACCATCAATGAATACGACCTGCGGGCTATTTTGCCGCGTCTTGTCAGGCGCAGTGCCTGCCTGATCTACGTGGCCGAAAAAAACCTGCAGGCGATTGAGGCTCATGGCCTGCTGGAGCACGCGCGACTGCAGTGCATAGACAATGCGCTGGAGATAGAACCCTTCGAGCCTGTGTCGCGCGACAGCCTGGGTGTGCCCGCAGACGCATTCGTGCTCACTCTGGTTAGCCGGGCAATGGAGGAAAAAGGATGGTCCGAAGCGATAGAAGCCGTAGGCCTTGCCCGTGAGAAGGCGGAGCGCGATATTCACCTGCTACTGGTTGGGGACGGCCCCGAGTATGACCGACTGCAGGGGAAAAACCTGCCCGCTTATGTGCATCTGGAGGGCTTCCAGCGCAATGTGCGTGGATATTTCGCAGCCGCCGATATCGGTTTTCTGCCGTCCAGGTTTCGCGGCGAGAGCTTTCCGCTGGTGATCATTGAATGCCTGCAGAGCGGTGTGCCGTTCCTGGCTACAGACCTGGGCGAGATTGCCCGCATGCTGCAGGGCAAGGATGGCATGGCCGGTGCGGTGCTAAGTCTGGATGGGGACAACATTGACGTGTCCACGATGGCAGACCTGATTGCGACCATCGCCGATGATGCGGACAGATATCAGTCCATGCGTGAGGCTGTTGCAGCCGCGACCGAAAAGTTTGATCCGGCCGTGCTGGCCAGTAAGCATGACGCAGCCTATCGCGCTGCTCTCGACGTTGTAGCGTAGCCACATCGTGCCCTCATGCCCAGGAAAGTGACGCAATGAAGAAGAAGCTCTATCTGCATATTGGTATGGGTAAAACGGGGACAACTGCGCTGCAGGACTTCTTTGCCCACAATCGGCAGGCCCTGGGTGCGCTGGGTATCGTCTACCCTGAGCGGGGGGTCATGTCCAATGCTCATCACCTGCTATCGCCGCACATACCCCGCTTTCTCGAGAACGAGTGGCAGTTCGAGCAAGTGGACGATTGGGCACCCGATCTTGCCGAGACCGGGGACGGTAGTATTTTGCTGTCTTCCGAGCTGATGGCCTGGGCAGACGAGGCGGTGGCAAGGAAGTTCTGTGCTCAGGTGTCAGCCTGGTTCGATTTGCATGTCGTGGTGTATGTGCGGCGCCAGGACAACATTATTATGGCCAGTTACAACCAGCAGATTAAGGCTGGCCCGCAGCGTCGGCGTATTGATCTTATTTACCAGAAGCAAATGGAACGCTTTGATTATCCCCGAATCCTCGCCCCCTGGGCGGATTCTCTGGAGCCGGGCAAGGTTATTGTGCGTCCTTACGAAAGGCAGCAATTCCATGGTGGGGATATACGCCGTGACTTCATGTACCACGTCTTCGGTGTGGAGACTGGAGAGGAGTTGACCCTGCCTCAGGGTAACTCCAATCCACGCCTTTCCCTGGCTGCGGGTGAGTACAAGCGGATGGTCAACTGCCTGGTCGAGGATGGCGAGAAAAATGCTCGCTTTAATGAGCTGTTAATGCAGTACTCTGCAGCCAGGGATGCTTCCTCAACCAGCGTGTTTTCCAACCAGTCTGTGTTGTCTCCTGAGCAGCGCCTGGAAGTGATAGAGAGCTGCCGCAAGGGCAATAAGCTGGTTGCGAGGCTGTTTCTCGGGCGCGAGGACGGCTCGCTGTTTTTGGAACCCGAGCCGGCTGTCGACGATGATTGGGAGGGGATCGATCTTTCCATCAAAGATGCGGCATCGATCACCGATTACCTGAAGCGGGAGGATCCGGTACTCGTCAAGCACCTGGGCCACAAAATCGATACCTACAAGGACGCCATGGCGTTTCAGAAACGGCATTCCGCCCGTTTTCTGGCGCACAGCGTACTGGGCAGCCAATCGACCGCGCCAGTCTACCGCGTGGCGCGAGAGGATGCGGCCCCCATCGTCATTGGCGGATTGGGTGGCAGTGGTACTCGCCTGGTGGTCAGCCTGTTCAACGACATGGGTGTTGAGTTTGGAGGCGAGCTCAATGAGTCACTGGATAACCTGTGGTTCAGCCTCCTCTTCGTCCGCCGGACGATATTGCTGCGCTCCGACGAGGAGTTGGACAAACTGGCCTGGCTGTTTACCAACGCCATGCGCCAGGGGCTGGAGATACCTGAGGATCTGCAGCCCATACTCGACCGGGCCTGTGAGTACGATCGCAGCCCGGTGTTACCGCCTGACCTTTTGATCCGCGCGCGCGAATCCATTCTGGCCGTCCCCGGGGGTAAACCGCGACACGAGCACTGGGGCTGGAAGCAGCCCAACACCCATATTTTATTGCCATTGCTGGACCGTTGTTTTCCGGAAATGAAATACGTTTATGTGGTTCGTAACGGACTCGATATGGCTTTCAGCGAAAACCAGAACCAACTGAAATATTTTTGGGGAGACTTGCTGCTGGAGGGCGATATTTCGCCCTCGCCGCTCAACGCACTGCGTTACTGGGTCGCCGCTCACAAGCGTATGCAGGGCTTTCGACAGCGCATGGGACACCGCCTGCATTTTTTGAGTTTTGACAGGTTGTGTGTAGACCCAGAGGGCGAGCTTGAGGCGCTGCGCGAGTTCGCCGGTATTCAAGTAAGTAAACAGCGCGTTGCCGAACTCGCAGCTGAAATTACGCTGCCGGCCACGTCCGGTCGCTTCCGGCAACATGACCTGTCCGCCTTTGACCCACTGGACGTCGAGTTCGTCAGGCAGATGGGTTTTGAAGTCGAATGATGGCAGTGCAGCCTTATCGCTGGGTTCCCGGGTTTGACTGACTCTCCCCCCAGCTGGCAGGAGTCGGTATTCAACCGGCGCATGCTGATTTGTGTGTTCACCGGTTTCGCTTCCGGCATGCCTTTGTATGTACTGCTGCAACTGGTGCCCGCATGGCTGCACCAGGGAGGCGTATCCTTGGCAGAAATTGGCCTGTTTGCCCTGGTTGGTATTCCTTACACCTGGAAGTTTGCCTGGGCACCGTTTATGGACCGCTGGGTGCCGCCGCTGCTGGGCCGGCGCAGGGGCTGGATGTTGCTCTTCCAGCTGGCGCTGATGGTATCGATCTGTTGCCTTGGCCTGTTGCAGCCGGAAAGGGATATTGCCTCCGTAGCCTGGCTGGCATTTGCCGTGGCGTTCTTCAGTGCCAGTCAGGATGTCGCCCTTGACGCCTACAGGCGTGAGCTGCTGCCGGATGCGGAGCTCGGATTGGGTAACGCTATTCATATCCAGGCCTACAGAATATCAGGCCTGGTGCCCGGCTCTCTTTCCCTGGTCCTGGCTGACCTGTTGCCCTGGGGCAGCGTATTTTTTATCACCGGCGCGTTTATGCTGGTTGGCATCGTCCTGACCCTGGCGGTCACTGAACCGGACTCGGAAGTGCCCGCGTCGGCCGGTCTGGGCGAGGCTGTAATCGCCCCTTTTCGAGAGTACCTTGGGCGCCGCGGACTGAAGGGTCTGCTGCTGGTATTGAGTTTCATGTTCCTTTACAAAATTGGCGACAACATGGCGACGGCGCTGGCAACGCCTTTCTATCTCGATATTGGTTTTACCATGACCGAGATTGGCTTGATCGCCAAGCACGCAGCGCTTTGGCCAGCCGTCTTCGGCGGGTTGTTGGGAGGGGGCCTTATGATCCGGTTCGGGATCAACCGCTCTTTGTGGTTGTTCGGCGTGGTCCAGGTGGTGAGCATTCTCGGCTTTGCCGTGCTGGCGTCATCGGCCCCCTCACTCTGGTTACTGGCAGCGGTTATCTCGTTTGAATACTTTGGTGTGGGCATGGGCACGGCCGCGTTCACTGCTTTCATTGCCAGGGAGACGAGCAAGGCCTATGCCGCTACCCAGTTCGCCCTGTTTACGGCACTTGCGGCGCTGCCCAGAACCTTTGCCAACGCCAGTACCGGCATTATTGTGGAGCAGGTTGGCTGGGTGCAGTTTTTTCTGCTGTGTGCGTTGCTGGCGCTGCCGGGCATGTTGTTGCTGGTCTGGGTGGCGCCGTGGAGAGCAGGCGAAACGGCCGGCGGCCGTCCGGGGGGGAAGGCCGCATGAAAACACTTGTATTGCATATTGGTATGGCCAAGACGGGCACCAGTGCTATTCAGAACAGCCTGGGGCTGGCCTGCGCCGCGCTGCGCGAACGGCGTATTTTTTGTGCGCCCTGGAAGCCTTTCAATCATTCCTTTGATTTCACCGTCCTGTTCATGGGTGAGCCAAGGAAGAGCTTCTTCTATAAACAGCTTTCGCCCATTGATGAAGACAGCTGGCAGCGACAGCTGGAGCGGCTGCGGCTGCAGTGGCAGTCATTGTTTGAATCTGCTGACAATGGCACGTGGATCGTTTCTGCGGAAAATCTCACGCGCTTGTCTCCTGCCGAAATCCGGCGCTTGCAGGAATGGGTGGCGCCCTACTTTGATGAGGTGCGTGCGATTGCCTATGTGCGCGACCCGCTCAAGGCGCTGAAGAGCCAGTGGGAGCAAAACGTAAAAGAAATACAGGAACCCATCGATGCACAGTCACTGCTGGCGCGCACCAAAGAGCGCATGGGCTATCGTTTTCTTCAATGCTGGAGCGGCACCTTGGGTGCAGATAACCTGATTCTGAGGAAGTTTGATCCCGCTGCCTTTCACAATGAGAGTCTGCTGGATGATTTCTTTTACGCGCTTGGCCTGGAGCTACCCCCCGAGGCGGCGATAACGGACGTGGAAAGTAACCAGTCTCTGGGCCCGGAAGGAACTGCTTTTCTGCTCGAGTTGAACAACCGTTATCCCCAGTACCTTGACGGCGCTTATAATCCGCAACGGGGTCTGGCCCGCCGCTTGCACCTGTTTTACCGTGCTCTGCGCAAGGCCGGTAGCGCACCGCTGGAGCTTGATCTGCACTTTAGTGAGGAGGAGGCCGAGCGTTATAATCGCAAGATCCGGTCTCTCAACCAGTTCCTGCCTGATGGGGCAGGTTTTCCCGAGGTGGAGCCTGATTCTGGCGTTACCCGGCTGCCGGGTGTTGACGATATCAGTATTGATTATGTTGTCAGTATGGTGAATGAGCTGGCTCTTCTGGCAGATGATTTTGTCGATCGCAAGGAGCATCTGGAAAAAGACAACCGGCGCCTTAAAGCCGAACTGGAGTCGCTACGAGCGGAGAACAGGCTCTTGCGTGAAGGCGGTGCTGGGCCAGACGGGGAAGCCAGCGCCTGATACGGCTAAGGCAGCCTGAATGCGCGAAAGCGACGCAGGTCTATGCTGCCATTGCGTTGAAATACTACACCCTCTGCCTCCAGGCGACTCCTTTGGGTATACTGCGCTGCGGAACCTTCAGCCAGTGAAATCCTGCCCTGGGCGTTAATCACCCGGTGCCAGGGGATACGCGTGTCGTGAGGCAGGTTTTTCAGTGCGCGACCTACGCGCCTGGCAGCGCCGGTCATGCCAGCCTGCGCAGCGACGTCACCGTAGGTGGCAACCTGTCCACTTGGAATCAACGCTACCACCTGCCAGATGCGCTGATTGATGTCGGGTTCTTCAGCAGCCATAAAAACTCACGTTACGGGGAACCCATGTTCTTATCAGGAATCCGTCCTTCACGCACTGTGGTGTGGGCCGCATCCGCGCTCTTGTTGGCATCAATGACCTGCACAAAAGCGTTCGCTGACCGCCTGCATTTCAATGATGGTGAGTCTATCACCGGTGCCATGTTGGGCATAGCAGACGGGCAGGTACAGTGGAACTCGGCAATACTGGGCGATCTGTATATCGATCTGCATCACGTGCGCTACATCGAGAGCGGCGATCATTTTGATATTGAGATCACCGGCGACGAGATGAGTAATTGCTGGATGTTTCTGCAGCGAGGCAAACAGCATCTGCATTGCGACGAGGGCATACAGCAACTGGCAGATTGGAAGCTGGTGGTCGCCGCCGGCCATACCATCACCGAACCACAACCCTGGCTGAAG
>JAUIIQ010000107.1 GCA_030431585.1 Gammaproteobacteria bacterium | reverse complement strand
ACGGTACCTCATTTACCCGCGCTCGATTTCTCATGGCTCTTCTGCCCGGCGGGGGAGCGGCTCATACAAAGCATGGCTAAAGAGACTTCCAGCCTAACGCAGTGTGGAAGTTTACAGCGAGCTAACTTCACTCTCCTGCCAACCGTAGCGCACCGCCTTTGCCATGACTTGCGTGTCCCGCGGTATATCCAAGGGCCCTGTGTAGATCCGCCAGCGACCGTCTCCCAGGCGAAAACCGATAGAGGCACCTTCGGTTGCGCAACGAATATGTAAACGGCCATCCTCCTGAATCAGCATCTCAGGCGCCGCCGTTTTCGGCTGCTTCAGGTCGGGCCAGAATTGCCGGACCATTTGCTCTTCCGGTATTGCCCCCCAGTCTTCGGCACTTTTCTGCCAGTCCTCCAGGGCTGCGCGCATGCGTAACAACACAGCTTTGTGCGCGGGGTTTCCGGCAAGGTTATGCAATTCATGAGGATCGATCAGCGTATCGTACAGTTCCTCTGCAGGCCGCGCTTGAAACCAGCGCTTCTGGGCAGTATTGAGCTCGCCTGAATCGAGCAGGTTCCACAATTCCTGCATGCTGTCCAGATTATCCCGAAACGCCAGGTGTGCCGCACCGGGTGTGCCGGGATAGTAATTGACGATGTACTTGTAACGCTTGTCACGCACGCTGCGTTGGCGATCCACCTGGTCATCGAGTCGATCGCGAGCGGCATAGACATACTGGTTTGATGCTGTCGATTCCGGGCCGGTAAAACTCCGTCCCTGCATGTACGCAGGTACGTCTACTCCGGCCAGTTCCAGCATTGTCGGCGCGAAATCTACAAAACTGATCAGCCGCTCGTCCACGGATCCCGGCTCGGCGCCGGCTGGCCTGTACTTTTCCGGCCAGTGTATGATCATGGGGACCTTGATACCCGAGTCAAACAGTTCGCGTTTGCCACGTGGCAAGCCGTCGCCGTGGTCAGTTGTCCATATCACGATGGTGTCATCTGCCAGGCCATCGGCCTCGAGTTGGGCAAGCACCTCACCCACTCTCATATCCATGGTATGAATGTTGTTGTAGTGTCGGGCGATGTCGCGTCTCACCGGCTCGGTATCTGGCAGGTAGGGCGGTACAGTTACATCCCCTGGGGACACTACGTCCTCGATGCCCCAATTCAGATAGATGTGCAGTAACTGCATGAACAAATGAGGCATGCTGTTCGGCCAGCTCCAGCGCGGGAAAATGCCGCTTTCGTGGGTTTCCATAAACGTCATGAACCCGTAAAAGGGAACACCTTCGGGAACCGCCTGCCAGGGAAACCGGGAGCGTGTTTCCGCATCCCACAGGGTGAATGGCCCGCTGCCAAGCCCCACACCTGAAAACTGGTAGTCGAGTTTATTGGTTACGAAAGTGAAGTAACCCGCACGACGCAACAGCTCAGGATAAGCTTTCATTTCCGGTGGCGGCACCGCCTGGTACTTCAATGGCCAGTGTGAACTGTCGGCGCGCATATGCTGCCCACCAAAGGTATTTTGATGAGCGCCCATAATATGCGCTGCGCGGCTGGGTGCGCATACACCGGAGGTGGTGAAAGTGTTCGGGTAACGAATGCCTTCCTGCGCCAGCCTGTCAAGGCTGGGCGTGACCGCCACAGGGTCGCCAAATGCCTTGACCCGCGCGCTCATATCCTCCGCCATTAGCAGGAGAATGTTTGGCTGCTGCAAGGCCACAGCGTGCTGCGCAACAAGCAGCATCGACACTGCCAGAATTCGCCTTACTGGATGAGCAGAATTTGTCAGGCGAAGAACGCCGAGTGCGGGATTCACTGTCAATGGCTCGCTTTGCAGTTATCAGGTCTATTGAATCGAGTGACTAGTGAAGGTTATGTAATGTGAATTCCTGCTGCAACAGCTTTGTTCCGACATTCTGGCGGTTAGTGCTGTATAGTGGGCACGTTATCGAGACCAACCAGGTTGCGATCCCCGCCGCTAGTCTGTAACCCATTGAGACTACGTTACAACATTGCCTAACATTCGCAGAGATGCGGCTGCGAAACAATCGAGAATGTATATCTCTCATCTTCACGATCGAATCGTGAACAGGAGTTCCTATACATGTCTATTCCCCTGAAACCCTACGCCAGCCTGCTCACCCTGGTTCTTTTTGCTGTTGCGCCCATCGCGCAATCCGATGTCACCTACTCCCAGGTCTCAACTGCAGGCGTGCCGGAGAATGCTTCTCCCAGGCGCTATGGTGATGAGTGGAAGTGTGACCCGGGATACCGCAGGGATAACGATGCCTGCCAGGCGATACTGGTTCCCGAAAATGCCTATGCGACCAATGCCTCCTACGGTTCAGGATGGGCCTGCAAACGCGGTTTTCTCATTGACGGCGATGAGTGTGTAGCGATTGATATACCGGCCAATTCTTATCTTTTGATGAATGCATCGTACACACCTGGTTGGCGTTGTGACCGTGGCTATGAGGCAGTGGTCGATAAATGCGTAGCACTGATAGTGCCCGGCAACGGTTACCTGAATGATAGCGGCTCCCGCCCAAGTTGGAGCTGCGAACGCGGCTACCGGAGAGTTGATGACGACTGTATTCAGATAAAAGTGCCAGCGCACGGTTATCTGTCTGACCGTGGTTACGGAAAAGGCTGGAAATGCAAGCGCGGCTACAAGGCGGAAGGTGAGCATTGCGCTATCGTGACCATCCCGGACAATGCCTATCTCAGCGATACCGGTGATCGCTGGCAGTGTGCACACGGGTTCTCCAGGCAGCGCAACGCCTGCGTAATGCGCGCGGCCGTCAGTGACCGGAATGGCGTGCACGATTGAAGCGTCACGCGACACAGGCAATGAAACCCAGTCAGCAATTAAATCGGATTAAGTCCTGAGATAGGTCTATAGTGATCGGGCATCAAGGTCTCAATTGAAAGTCTGCTCAAGCTTTGTCATCGACTGCTTTCACTGTTGCCGTGCATGCCCAGTCAGGGCCAGGAGTCACGATCATGTCGAAGAACCAGCGCAGCAACAAGGAAGCCAAGAAGCCTTCCACCCTCACCGCCAAGGAAAAAAAGGCCGCCAAGCGAGACAAGAAGAACGCGGGTGGCCACGTCCCGTTCATCGTCAAGGATGCTTGAAGACAATACCTCGGCTATCTTGTCGGTAGGCATTATAGGGACATCCGGGAAAGACGACGAGAGAAGGGTTCCGATACATCCTGAGCATCTTTCGCGGCTGACCAGGTCAGTGCGCGAGAAGCTGGTTTTTGAGAGCGGGTATGGTGAGCGATTTGGCGTGTCTGACGCTGAACTTGCGCGTCAGGTAGGGGGGCTAGCTTCACGGGATGAATTGTTGGAGAGCATGGACGCGGTAATTGTAGCCAAGCCGGTGCTGGAGGACTTCAATACACTTCGCGAGCATGGAGTGCTTTGGGGTTACCCACATTGTACCCAGCAACAGCAGATTACCCAGGCAGCAATAGACCGGAAACAGACGCTTATTGCATTTGAGGATATGTTTGTCTGGGGCCCGCAAGGTCAGGTTGGCAGACATACGTTCTATAAAAATAATGAGATGGCCGGCTACTGTGGCGTAATCCATGCGCTGCAGTTAAAAGGAATTGATGGCCACTATGGCAACCAGCGCAAGGTTATCATCTTCAGTTTCGGCGCAGTGAGCCGAGGGGCGATCTACGCCCTGAAAGCGCACGGTTTTCGCGATATTACAATTTGCATTCAGCGCCCTGACCACGAAGTTCGAGAAGAGGTGCTTGACTGCCACTATGTAAGACTGCGGATGGGGGCCGAGGATGAAGCGCGGATGATTGTGGTGGAGCATGACGGCTCACAAAAGCCCTTGACGGAATTGATCAGCGATGCAGGCATCATTATTAACGGTACGTTTCAGGACGCAAATAATCCCATTGACTTTGTCCGTGAGGAAGAAAAAGCCTGCCTCAAAGATGGTTGCCTCATAATAGACGTCAGTTGCGACGAGAATATGGGTTTCTACTTCGCCAGACCCACCACATTTAAAGAGCCGATGTTCCGGGTTGAGAAAGTCGATTACTACGCCGTGGATCATACGCCGAGTTATTTCTGGGAAAGTGCCTCAAGGTCGATTTCTGCAGCATTGATTGTTCATCTGCCGACTTTCGTGGCAGGCCCCGACGAATGGCAGAAAAATGAGACGATTCGCAAAGCGATAAATATTGATAACGGTAAAGTTCTGAAAGCAGATGTTCTTGCCTTTCAGAATCGAGAGCTGGATTTTCCGCATGCTGTTCTTTAGCGACACCGGATATTGTCGACCGATAAACTCCGGAGAATGTCGCTAGCCAGCCAGCAGATCGCGGACGCCGGCGGCTGCCAACTGCTGGTGATAGCCCTGCAAAGCCTGCACCATGCTGTTTTGGCTGGCGTCGGTGAAGCGCAGTATTCTCAACAATTTCTTGAGTTTCTCACGCAGGCCTGCGGTGCTTTTTCGAAGGGCCACAAGTTCTGACCGGCGCGGGTCTTCTATGGGTAGCGAGGTGTCCAGGATAACGTAGCACCAGCAGGCAAGGCTTTTGAGTAGCAGGCCGTCTTGCGGCAAATCTAACAGAGTCTGCTGCCAGCGCAGCGGGATTTTTTCACTGCCATCCATCGCAATTTGCGCGCATCGGTGGTGCAGGCAGGGGTTGGCAAACCTTTGCAGTAGCGCATTGCTGTACGCTTGCATATCCAGGTTCGGTGGCGGGCTGATCGCCGGAAGCAGTTCATCTTTCATGAGGCGCCGAATGCTGTCGCCCAGTTGCGGGTCCTGCATAACGTCAGCGACCGTTTCCATGCCTGCTAGCAAACCAACATAGGCGATAGCCGAATGACTGGCATTGAGCATACGCAGCTTGGTGCTTTCAAACGGTGCGATATCCGCTACCAGGGTTGCACCGGCTCGCTTCCAGTCTGGCGTCGGGGTGGCAAAATTGTCTTCAATCACCCATTGGCTGAATGGCTCGGTGACCACCGCGGCTTCATCGCGCAAGCCCAGAGCCATGGATTGCTGAGTCAGTACCTCATTACTTACGGCCGGGACAATGCGGTCCACCATGGAACAGGGAAACCTGACGTTTTCATTCACCCAGGGCACAATCCCTGGAAAGCTGCGCTGCAGGAATTCAATCAGGCTGGTTTGTAAACGACGGCTGTTACTGTTGAGGTTGTCGCAGCTGATGATGGTAAGTGGTGCGCCGCGATTGCGATGCCGCAGCGACAGTCCTCTGGCCAACACGCCAATGGCTGTGCTGGCTTGAGCCGGGTTTTCGAGGTCGCTGATTACAGTGGGCAGTTCTGCATTGAGTGACCAGCCGTCATCGCCCAGGCAATAGCCCTTTTCGGTGACCGTCAGTGTGACCACATGAATCGATGGGTCTGCTATTGCCGCGTCCAGCGCTGCGGGCCCTTCAGGTGCCACCAGTACCCGCTGCAGTGCGCCGACAACACGTTGTTCCTGACCTTGTTCACTTTCGGTACAGAGGGTATAGAGGCCATCCTGTGGGTTGAGCTGTCGGGCGGCATGAGGACTGCGCAAGCTGGCACCGATAATGCCCCAGTTGCCGCCGCTGTGTTGTATGGCATCATCGGTATAGACCGCCTGGTGGGCGCGGTGGAAGGCACCCACACCCAGGTGGACGATACCTGCCTGCAGGCGATTGCGGTCATATTCAGGCCTCGCAACCGAGAGGGGTAGCTGGTGTAAGGTGCCGCTGGTCAGGCGCTGCATCAGGATTCCTGCAGCCGGTATGCTTGTTTGGCGAGGTGGTAACTGAGGTCCTGGATAAGCACCTCCGCTTCATCCAGTTCCAGCCTGTGCTCTGCAACCAATTGCGCCAGGAATCGGGCGTCCATGCGTCGGGCAACGTCGTGCCGGGCCGGTATGGACAGGAACGCCCGCGTATCGTCATTGAACCCCACCGTATTGTAAAAGCCCGCGGTTTCAGTGATCTGCTGGCGGTAGCGCAGCATGCCTTCGGGGCTGTCGTGAAACCACCAGGGTGGCCCGAGTTTTACTGCGGGGTAGTGTCCCGCCAGTGGCGCCAGCTCGCGAGAGTAGGTGGTTTCATCCAGGGTGAAGAGTATGAGGGTGAAGTCCGAGCGGTTGCCTACCCGGTCCAACAGCGGTTTCAGATGCCGGACGAACTCACCCGGCAGCGGTATATCTGCACCCTTGTCCCGGCCATAGTGCTCGAACAACGAAGGGTTGTGATTGCGGTAAACACCCGGGTGCAACTGCATCACCAGGCCATCGTCGAGGCTCATCAGGGCCATTTCGGTCAGTAGCTGGCCACGAAACTGCTCGGCCTCGGTGGCGGTTATCGTGCCGGCCAGGGCGCGTTGATACAACTGCTCGCAGGTGCTTTCCGGCAGGTCCGCAGTGTGCGCGCAAGGGTGGCCGTGATCGCTGGCGGTGGCGCCCAGGGACTTGAAAAAGCTGCGACGCTCGCGCAATGCGCGCAGGTAGCCCTTATAGCTGTCGCAGTTTTCTCCGGAGAGCGATGCCAGCTGTTCGATATTGGCAGAAAAATTCTCGTACTCAGGGTCCACCACGGGATCTGGCCTGAAGGTGGTGATGATGCGACCAGGCCAGGGATCATCGCGCAGCTTCTGGTGAGCCGCCAGCGGATCCAGCGGTGACTCAGTGGTCGCTATCACTTCAATATTAAAGCGTTCGAACAGCGCGCGAGGCCGAAACTCAGCCGTCTTCAGTTGTGCATCGATATGCCGGTAGATATCAGCTGCGCTGTCACCGTCCAGGCGTTGGTCAATATTGAACACCTCCGCCATGACATGGTCCATCCACAGGCGGGTAGGCGTGCCACGAAACAAGCCGTAGTGGTCAGCAAACAGTTGCCAGACCTTTTCCGGGTCGGTCTCAACCGGTGCGCCTGTGCTGGCGTGTATTCCCAGGGTAGCCAGGTCGATACCCTGGCTGTACAGCATCCGCAGCAGATAGTGATCCGGCTGCAGCAGGAGTGCTGTGGGGTTTTCGAATGCGTCGTTGTCTGCAAACCAGCGCGGGTCAGTGTGTCCATGCGGGCTGATAATCGGCAGGTCTTTGACCGCGAGATACAAGCCGGTGGCAATGTCGCGTTGTATCGGACAACTGGAGAACAGACGCTGGGGATTCAGCCTTGAGGGTTTGGGCATGGCGTCGCTATTTCTCCGCCAGCAGGGTGTCTATGACGCGCTTGAGATGTTTGCGCATGGCGCTGCGAGCAGCGGATGCATCGCGCTCCTGCAGCGCGTCCAGGATGCGTCGGTGGTCTTTAATGATAGGGCGGCTGCCCTCGTTGCGCACGCGTTCGTGGAAGCGGGTGCTGATTTCGGATTCATTGCGCAGCTGCCAAAGCCAGTCCACTGTCGAGGCAATGGCGCTGTTACCGCTTGCCGCTGCGATCAGCCGGTGAAACTTTTCATCGGCCTTCTCGGTTACGGTTTGCTGCAGGTTCTCCTGTTCCATCTCTGCCAGCACGCTCTCGAGTTCTTCGAGCTGTGTATCCGACAGCCGCTGGGCAGCCAGGGCACAGGCCTCAGCCTCGAACAGCATGCGCGCCTCGAGGATTTCAAATGGACCATGGCCCTGGTCCGTTGTCACGGGAGCTGTTTTATCTGTCGGCTCCAGAACGTAGACGCCTGAGCCGGATCGTATTTGCACGAGACCAGCAATTTCCAGCGCGATCATCGCCTCCCTCACCGTCGGGCGGCCTACGCCAAACTGTTCAGCCAGGGCTCTTTCAGAGGGCAGGCGCTCTCCCGGTGCTGGCGTCCCCTGTCGAATAAGCTCTCGTAGCTGGTCGGCCACCTGGAGATAGAGACGCCGTACTTTAACGGCTTGTATTTGCATGCGGGCTCCTGCTTTTTGCGGCAGGTAACGTAACGCGCTTCCATGCCAGCGCCGTTAGAATATCGCAGACTCTCGCAATCGGTAAAGTGGTCAGACCAAATTGGCGGCATTTCCTGCCGCAATGATTATGTACCCGTTGCACCACCATAGAGCAGGTCACCGCGGTGTAGCCGCCATTCGCGGGATTCGACTGATCAGCCGGCGCTGTCCTGGTGGATTTTGCCGGCGTGTTGCCGCAATGAGGTCAACGCGTGGATTACGCCGCGAAGTTCGGCGAGGCCTTTCATGCGCCCGGTGTAGGAATAGCCGGGATTGACGCCCGGCTTGTCCATTTCATCAGCCATCAGGTGACCGTGATCCGGCCGCATGGGGATGCGGTCTTCTCGCCCCTCTTGCTGGCGCCGGTCTTCCTCATCCAGCAGGGCGCTGATCAGGCCCACCATGTCATTGTCGCCGTCGAGGTGATCGGATTCATAAAACGAACCGTCGCTTTCGCGCTTCACATTGCGCAGGTGGACGAAGTGAATGCGATCGCCAAACTCGCGGGCAATCGCTACCAGGTCGTTGTCGGCTCTGGCGCCGAATGAGCCGGCGCAAAGCGTCAACCCGTTGCTTGGGCTGGGCACGGCGTCCAGTAAAATCCGCGCGTCCTCTGCGGTGGAGACCACTCTGGGCAGGCCGAACAGGGAGAAGGGCGGGTCATCCGGGTGGATGCACAGGCGCACGCCGGATTCTTCGGCAACCGGCACCACCGCGCGCAAAAAAGCCAATAGACTCTCGCGCATGCCGTCGGTACCCAGGGCGATAAAGCGGGCGATCGCTTCGCGTATGCCGTCGCGGTCGTAGGAGCCTTCACCCCCGGGGAGCCCGGCAATAATGTTCTTCTCCAGCGCGGCGCGCTCCTCGTCCGGCATCGCGTCAAAGCGCACCCGGGCGTGCTCCAGCAGCTCGGGGTCGTAATCGTTCTCGGCGCCGGGGCGCTTGAGCATATACACATCGTAGGCGGCGAAGTCGGTCATCTCAAAGCGCAGTGCCTGGCTGGCGTTGGGTAGCGTGTAGCTTAGATTTGTGCGGGTCCAGTCCACCACCGGCATAAAGTTGTAACAGACTACCGGCACACCGGCGCGGCCAAGATTACGTACCGACTGCTGGTAGTTTTGCAGCAGTTGCTGGTAGTTTCCGCTGCGCGTTTTCAAGTCGTTGTGCAGCGGAATGCTTTCCACCACGGCCCAGGTCAGTCCGGCGTCCTCTATCAGCTTCTTGCGCTCGAGAATGTCGGCCATTGGCCACACGTCCCCGGTGGGGATGTGGTGCAGGGAGCTCACTACACCTTCTGCCCCCGCCTGGGCGACATGTTTCAGACTCACCGGGTCATCGGGACCAAACCACCGCCATGTTTCCTGCATATCTTCTGCACTCTGTCCAACGCTTCAAATTAACACTGCGGCCGCTGCCGCATTGAGCCTGCCCCGCCATGGATTGTCTTGACATGCCCGGGCGCAACTGAGATTCTGGATTGGTATTACCACCTTGCCAGTGCCTGAGTGTGCCGGAGATCGAAAAAAGTGGCAAGTCGTTCACCTTTGCAGAATAAGTCAGACCATGAGTGATCAAGCCAGCTTGCGCCTGGGTATTATCGGGCTAGGCAATATTGCGCAGCAGCATATCCACAATATCGTCAGCGGCGAGGCGCATGGGTGCAAGCTCGCCGCGGTGTGCAGCCGCGGGGAGCACCCGCTAGCCGGCGAACTCGGCGTCCCTCATTTTCAGGATTACCGCGCGCTGGTTGCCAGCGGCTGTTGTGATGCGGTATTAATTGCCACGCCCACATTTACCCACCTCGGAGCAGGACTGTGCGCGCTTGAGTCAGGCCTGCACGTGCTGATGGAAAAGCCCATCGGTCTGTCTGTGGCAGAAGGTGAGCGTTTGTTGGGCGCCCGCAAGCAGGGTCAGGTATTCGCCCTGATGCTGAACCAGCGCACAGATCCGCTGTTTGTGATGATGCGCGAGATTCTGCAGCGCGGCGAACTCGGTGAGACGGTGCGCTATCACTGGAGCATGACCAACTGGTTCCGTCCGGAGGTGTACTTCAAGGTCAGCGACTGGCGCGCCACGTGGCGCGGAGAGGGGGGCGGCCTGCTGGTCAACCAGTGCATACATAACCTGGACATCTTCCAATGGCTTTGCGGCATGCCCGACCGTGTGCGAGCGCACTGCCATTTTGGCAAATACCACGATATAGAAGTAGAGGATGAGGCCACTGCATACCTGGAATATGCCAACGGTGCGACAGGTGTTTTTGTGGGCTCTACCGGGGAGGCCCCTGGCGTCAACCGCCTGGAAATTGTGGGTGACCGTGGTGCGCTGCTGTTCGACGGCGAGCGCTTGTGGCAGACACGCAATACGCCTGGCACCGCAGAGTTTAATCGCGACACCACCGAGATGTTTGGTATGCCCGCCAGTGCGGTCAAAGATATAACGCCAAAGCGTGATGTGAACCAGCATGCGCAGGTACTGAGTAACTTTGCCGCGGCCGTACTCTCGGGCGAATGTCTTATTGCCAGCGCTGAAGAAGGCCTGGCGTCACTCTCTCTGGCTAACGCCATGCTGCAGTCCACCTGGGAGAACAGCACTGTTGATCTGCCTCTGGATAGCGGCCGGTATCAGGCCTTGCTGGATCACAGGATAAGCCGTTCCAGCTTGCGTAAAGTAGCCGATATCGAAGCGACCATCGACATGAGCCAGTCCTATCGTTAGCCGTCTATGCCAGAAAGAAGGGAGCTACCTTGAGCGACATCACTGAGGAACTGCAGCACTTACGGGCGCTCGCAAACAAGCCGGCACTGGCCCGCGTTCCCGCCTACCTGCGCTTGAGCGGACCAGGCTGGTTACAGGGCGCTATGACGCTGGGTGGTGGTAGCGCCATTACCTCGCTGACTATTGGTGCGGTCTACGGTTACGAGTTGCTGTGGGTGCAGCCGGTTTCAATGGTGATCGGTTGCATCATGTTGTTTGCATTGTCTCACCAGACCCTGAGCACAGGTGTGCGGCCCTATCAGGCGATGCGCGACTTTGTCAGCCCGGCCCTTGCCTGGGCGTGGGCCGTTGCGGCACTGGCGTCGAGCATTATCTGGGGTTTTTCTCACTACCCGCTGAGCGCCGGCATGCTGGAGGAAGTGATAGCCGTTGGCACTGGATTCAGCCTGCAGGAGGAGGCAGGCCTGGGGCGTGAAATCTACCTGTTCATGCTGGCAGTACTGGTATGGGCGCTATGTGCTTTTACTGCCTGGAATTATGGTGCGGGTGGGCGTGCGGTGAAAATCTTCGAGACCGCAATCAAGCTGCTCAGCACCATGATCGTATTGGCTTTTGCCTGGGTGGTGATCAGCGCAGCCGGCAAAGGCCAGGTGGACTGGAGCGCGGTCCTGCAGGGTTTTGTGCCAGGAAGGCTGCCCACGGATACGGCCGGTGTTACCACCGTTATGGCCGCGCTGGGGACGGCAGTGGGCATCAATATGACCTTCGTCTACGGTTACACGCTACTGGAGCGGGGCTGGCAAAGGGAGCACCGCGAATTGGCCCGTTACGATATCGTGATGGGGTTGGTGCTGCCCTATATTCTGGTCACCAGTCTGATGGCGATTGCCGCTGCGGCGGCGTTTCACGGCAGTGACCTGTCTATTCAGGGAAAATTGAGCCCGGCCCGCGCCGGCCAGATGTTTGTCGAT
>JAUIIQ010000106.1 GCA_030431585.1 Gammaproteobacteria bacterium | reverse complement strand
GAGATCTCCGAAGAGGTCATCCAGATTCGCGCCGCTGCGCGCGATCCGGGTTCACGCGCGAAGATTGCAGTAAAAACCAACGATCAGCGTATCGATCCTGTTGGAGCCTGTGTGGGCATGCGTGGCTCAAGGGTTCAGGCGGTGTCCAATGAACTGGATAACGAGCGGGTTGATATTGTGCTGTGGGACGACAACCCCGCCCAACTGGTCATCAACGCCATGGCCCCCGCTGAAGTTGAGTCCATCGTTGTGGACGAAGACTCCGGCACCATGGATGTAGCCGTGTCTGAAGACAATCTCGCGCAGGCTATCGGCCGCAGTGGTCAGAACGTGCGCCTTGCCAGCGAGCTGACCCAGTGGACTATCAACGTGATGAGCCTGGAGGAGGCGGCTGACAAGCATGAAGCGGAAGCTGGCCAGGTTATTGGTGTGTTCTGTGAGCAACTGGACGTTGATGAGGAAGTGGCAGAAATTCTTGTAGAAGAGGGTTTCACCACGCTTGAAGAAGTGGCCTACGTGCCGCTGGAAGAAATGACGGCCATTGAGGGCTTCGACGAAGATATCGCCGAAGAACTGAGGGCCCGCGCCAAGGATGCGCTGTTGACCCAGGCGATTGCCTCAGAGGAACAGCTTGGCGCCAACGAGCCGGCAGAAGACCTGCTCAACATGGACGGCATGGACCGTCACCTGGCTTATATCCTGGCCAGCCGCGAGATCATCACCATGGAAGATCTGGCGGAACAGGGTGTTGACGACCTGATGGACATTGAAGATATGACACAAGAGCGTGCGGGTGAGTTGATCATGACCGCGCGCGCACCCTGGTTTGCCGAGGCCGAAGAATAAGCGGTCGCGGTAGGGCAGACATACAGAAACAGGGTAGCAAGGAGAAGATTGCATGGCGCAGGTGACAGTACAGCAACTCGCAGAGGTGGTGGGCGCATCCGTTGAACGTCTGCTGACGCAGATGAAGGAAGCAGGCTTGCCTCACGCAGCTGCGGAAGAGGCTGTGTCCGACGAGGACAAGCAGACGTTGTTGGCATATCTCAAACGCAGTCACGGCGAGTCCACAGCTGCCCCGAAGCGCATTACCCTGAAGCGTAAGACGCTCAGCACTCTGAAAACACCGGGGTCGCAGGGCAAGAAGACAGTAAATGTAGAAGTGCGTAAAAAACGCACTTACGTCAAGCGTGACCCGGGCGACCTGGGTGCTGAAGACATCACTCTGGAGGATACGGCGGCACAGGACGCTGCGCGTGAGGCAGAAGAAGCTGCTGCCGCTGCTGCCAAAGAGGCCGAGGAGGCAGCTGCTGCGGCTGCTGCCAAAGAGGCTGAGGAGGCAGCTGCGCAGGCGGTGCCGGAGCCGGAGCCCGAGGAAGAAGAAGATCTCGCCAATATGGATCCGGAAGTGCTGCGTCAGCGTGCTGCTGCGCGCCGCAAGGTACGTGAAGCGGAAGAGGCGGCCGCACGTAAGGCCGCGGCTGATGCGCGTAAGGCAGAGGAAGAGCGCAAGAAAGCCGAGTCTGAGGCGAAGCCCAGGAGTGATGCGGGCGCCGACACGATCAAGCGTCCCAAGCGCCTGCACGAAGCACCGCCCGCCACCACGGCCTTGGAGCAGCGCAAGAAGAAACACGGTCGGCTGGATCGCAACGCCCCTCCTGGCCGCGGTAAACAGCGTGGTCATAATCTCTCCTTGTCTGACCTGGACAGAGCAGAGTCAGGTATGGCGCGACGTCGCAATCGCAAGAAGCTCAAAGCGACTCACGAGGAGCACTCAAGGCATGGTTTTGAGATGCCCACGGAGAAAAAAGCAGTGGAAGTAGCGGTAGGCGACATGATTTCCGTAGGCGATCTCGCGCAACAGATGTCTGTCAAGGCGGGTGAGGTCATCAAGGAATTGATGAAGCTGGGTGTGATGGCCAACATCAACCAGATGATCGATCAGGACACTGCCACCCTGGTGGTTGAGGAAATGGGACACAAGGTGAAAACGGTCAGCGCCGATGCGCTGGAAGAAAGCCTTGAAGAGTCTCTGGCCCTGACAACGGGAGAAGGCACGCTGGAAGCACGCGCGCCGGTGGTGACCGTAATGGGCCACGTCGATCATGGTAAAACATCATTGCTCGACTATATTCGCAAGAGCCATGTGGCCTCCGGTGAGGCGGGCGGCATTACTCAGCATATTGGTGCCTACCACGTGGACACTGATCACGGCATGATTTCCTTCCTGGATACACCGGGTCACGCAGCCTTTACCGCCATGCGTGCACGCGGCGCCAAGAGTACTGATATCGTTATCCTGGTTGTGGCAGCCGACGACGGTGTGATGCCCCAGACGGAAGAGGCGGTACAGCACGCGCGTGCCGCTAAAGTGCCGATTATTGTTGCCATTAACAAGATGGACAAGGAAGGAGCTGATCCGGACCGGGTCAAGAATGAATTGTCTGCCAAGGACGTCATCCCTGAAGATTGGGGCGGTGACACGCAGTTTATCCCCGTGTCTGCACACACCGGTGAGGGTGTGGATGCGCTGCTTGAAGCAGTACTGCTGCAGTCCGAATTGCTTGAGCTGCAAGCTGCTCGCGATATACCAGCCCAGGGTATCGTGATCGAATCACGCCTGGACAAGGGTCGTGGCCCAGTGGCTTCGCTACTGGTTCAAACCGGTACCTTGCGCAGAGGCGACATTGTGCTTGCCGGGCTGCAGTCAGGCCGGGTTCGAGCGATGCTCGATGAAAACGGCCAGCCTATCGAGGAAGCGGGCCCCTCCATCCCGGTAGAGATTCTGGGCCTGGACGGCACACCGGACGCCGGTGACCAGTTTGCCGCGGTTGAAAGTGAGAAACGCGCTCGCGAGATTGCTGATTTCCGTCAGGAAAAGAGTCGCGATACCAAACTGGCAAGACAGCAGGCTGCCAAGCTGGACAACATGTTCGAGAGCATGACCGCTGGCGAAAAGAAAACGCTGAATGTGGTGGTCAAGGCGGATGTTCGCGGGTCTCTGGAAGCGATTCAATCTGCTTTGCTGGATCTGGGTAATGAAGAAGTACAGGTGAATATTGTATCCAGCGGTGTGGGTGGAATTGCCGAGACGGATGTGACCCTGGCGATTACGTCCAGCGCGGTCATCTTCGGCTTCAACGTGCGTGCGGACAATGCTGCTCGCAGGTTGATCGAGAACGAAGGTGTAGACCTGCGTTATTACAACGTGATCTACGATCTTATCGACGATGTAAAAGCTGCATTGACCGGTATGCTTGCACCGGAGTTGCGCGAGGACATTGTAGGCATTGCCGAAGTGCGCGATGTATTCCGCTCACCGAAGTTCGGCCAGATAGCCGGCTGTATGGTTACCGAGGGAACCGTTTACCGTTCCAAGCCGATTCGTGTCTTGCGCGACAACGTGGTGATCTACGAGGGCGAACTGGAATCCCTGCGCCGCTTCAAGGACGACGCCAGCGAAGTACGTAATGGCATGGAGTGTGGTATTGGCGTGAAGAACTATACCGACGTGAAGGTCGGAGACCTTATTGAAGTCTTTGAGGTGAAGGAAATCGCTCGCTCGCTGTAAGCGGCGTTTTGCGACAATCGAGCGATGGCCAAAGAATATGCCAGAACACAGCGCGTGGCAGATTACCTGCAACGCGAACTTGCGGCGCTGATTCAGCATGAAGTGCGCGATCCTCGGGTGGGGATGGTGAGTATTACTGGCGTGGATGTCAGTCGCGACCTCGGGCATGCCCGTGTTTACTACACCAAGATGGAAGCGGATTCGGCCGATCAGGCCAGGGAAGCCACCGAGGCCCTCAACCGCGCCGCAGGCTTTTTGCGTAGCCAGCTTTCTAAAGACAGCAGCATGCGCAGCGTGCCGCAGTTGCGGTTCTTCTTTGATGGTAGTGTCGGTCGTGGCCGTGATCTTGAAGACCTCATTCGACGGGCAGCGGATGCAGACAAAGAACTGGGTCTGCGCGATGACGACCCCGAGGAGCGCTGAGCCGTGGGCAGACGCCGCCGGGGTCGCCCAGTCGACGGCATCCTGGTGCTGGACAAGCCGCAGGGCCTGAGTTCGAACCGCGCGCTGCAGACGGCAAAGCACTTGTACTTTGCCGCCAAGGCGGGCCATACCGGCAGCCTGGACCCGCTGGCTACCGGGGTACTGCCGCTTTGCTTCGGTGAGGCCACCAAATTTTCGCAGTACCTGCTGGACGCGGACAAGGCATACGAAAGCACTTTTGTGCTGGGGACAGTGACCGCCTCTGGCGATGCGGAAGGCGAAGTGCTGGATACCCGAGATGCTTCAGCCGTAAGCGAGGCTGATGTGGCGGCGGCACTGGAGGCATTTCGCGGAGAAATCGAGCAAGTGCCGTCGATGTTTTCTGCAATCAAGCAGGACGGCCAGCCCCTGTACAAGTTGGCTCGTAAAGGTATAGAGGTAGAGCGCAAGTCGCGACGTGTCGTGATCAAACAGTTGGACCTGCTTGACTTTCGTGGCGGTGAGGCAGCCGAGGTGGATATTTACCTTGAATGCAGCAAGGGTACCTATGTGCGTTCTATTGCCGAAGACCTGGGGAAGGCCCTGGGTTGCGGAGCCCATGTGAGCGCTCTGCGACGAACCAGCGCAGGCCCTTTCAGGCTTGAAGACAGCGTTACGCTGGCGACACTTGAGGCACTGAAAGAAAACGAAGAACTGGCGCAGATGGATGACCTGCTGCTGCCAGCTGACACCGCAGTAAGAGCGCTTCCGCTGGTGGAACTGAGCGAGTCGGGAGGTTTTTACATGCGCCAGGGGCAGCCTGTACGGGTGCCAAATGCGCCCCGTGATGGTATGGTGCGCATCGCTCTTGAAACCGGAGAGTTTCTGGGTGTGGGAGAAATATTGGACGATGGGCGTGTAGCGCCGCGTCGGCTGATTGTCACCGGAGGGTGACGCGAACCTGTCTGTTAATCTGCACGGACAGGCTCTTTCATTGATGAAGGGTGGTATTCCACCCGAGGCAGATTATTCAAGAGGAATAGAAAATGGCTTTGAATGCTGAACAAAAAGCAACAATCGTCAAAGAGTACCAGGTGGGCGAAGGCGATACCGGTTCCCCGGAAGTACAGGTAGCACTGCTGACCGCAAATATTGAGCAGTTGCAGGGGCACTTTAAATCGCACAAGCATGACCACCATTCCCGCCGCGGCCTGATCCGCATGGTTAACCAGCGCCGTAAGCTGCTGGACTACCTCAAGCGCAAAGATGCAACGCGCTATACCGATCTGATCAAGCGACTTGGTCTGCGTCGATAAGCTTTACCAACTACCGGGGCCAGGGGCCCCGGTTGTCATATCTAGAATTGGAGAAAAATAGTGAATCCAGTAACAAAAACGTTCCAGTACGGTGGCCAGACAGTCACTCTGGAAACCGGCCGTATCGCCAGGCAGGCGAGCGGTGCGGTTCTGGTTACCGTCGAAAATACCTCAGTGTTGTGTACCGTTGTCGCAGAGAAGACTCAGCGCGAAGGTCGCGACTTCTTTCCCCTGGCTGTTCATTACGTTGAAAAAACCTACTCAGTTGGCAAGATTCCCGGCGGATTTTTCAAGCGTGAAGCCCGCCCCAGCGAAAAAGAAACCCTGACCAGCCGCCTGATCGACCGACCTATCCGTCCGCTGTTCCCCAACGGTTTCATGAACGAAGTTCAGGTTGTGTGCACGGTTATGTCTGCGGACAAGCACATCGACCCTGATATTCCGGCAATGATTGGCACCTCCGCAGCGCTGGCTATTTCCGGTGCGCCCTTCAATGGCCCCATCGGCGGTGCGCGCGTGGGCTTTAACCCTGAGCACGGCTACATTCTCAACCCGACTTATGACCAACTGGCCTCATCCCAGCTGGACATGGTTGTGGCGGGCACTGCCGACGCCGTGCTGATGGTAGAGTCCGAAGCCAAGGAGCTGACGGAAGACCAGATGTTGGGTGCCGTGTTGTTTGCCCATCAGGAGATGCAGGTGGTTGTACAGGCCATCAATGAACTGGTTGCAGAAGCGGGCAAACCCCGCTGGGACTGGCAGGCTCCTGCAGTCAATGAAGAGTTGCTGGCAGCGGTGGAAGCGCAGTGCAAGGCTGATCTGGGCGAAGCCTACCGTATTACCGACAAGTCTGACCGTTATGCGCGCGTCGGAGAAATCCGCGACGCTGCCGTGGCGGCGTTGGCCGTTGAGAATGGCCCGTCTGCTGATGAAGTGAAAGACCTGTTCAAGAAGGTTGAAAAAAATCTGGTGCGCAAGCGCATCCTTGCAGGCGAAGCGCGTATCGATGGCCGTGACACCCGCACCGTGCGCCCCATCGCCTGCGAAGTGGACGTGCTGGCCAAAGCTCATGGTTCTGCGCTGTTCACCCGCGGTGAAACCCAGGCTATCGGTGCTGTTACGCTCGGCTCAACCCGTGATGCGCAGATTATCGATGCACTGGAAGGCGAACGCCGTGACCCGTTCATGTTGCACTACAACTTCCCTCCCTACTCCGTGGGCGAGGCGGGTCGCGTAGGCTTCACCAGTCGTCGTGAAGTTGGCCATGGTCGCCTGGCTCGTCGTGGTTTGGCTGCGGTGCTGCCGGACGCGGAAACCTTCCCCTACACCGTGCGCCTGGTTTCCGAAATAACCGAATCCAATGGCTCCAGTTCCATGGCCTCTGTTTGTGTTGGCTCCATGTCCCTGATGGCTGCTGGCGTACCTCTGAAAGCACCGGTTGCCGGTATTGCCATGGGTCTGGTGAAAGACGGTAACCAGTTTGCCGTGCTCACCGACATTCTTGGTGACGAAGATCACCTGGGCGATATGGACTTCAAGGTGGCCGGAACCGCCGAGGGCGTTACCGCTCTGCAAATGGATATCAAGATCGAAGGCATCACCTCCCAGATCATGGAGACCGCTCTGGAACAGGCACAACAGGCTCGCCTGCATATCCTGGGACAGATGAACGAAGTGATCGCTGAAGGCCGCCAGGTGACGTCCGAGAACGCACCTTCAATGGTGACCCTGAAAGTCGATTCAGACAAGATCCGCGACATTATCGGTAAAGGCGGCGCGACAATCCGCTCCATCACCGAGCAATCTGGCGCGACCGTTGATATCGACGACGATGGCACCGTGCGTATCTTTGGCCAGGACCAGATGGCGCGTGATAAAGCCGTTGCCATGGTTGAAGAGATCACCGCCGAAGCAGAGGTTGGTGCCGTGTATACCGGTACTGTGGCCCGTATTGTGGACTTCGGTGCATTCGTCAACATCCTGCCTGGCAAAGATGGCCTGGTACACATCTCCCAGATCGCCAACGAGCGCGTGGAGAATGTTTCCGACCATATGAAGGAAGGAGACGAGGTGCGCGTCAAGGTACTGGACGTAGATCAGCGTGGTCGTATCAAGCTGTCTATCAAGGAACTGCTTGAAGACGAAGTAGTTGCTGATGAAGAAGTTGTTGTCGAGAAAGCCGCGCCCGACGCCGAGGCTTCATCTGACTAGTCGGACTATCCCGATCTGAAAGGAGTGCCCTTGGGCACTCCTTTTTTTTGCTTCATCAAAACGTAAGACAAGCTTCAAGTCTCCTTCACCTGTCTGACATATCCATTCTTCATTCTTCCTGTGTCGCGAGTGCCTGCTCGTGCTTCTACCTGAACCGCTAGACGAATTGGAGAGTGAGAATGAATCTGAGAAAAACACTTTTGGCCAGTGCCCTGGCAACGCTGGGCGCAGCGCAGGCTACTGCCCAGCCGGTCTTGCCCGCATACCAGACTGCCAACCCATGGTTTACCGAAGGTGAATCAAGCCTGGACGCAAAGCCGGTGGTAATAGGAAGAAAGGTGGCCAGAAATGTCATTCTCTTCGTCGGTGATGGTATGGGGGTATCGACCGTCACAGCAGCGCGCATACTGGAGGGTCAGTTGAGGGGGATGAACGGCGAGGAGAATAATCTCTCTTTTGATCTGTTTCCCTACACTGGACTGGCGAAAACATACAATGTCGATGCGCAAACACCCGACTCGGCTGGCACCATGACGGCTATGATGAGTGGCGTGAAGACGGATGTTGGCGTGATAGGCGTGGATGAAGATATCGTGCGCGGCGATTGCAGCACTGTTGCTGGAAATGAGCTGGTGACGGCTCTGGAACTCGCCGAGTTGGCCGGCAAAGCGACAGGGGTCATTTCCACTGCACGAATCACCCATGCCACACCTGCTGCAACTTACGCCAAATCCGCAGACCGCAATTGGGAAGATGACTCCGATATGCCCGCTGATGCCCGGGAATGTACAGATATTGCAGCCCAATTGATTGGTTTTGAGAGTGGACTGGAGCAGCGTTTCCCGGGAGCGCGTGTCGACGGAATAGATGTGGTCATGGGCGGTGGCCGCCGTCACTTCCTCCCCCGCGATGAGGCATTCAATCAGGAGCGCGACCCCGCTGACGGGCCAGAGGGGGATCGTACTGATGGTCGTGACCTTACCGCTGAATGGCAACAGCTGTATCCACAGGGCCAGTATGTTGTAGACCAGGCTGGATTTGATTCGATTGACACCAGTGGTAACGGGCCGGTGCTTGCCTTGTTCAACGAGTCGCACATGCAATATGAGGCAGATCGTTCCAACGATATTCTTGGTGAGCCTTCTATTGCCGAAATGACCGGTAAAGCGCTGGAAATACTCGACAATGATCGCAATGGCTATTTCCTCGTGGTGGAATCCGGTCGTATTGACCACGGACATCATGCGGGAAATGCTGCGGGCGCACTGACCGACACAATCGCCTTCGCCGAGGCCGTTAGAACAGCGGTGGAGAGCGTTGATTTGGAGAAAACGCTGATCATCGTTACTGCTGACCACAGTCATGTATTTACCATTGGCGGCTATCCCAAACGTGGCAACCCGATTCTTGGTAAGGTGGTATCAGTAGGTTCAGATGAACCCGCGCTCGCAGCGGATGATCTTCCTTACACCACCTTGGGTTACACCAACGGCCTGGGTTTCAGGGACCTGGGGGATGAAACCAACTCGGATGCAAGTTATGCGACACCGGCATTCAGTGGCCGGGTTGATCTCACCTCGGTAGATACGCAAGCCCCCGGGTTCCACCAGGAAACGTTGGTGCCTTTGGGCTCAGAAACTCATGCCGGTGAAGATATCGCGATCTACGGCATGGGACCTGGTGGGCACTGGGTGGCTGGCACCAATGAACAGAGTGCCGTTTTTCATGTAATGAACAGGGCGGCAAAGCTCGTGTTCAGGGCCCAGAAGAGACTTGATCGATAAGGTATCTCTTCATCCTGCCGCAGGTAGCGGTTGCGCCGCGCGTGCCCGCTACCGTTTTCAATCTACTTTCAAAAAGGTGGTGGATAAATGCACCGATTTCTTTTTCTCATTTTGTGCAGCGTATGCTCGCATGCAACGTATGCCGGATGTGCACTGGACCGACAAACACTGGGCGCACGTTATACTGTTGTCTTCACCGATGCCAAGGGCGTGAGTCAGGAGTCTGAGGTGACAATCTGGCGCATGAAAAGCCGGGTGCTCTGGGAGTACCCGCTGTCCGGGATAGCGGAATCCTGGCATCGCAATGTCAGAGAACAACTGCAGCTTGTACGCTATTTTGATCAATACGACAGGGGTATCGAGTACTACCCTGCCGACATGCCTGCTTATGATCCGCAGTCCTGGGAGCGATTGTGGCAGCTCGTTCCCGCCGCGGAACTGGAAAGCCTGGAAGCGGGTGCGACTCATGGCGATAAGTGCCAGCTGGAGCGCGGTTATTCGGGTACAGGACATGGCCTGGAGGTCAGCGGTGCCTGGCTTGGCGCGGCCGGGCTGCCTTCCCGTTGGAAAACGCGTGCGACCGGCGCAAGCAGCAGCTGGCAGCTCAAGGAATTAGTGACGGATGCTAAAGCTGTGGCCCAGGCATTCGATTCCCGGGAACACTACCAGTTGATCGACTACGCTGATATTGGTGACAACGAGTCTGACCCATTACTGTTGAAAATGGCGAGCTTGGGAGTGGTAGAGCATAAAGTCCAGGCCCCACGAGTCGCGCACGGCGGCCACAACCATTAAGCACCTGACGCCTTTTATCGAGTAGCAGATCCTGCACCCTTAACGGGAGAGGGCGAGCCCCTCCCGGTAAGGAATGCATCAATCGGGTCGGTTCGCGACCAGACTGTCTACGACAGACGGGTCTGCCAACGTGCTGGTGTCACCCAGGCTGTCCAGTTCGTTTTCGGCAATCTTGCGCAGGATGCGGCGCATGATCTTACCGGAACGTGTTTTGGGTAAGCCGGGTGCCCACTGGATAATGTCAGGCTTGGCGATGGGGCCGATCTCCTTGACGCACAGGTCAATCAGTTCCTGGCGCAAGGTGTCGCTGGGCTCCACACCCTGCATGGGTGTGACGTAGGCGTAGATCCCCTGGCCCTTGATGTCATGGGGGAAGCCAACGACCGCAGCTTCGGCGATATCGTCATGCAGCACCAGCGCGCTCTCTACTTCGGCGGTGCCCATGCGGTGTCCGGAGACATTCAGAACGTCATCCACACGGCCGGTAATCCAGTAGTAGCCGTCGGCGTCACGCGAGGCACCGTCTCCGGTGAAGTAGTAGCCGGGGTAGTTACTGAAATAGGTGTCCACCATGCGCTGATGGTCGCCATAGACACTGCGGATCTGGCTGGGCCAGGAGGCCTTGACCACCAGGTAGCCGGAGCCGGGGCCTTCCACTTCTGAACCGTCTTCGTTGAGCAGTGCCAGGTTGACGCCAAAGAAAGGGAAAGTGGCCGAGCCGGGCTTGAGCGGTGTAGCGCCGGGCAGGGGGGTGATCATGTGAGCACCTGTCTCGGTCTGCCACCAGGTATCCACGATGGGGCAGCGACCATCGCCCACCACCCGGTGGTACCACTCCCAGGCTTCGGGGTTGATGGGTTCGCCCACGGTACCGAGCAGACGCAGACTCGCCCGTGAAGCGCGAGTGACAGGTTCATCGCCAACTGCCTGCAGTGCCCTGATAGCGGTGGGCGCGGTGTAAAACGTGTTGACCTGGTGCTTGTCCACTACCTCCCAGCAACGCCCCGCGTCGGGGTAGGTCGGTATACCCTCGAACATGAGCGAGATAGCACCGTTCGCCAGCGGGCCGTAAACGATGTAACTGTGGCCGGTCACCCAGCCCACATCCGCTGTGCACCAGTAAATTTCACCCTCACGGTAATCAAACGCATATTTGAAGGTCATGCTGGTTTGCAGCAGGTAGCCGCCAGTGGTGTGCAGCACACCCTTGGGCATGCCGGTAGAGCCTGAGGTGTAGAGGATGAACAGGGGGTCCTCTGCGTCCATCGCCTCTGGCTTGCAGTCGCTGCTTTGGCTTTCAACGAGGTCGTCGTACCAGACGTCGCGCCCTTCGGTCCAGGCGACGTCTCCACCCGTGCGCTTGACCACCAGGCAGGTATGTACATTCGGGCAGGCCTCCAGGGCCTTGTCCGCGTTGACTTTCAATGGCACCTTGCGGCCACCGCGGACACCCTCGTCAGCGGTGATGACGGTCTGGCAGTCCGAATCGAGAATACGGTCTTTCAGCGCCTCGGGAGAGAAGCCACCGAATACAATTGAGTGCACGGCGCCAATGCGAGTGCAGGCCAGCATGGCGTAAGCGGCCTCCGGAATCATGGGCATGTAAATGCAGACCCGGTCGCCCTTTTTCACGCCGCGTGATTTCAGCGCATTGG
>JAUIIQ010000105.1 GCA_030431585.1 Gammaproteobacteria bacterium | reverse complement strand
CAAGATTATCGACGCCCTGGCAGAACCCGAGAAATACGGCGGCGATGCTGCGGACGCCTTTCACGTGGTAGCGCCCTCCCTGCCCGGTTATGGCTTCTCGGGCAAACCTGCCACCACCGGCATGACTGCAGAACATATCGCCACCCTGTGGAGCAAACTTATGGGCAGGCTGGGTTATGAGGCGTGGGTGGCCCAGGGCGGTGACTGGGGTTCCATGATTACCCAGTGCATCGCGCAACAGGAGCCTGCCGGCTGCCGGGGCATTCATATCAACATGCCCATCGCCGCTCCCGATCCGGATACCATGGACCAATTGACTGCCACGGAGACCAAAGCACTGGAGGATATGGCGTTCTACAACGAGTGGGATTCCGGTTACTCCAAACAGCAGTCTACCCGACCGCAGACGCTGGGCTACGCCCTGGCGGATTCACCCGTCGGGCAGATGGCCTGGATTGTGGAGAAGTTCTTCGCCTGGACCGACTGCGAGCGAGACGGCGTCAAGCATCCGGAGCACGCGCTGAGTAAAGATGAGCTACTGGACAACGTCATGCTCTACTGGTTGAACAATTGCGCAGCGAGTTCAGCACGGCTCTACTGGGAGAGTTTCAGAACGCCCAATCTGGAGCCCATAGCCATGCCAGTGGGCTGCTCTATATTCCCCCGGGAAATATTTCGCTCCAGCCGACGCTGGGCGGAGAGTCGGTACGGCAACATCATTCACTGGAACGAACTGGACAAGGGTGGCCATTTCGCAGCCTTCGAGCAACCGGAGCTGTTTTTGACAGAGCTGCGCACTTGCTTCCGGCAGCTGCGTTAGAACCTACAGAAGGTTTTAGGGGGAAAAAGCCTACAGGGGGTCTTCGGGGAAATTGCTGGTGTTGAGGCTGCTGGAGAACGGCCGGGTCGTCGCCGGCGTATCGTTCCCTGAACTGGCTGAGCCCAACTGAGTGCTGGCCCCGTTGTTACGTGCAGGGGGTGCGCCACCGGCCGATGCCATGGGCATCTGGTAATCCGAGTCGTCTATGCAGTCGACGTCAAATTCGCGACTGTGCGTATTCAATGTGGGTGCCGGGCTGACATCCTGCGCGGCGGCCGGATTAGCGCGCGGCGGCTGCATCATGACCCTGTCCCCCGGGCGCGGCGGCGGAGGAGATGGTGCCACCGTCGTGTAATGGGGCTGAGTTCTGCTTGCCGCGGGGGCCGCTTGCGCCCCAGGCGAAGACTCTGCACGGCGTCGTGATGACGGCTCTACCGGCTGTTGCGCGCCAAGATAACCGTCTGCCTCAGTCTTCGTCGCTGGCCGTTGTTGTTCTACAGCACCGGTGCTGTGGCCGCTACTGCCGATGAACTCGAGGTTCTGCAGCGCTGCGTCCAGAGCACCCCGCGCGGCAGCGGCGTCGTCGTCGGAAGCTTCCAGGCTAGCTGCTCTGCGAGGCAGCTTACGCGCCTGCGCCGCGAGGGTATCGCCGACAGGTATACCGCGAGCGGCGATTCTGGGCTGCGGCTGCACGGTACTGCTGGAAGGCTGCTCCTGCGCCGCCAGCGTCGCCAGATCTTCAGCAGGCGGTGCTGCCGTCTCCTCGGTGTCCGGCACGTCGCTTTCGGGTATCTCGCTGGCCTCGGCGTCGCGCAAGGCGCGCTGTTTAAGCACTTCGTGGGCGCACTCGGACCATCGGCCAAAATGTGATGACTCTGCCGGGTCTGGCATGCGGTGTTTGGAAAAATCACCCATGGCAGCCATAAATCGCTGCTTCACCGCCCGGTAGTGATAAATGTGGTCTTCGGTTTGCAAGGGAAGCAGGTCTGCATCGCCGCGTATGATCAGCATTTGCGGCGGTAACTGGCCCTGCAGGGCCTGCAGCAGGTCCGCTGCAAAACAAAGCCTGAACGCGGAGTTCAGTGTGGTCTTGGCCTGGGTATCGCAGGGGATATACAGAAAATTGCCCAGCTCGGAATAACCACTGGTGCGCATGAGCAGATTCACGGCGCCTGAGAGCGGCCCCAGTGCCAGCTGCCCATTGACGATATAGTCAGTACCTCGACGCATGGCGTCCAGTGTAGTCGCCCTGCGCACTGGTTCTTCTGCATCCCAGTCGATCAGGGCGACATGCTTGCCCTCGTCGCGCAGGGTCGCCGCCAGTTCATCCTGACGCTGCACATAGCCCGCGGGGGGAGGCGCGTAGGCATCGGGAGCAATACCGTGATCGGGGTTTTCGAGTGTCAGGCGCTCCATCCAGCATGCGAATGGACTTTCCCTGAACAGGACAAAATCTTCGGAAGCGTAGGTGACGGCGCTGTCAACACTGTAACGGTACATAGGCTGCTGTTTGGTTCCCCCTGTCGGTTGCAAACAGCACAAGCGATGAGATTGCTCACGCCGTTTGTACATTTATATAGGAATGGTCGCCCGCTGGCAACGCCGGAAGCGCAATTGAGCTTCCGACGTGACCCTGGTCGCTACGCTACTGGCGCGCAAAGATGGTAGCGCCTCCCACCAGGGTGCGTTCAACCTGCAACTCACGCATGGCTTCGGGGTTAGCCAGGGGGCTGGCCGAGAGCACTACCATGTCCGCCAGCTTGCCCGGCTCCAGAGAACCAATGCGGTCGTCCATAAACACCTGCCAGGCTGCGTCGATAGTCACAGCTCGCAAGGCAGACATAACGTCGATGCGCTGCTCCTCGCCAATCACATCGCCGCCGTAGCTGAGCCGGAACACCTGGCTCCAGACAGCCTGCAACGGCAGCATGGGTGTGACTGGCGTGTCCATATGCGAGCTGAACTTCAGCCCCCGCTGCAGCGCCCAGCGAGCCGGGCTCATTGCAGCGGCACGCTCCGGCCCCATAAAGATGTCGCGGTGCCGGTCTCCCCAGTAATAAGTATGGGCAGAGAAAAAGCTGGGGGTGACGCCCAGCGCTTTCATTCGCGCCACCTGGTCCTCCCGCGCCATTTGCGAGTGAATCAGGATCATCCTCGGGTCTGCCACCGGATGCGCCTGCTGGGCGGCCTCGAAGGCGTCGAGTATGTCTTCAATTGACTCATCGCCATTGCCGTGGATGGCAATCTGGTAACCCTGTTTATGCAGCGTCGCAACGCGCTCGAACAGGTCATCGCGAGGTATGGAGGGGTAGCCCCGGTAATCCGGGTCCTGCGGATCACGGGGCACGTGGTAGGGATGGCTGAGGTAGCCGGTGTAACCCTGGATACTGCCATCGGCAACCAGCTTGACTGCCTGCATCACCACCCGGTCACTGGCGTATGCCTCAGGGTTGAACTCACCGTTGGCCAATGCCTCCGCGAACTCGCTATCAAACGCGAACAGCACCAGGCGCTGGGGAATTACGCCGAGTTTACTGAATAGTGACAAGCCCCCGGCGAGCTCGGCGGACGTGCCCCCGGACTGCGCGGTGGTCACACCCACGCGAGCATACTCCACCGCAGCGGATTTCATCATGGCATAGACGTCGCGCAGACCGATGTCCTGCATGTACATCATCAGATCAAGCCGCGCCGTCTCTTCCAACAGACCATTGGGTTCGCGGCTACCGGGGCGGCGGCCAATCACCCCACCCACCGGGTCCTCGGTTTCCGACGTGATACCTACCAGCGCCAGGGCACGACTGTTGGCAACGACCATATGGCCCGATACATGCGTGGCAATTACCGGGTGCTCAGTGGAGACGCTGTCCAGCTCAGCGCGCGTAGGGTGCCGCTTTTCCGCTAGCAGCGTGTCATCGTAACCAAAGCCAGTGACCACCTCTCCGGGCTCAGTACTGGCGGCGCGTTCCCGCAGCGCATCAAGAACCTGGGCCATGGTTTGCTTGTCGCCTACCGGCGGGCTGGTCAGATCTGCCGATATCACCTGCATGCCCGAGGCCGGGAAGTGGCCGTGTGCATCGACAAAGCCGGGCATGAGCGTGCGCCCCCTCAGGTCATGGACCTCGGTGCCCTCGTCGACCAATGCCATGATATCGGCGGTACTGCCCACTGCCTCGATGCGTTCTCCGCGCACGGATACCGCCTCGGCGATGCGGTTCTCGGCATCCATAGTAAGTACCTCACCATTGATAAAAACCTGGTGCTCAGGTGGCTGAGGTACGCGCGTCGCAATTTTGAAGAGCACGCTGAGCCCACCAAACAGGGCGATGAGAATCAGTGCAGCTGTTTTCCAGTTCATGATGACTCCTTGTCTTGCACGGTGTCAGGCCGCGGCATCTATCAGTATTTCCGCCAGCCGGGCGCGGTGCCAGGCGGCGTTGCCCCAGAGCATTTCGCTGTGCTTCTGGCGTTTGAAGAACAGATGCACGTAACACTCCCAGGTGAAACCGATACCCCCATGGCACTGCACCGACCGGCTACTGGCAAAAACTGCCATATCGCTGGCGGAGGCCTTGGCCATGTGCGCGTACTGGCGGGCTTTTTCCGGCTCGCAGTCGACCGCGCAGGCTGCGTTGAACACCAGGGATTTGGCCTGATCAATGGCAATCATCACATTCACCAGAGGGTGTTTCACCGCCTGAAAAAAGCCCAGGGGGTGATCGAACTGCTGGCGCTGCTTGACGTAATCAACAGTGGTCTGCAACTGCCATTCACCCGCGCCGACCATGTCGGCCGCAAGCAGCGTCCAGATGGCGGGCAGCGCCGCATCCATTGCATCTTGCGCAGCGCCACTGACCAACTGCGCCTCAACATCCCTGAATTCAATATGAGCCTGGTCGCGAGTCAGGTCGAGAATGGCGTCCTGTTGCAGTTGCACGCCAGCGGCGTTGGCGGCCACCCAGTAAAGCTCCAGGCTCTGCTGCGACCTTGCACAAACCAGCAAGCGGCTCACTTTGCCCGCATCCTGCACGAAGCAGGCTGTGCCGTTGAGGCGCCCTGCCTCGGCAACCACGTTGGTATCCGCGGGCGACCATGATCCGGTCGCATTGCTTAACGCCAGTGTCGCGGTCTCTCCATTGACAATATCTGCCAGCGCGCCATGCCCCTGCTCGCCGCAGGCAGTAAGCACATAACTGGCCGCAAGCGTGGCAAGCAATGGGCAGGGAAATGCCGCCTTGCCAAGTTCCTCTGCCAGCCCGGCAACCCCCACCAGAGGCATACCCACGCCGCCCTGCTCTTCAGGTACCGCGAGCAGGGTCCAACCCAGGTCAACCATCTGCTGCCACAGGGCCTGGTCCCACTGCACCGTGGGCGCGCGATCCGGCGATGGGTCCTGCGCCACCAGTGCGTGCAGTTTATCTGCGCTAAAATGTTCGCTGAAGAATTTCGCTGCGGAGCTCTTGAGCAGCGCGGCTTCTTCATTAAAGCCAAAATCGTCTGGTTGTGACATCCTGCTCTCCCCTACTTGGATTTGGCCATGCCGAGCACCCGCTCGCCGAGGATATTACGCTGCACTTCACTGGTACCGGCAGCAATTGTGAAACCGAAAGAGTTCATATAAGCCATGGGCCACTGGCCGCCGGCCGGAGCATTGGGATCGCCCAGATACAGCGAGCTTGCCGCGCCCTGTATGTCCATTGCCAGGCCTGCTGTGTCCTGCGCTATCTCGCTCATCAGCAATTTGTTCTGCAACGACAAGCGCATGGGGTTGTCCTGCAGCGCGGGCACCCGTGCGCGACGCTGATTGGCCGCTAACCCGGCTTCGCGGATGAATTGCTGCATCATGCGGTCACGCAACAGAGGGTCGTCGGCAGCGGTAGCGCCATCGGACGCAGTGGCTTGCGCCAACCTGACCAATGCCGAGGCAGTGGTGATGTGGGAGGATTTGTTGGTCATACCTCCGGCTCGCGGTGTCACCAACTGGCCGGCACCGCGTTCGTGCGCCAGCGTGGTCATCGCCACCTGCCAGCCCTTGCCGAGTTCATCCAGGCGAAAGGCGTCATCCACCTCGAGGTCTTCGAATATCACCTCGTTGAAGCCGGTTTCACCCGTCATCTTGATCAGCGGCCGCACGGTAACACCCTTGCCCAGCGCCGAGCGTATCGGCACCACAAAGTAAGACAGGCCGTCATATTTGTGCGATTTGTCGGTGCGCAGCAGCAGTATCATCCACTCGGCAAAGTGCGCCAGGGACGTCCACACCTTGTGCCCATTGATGACCCACTTGTCACCCTTGCGCTCGGCGAAGGTTTGCACGCTGGCCAGATCCGAGCCTGCTCCGGGCTCACTGAAACCCTGGCACCAGATATCCTCTCCGGAGAACAGCCGCGGCAGCAAGCGCTGCTTCAAGGCGTCCTGCCCGTGATAGAACACCGTCGGCGCCGCCATGCCCAGGCCAATAATGTTGGGGAAATAGGGCGTGCGTGCCCGCAACATCTCTTCGTTGGCCACCCGCTGGCAGTCGGTCTTACCGCCCCCGCCTACCTCCACCGGGTAGTCGCACCCCACCAGGCCGGCATCACAGGCCGACTTTTGCCAGGCTTGCAGGTAGGCAAGCTGCTCCTGCGTCATGATCTCCAGTGCGCTCTGGGGCAGCCTTACGGGTGGGTCGCCGGGCCGGTTATCGGCCAACCAGGCCCTGGCTTGTTCCCTGAACGCTGCCTGCTCCGGCGTGTCCTGTATTTGTTTATCTGCCATTGATCGGCTCCTGGTTGTTGATATCTGTATCACCTTCCGCGCTATGTTTGCAGTGGTTCAGTAATGGGGAGGTTTCTCTTCCTCCAGCGACGGCATTTCATCGGGTCCGCCCCTGTCCAGGCGAGCGTTTTGCTCGTCCTGACGCTGCTTGAGCAGGGTCAACTGCTGGCGCAACACAATAATCTCCTGCTGTTGGCTGGCCACGGCGTCATTGAGCGCCGCCATCGCATCGTCCTGAAACGCCACGTGGCTCTGCAGCTCAACCAACTGCTGTTGTAACTCTTCCAACTCTTTCATGTGCCCGGACATCCTGGGTTGCCACAACGCAACGCGTTAATATACTTGCCTCGTTCACGTATTAACACGGCAGGCACATGAGCAAACGAAAAAATTCAGCGCAACGGTTGGTATACAGTACCGACGGCGGGCGACTGTGCCCCCAATGCCACCGCCCGATTGCCGACTGTGTCTGTGGCAAGGACCGGCCCGCCGCGACCGGTGACGGCATTGTGCGCCTGCACCGCGAGACCAAAGGGCGCGGCGGCAAGGCCGTGACCATCGTGCGCGGCCTGCCACTGGCGGGCTCCGAACTCAAAACCCTGGCCAAGGCGCTGAAGCAGAAGTGTGGTGTAGGCGGCGCCCTGAAAGGCGACGACATCGAAATTCAGGGTGATCAGCGCACGGTGATAAAAACCGAGCTTGAGAACCGTGGATATACGGTGAAAATCGCTGGCGGCTGACCACTTTACCGAAGTTAGGCCCATTTATTGCATTTTCGGGCGACTTATCGCGAAGATAGGTCGCCTTTTTTACGCTTGTTGAACGTCAAAAATCCTCAGTTACGCCGCCTTTCCGAAATATTTATTAATTAAGCGTCGCAACACGTTATTTTTATTGGATTTTATTTTTCCCTGTGTTAAAAAGTACCCTGTGAGCGCGAACATGCAGGGAAGTCAGGGCTTTCTTGCCACGATAATCGCACCACAAGACAAAAACATAAGTGAAACGGCAGTATCTGACGGATTAGACTTTCCTGCGAGGTAGTGGGCTATGTACGTTACCGCAGAACACTTGAGGGACCAGGTCATACGACCGACTCTTAAATATCTGGGAAAATGGACGCCGGCATGTGAGAACTTCCTTCTCAATGCCGCAATTGACGCCCCCGATCTGGGGCTGTTCTCTGCACGCAATGACGGCCTGGGGCTGTTCCACATCACCGCGGCACAACACCGCGACCTGTGGGATCGCTATCTTGCCTTCAACCCGGATATGGCAAGCCGCGTACGCGGGCTGGCCAGCCAGCGGGCTTTTCTCAGCGACCCGGACGGCGAACTGCAAACCAACCTCAGTTACTGCACTGCCATCGCCTGGCTGTTATACCAGCGCGCCGGCCTGGCCGCAGAAGCACCTGAGGCAAGCCGCGAGATGGCAATGGCCTGACAGGCATGCCGGGCAGCGCGTTTCATCGCCCTGCCTGTCCCTCAAGGTCCACCGGCGGCAACGCTGCGCCACAAGGGCAGGTCTTCCGGCCTGTCGATATCCCGCAACACGCTTAAGGCCTGCCAACTGGTGGCTGTCTCATCCAGCCGCGCAAGCGTGGCGCCGTAGACGGAGTCACTGCCCCAGGCGATACCCTCAAACCAGCGCCAATACAGTTCACGCACCCCAATCAGCACGTAGCCGCCATCCGCCGCCGGCCCCAGCACCACTTCGCACTCGTCCAGTGCCGCCAACGCTGCCAGCAGGTACTGTTTGTCTATCTGCGGGCAGTCACTGCCAACCAGCAGCACTTTTTGACTGCACTGCAGGCCACTCTGCAACGCCCGGTACATGCGCGTGCCGAGACACCCGCTACTCTGCGGACGCACAGCGGCCACACCCAGGTCCTGGCACTCCCTGAATAGCGGGTGTAACACGTTGCCAGCCACCGACAACTCCACCTCGGCCACCGCAGCGGCACACAATGTGCGGCTGGTCCACAGTACCAACTCAGAGTGCAGGTCACAGGCCTGCTCAGGGGTGAGCGCCGGCAGCAGACGCGTTTTTACAGCGCCGGCAACGGGCTCCCGCGCAAACTGGATAAACAGGGGGCGCTGCGCCACTTCAGCGCCCATGGTAGACCCGGGACAGGCGCACTGGCGCAACGCCCAGCACATAGGCCAGCCGCAGTAACCACATTTGCAGCACTGTGCGCACAACACCCCGCTCCCGCCAGCGGCGGCTCGAAGTACGCACCGGCTCGTTAATCACCAACGGAGGGGCGTGCTTGCGCAGGCGCTTGCTCATGGCCACGTCTTCCATCAGCGGGATCGGATCAAAAACGCCATAGCGCTGCAGGCACTCCCGGCTGAAAAACTGCATCTGGTCGCCGGTGGCCACACGTGTCAGGCGGGAACGCCAATTTATAAAGAAACTGATCACCCGAAATGCCAGCCGCTCTCCGTCCAGGCGGACACGACAGAAGCCCCACAGGGGAGAATGCTCGAGGTAGTCGGCCAGCTGCGCGGCGTCCACACAGGGAAAGCTGTCTGCGTGCAGGAAAAACAGGTAGTCCCCTGCTGCCTCGCCGGCGCCACGGTTCATCTGCAGCGCGCGCCCGGGTACGCTGTGCAGCAGGCTGTCGCACAATGGGGTTGCGCATTGCACGGTAAGATCGGTGCTGCCCCCATCAACCACAATCAATTGCGCTTGCGGAAAGCGCTGGCGCAGCTGGCGCAGTAAGCCGGCAATGTGCTGCGCCTCGTTGAGCACGGGGATAATGAAACTGTAGGACGGTGACGACAACGCTACAGGGCGCCACCACAGCTACTGCCCTGCCCCGCAGCGCAACCGTAGCAGTGCTCCCCCGTTACCACCGGTTTGCCGGCGACCTCTGGGGAGTGCAGCAGGTCTCTCAGATGAGGGCGCCCGGCGCTGGCCAGCACCGGTAGGTCCAGCATCTGGTTGAAGTCGCAATCGTAAAGATGGCCGCGCCAGTCCACGCTCAGCAAGGAGCGGCACATCAGGCCGTCGAGATTGTCTTCGGCAAAATTGTTGCGCAGCAGGCTCATGTAATCGGTGTACTGACCCTGTGCTAGCAGTACCGCCCCAAAGCGGCTTATCGGCATATTGGTGATGGTAAACAGCTGGTTGAACACGATCCCGAAACGTTCGCCCAGCTCTCGCTTGTAGTCCGCCTGCAGGCCTTCCTGCGCAGGCGGCAATACCGGTCCAACCGGGTTGTATACCAGGTTCAACTGCAAGGCCGGGTCGCGGCCATAGCCCAGCGAATTGAGCAGGGCGATGGCGCGAATACTGTCGTCATACACACCCTCGCCACGCTGCTGCTTCACGTTCTCCTCCAGGTAACAGGGCAGTGACGCGGAGATTTCCACGCCCTGCTCCGCCAGAAAGGCAGCCAGGTCCTCCTGCCCGGGTTCGAACAGTACCGTCAGGTTGCAGCGGTCAATCACGCGGTAGCCGCGCTTGCGCGCGGTGCTTACCAGACGGCGAAACTCGGGGTTCAGCTCCGGGGCCCCTCCGGTCAGGTCCAGGGTGTTTACAGACAGCCTGTCCGCCACTTCCAACAACAGGTCCACGGTGGCGGCGTCCATCATTTCCGTGCGGGTAGGACCGGCGTTGACGTGGCAATGCACACAGCTGAGGTTGCACAGGTAGCCAAGGTTTACCTGCAGCGTATCCACCCCGTGACGCACCAGCGGCGGAAAGTCGCTCTCGAGCAGCAGCGGGCGTGTGTCACGCATGTCAGGTTTCCTTATCCCGTTGGACTAGTAAAGCGTCTGGCGTTCGCCGGCACTGAGCAGGCTGTGGGTGCCGCCCAGACGGTACTGAAACACCACGTTGTAGGCCAGTACAGCCTGCACATAATTCCGGGTTTCACGGTACGGAATGGTTTCTATCCACATTTCAACGGGTAGCCGCTCGCCCTGCTTGTTGCGCCAGCGATCCACCCTGTGCGGCCCGGCATTATAGGCCGCCAGCGCGTACACGCGGTTGTTGTCGAAACGATCAAGCAATTGCCGGTAGTAGGTGCTGCCCAACAACACATTGTGCTCCACCTGGTACAGCTCCTCGCGGGTATGTGGCCGCCCCAGGGCCGATGCCACCTGCTTGCCGGTGGCTGGCATCACCTGCATCAGGCCGCGGGCGCCAACCGGTGAGCGCGCCTCCGGGAAGAACGCACTTTCGCGGCGGGCAATGGCCATAAGCTCGGTAGCGGGTACCCCCTGCACTGCGGCGTAACGCTGAAAGGTGTCCTGGTAGGGGGTGGGAAAACGCACGTCCAGCGCGTCCCAGGCGCGGGCGCGGGTGGCGGCATCAATGGCCATACGATGCCAGCCCTGCTCCGCAGCCAGCGCCGCCAGGGCGTAATGCTCATCTTCGCTGTCAGTATCCTGCAACACCTTGAACCACTCTGAGTGCGCCTCCTGTTGCTCAAGGTGGTAATTCAATTCGCCAATCCGCCTGACTGCAGGCAACTGACGCACACCATCCGTTTGTGCCGCCTGCAGCACCAGCGGACGATTATTGAACGAGTAGGTTTTTCCCAGGCGGTCTGCCGCGAGAAAACCGTAATAGTCGCGCTCTGCCGCCAGGGTCTGCAAAATCTGCCTGGCCTTTTGCTCTTCGCCTGCATGAGACAGGTAACGCGAGTGCCAGTACTGCCATACCGCCCTGTTCCGGGCCTCGGCAGAAAGCAGAGGCAGGGTGTTGGACAAGCCTTCCCAATCCTGTTCCCGCAGCGCCCAGCGCAGACGAATTTCAATCAGCTTGTCATCTGCCAGACGCGCCAGCGCCCCGGACAACCAGCCCAGGTTGGCCTGGGTGCGGGAAAACAGGCTCTGCTGCGCGATGGCATGCTCTACCTTGCGCTGCTGTGCTTCGCTGAAAGTCTGTTCACCACTGAAACGCTGCCAGAAGTCGAGGGCCTGCGCCGGGTTATAACGCGCCAGGTAAGCCAGGCCGTGGCTGATTATGTCTGCCGAGTAAGCGTTGTCGGCCGGCAATGACTGCTTGCGCAGGCTGGTTGGCTTGCGATAGACCGCCAGTAATCGCTGCGACCAGGGCTGCAGTGCGTCACTGCCTTTACGCGCTACATAGGTCATCAGTGAGCGTTGCCGGGCATCAAAGGCCTTGAGCAGCCGCGCCCACACCACCTCGTCGCCAAGCTGGTCCGCTTTCAGCCAGGCGTCAAACAGCGGGTCGC
>JAUIIQ010000104.1 GCA_030431585.1 Gammaproteobacteria bacterium | reverse complement strand
GCGTGGTAGAAGCAACCCCAATTGTGGTGGATGGCGTGATGTATACAACCGGCGCCTACAGCATGGTGTTCGCACTCGATGCCAGGACTGGCGAACTGCTCTGGGAGTATGACCCGAAGGTCTGGCGTGGTGTTCAGGGTCGGGGCTGTTGCGATGCCGCCAACCGCGGTGTTGCTGTATCCGGCGGCAAGGTTTACCTGGGTGTCTATGACGGCCGGCTGGAAGCGCTGGATGCCAAAAGCGGAGAGCTGCTGTGGTCGGTCAATACGCTTATCGATGCAGAGCGCAACTACACCATTTCCGGCGCGCCCCGCGTGGTAAAGGACAAGGTGATTATTGGTAACGGGGGCGCCGAGTTTGGCGTGCGCGGTTACATCACCGCCTACGATGTGGATACAGGAAAACAAGCCTGGCGCTTCTTCACCGTGCCCGGAGATCCGGCGAAAGGCGATGAAACAGACACCATCACCATGATCCGTAAAACCTGGCATGGCGACCAGTACTGGATACAGGGCGGCGGCGGTACCGTGTGGGACGCCATGGCCTATGACCCGGAGCTGGACCTGCTGTACATCGGTGTCGGCAACGGTTCTTTCTGGAACTATAAACTGCGTTCCGAGGCCAAGGGCGACAACCTGTTCATCTCCTCTATTGTGGCGCTGCGCCCGGACAGTGGCGAATACGTCTGGCACTACCAGACCACGCCCGGAGACGCCTGGGATTACACCGCCACCCAGCACATTATCGTGACCGACCTGCCCATAGACGGTAAAGAGCGGCGAGTGGTCATGCAGGCGCCCAAGAACGGCTTTTTCTACGTTCTGGACGCGGCCAGTGGGCAATTCATCTCCGCCGGTAAGTTCGGCGAGATCACCTGGGCCAAAGGTATCGATGCCAACGGCCGCCCAATCGTTGACAAAGAGGCGGCGGATTACTGGACCAACAGTGAACCAAAAACCGTGTTCCCCGGTTCCCAGGGCGCGCACAACTGGCCGCCTATGAGTTTCAACCCGCAAACCGGCCTGGTCTATATTCCGCAGCAGGTCACCATGGAACATTTTGTGCCACTGGAAACCGCTGGAAAAGTGCGCACCGCTGTGCCCAATCTGGGCATAGCCATGCCGATTGTGCCGGAGACTCTGGAGGGCATTGAAGAGCTGGCCCAGGTCTACCGCGGAAACCTGGTGGCCTGGGACCCCGTCAAGCAGGAAGCACGCTGGACGCAACCCTACGACCACATTCACAACGGCGGGACGCTCAGCACGGCGGGCAACCTGGTATTCCAGGGCACGGCAGACGGGCGCGTGGTGGCCTATGCCGCGGATACCGGCAAACAGCTATGGCAGCGTGAGGTAAGCAGCGGCGCGGTAGCAGGCCCGGTTACCTACGCCATAGACGGTGAACAGTATGTCGCTTTCAACGTCGGCTGGGGCGGCGCCTTTGCAATCACTTTTGGCGCGCTGGCGCAGCGCACCAAGGTAGTACCGGATTCCAACCTGTACGTGTTCAAGTTGAACGGCAAGGCCAAAATGCCTGAAGTGCAACGCAGGGTCATCGAACTGCCCACACCGCCACCTGTCACTGCCGATGCTGCAGCCCTGGAAAACGGCAAGCAGTTGTTTGCCAACCATTGTGGTGCCTGCCACGGCTTGTCCGTGATCAGCGCTAATATCATTCCTGACCTGCGCTACCTGTCTGAACAGAAACACCAGGACTTCATGGCAATCCTGTTTGGTCTCCAGTCACACAAAGGCATGCCGCCATTTGGCGAAATCCTTGACCAGGACCAGCTGCAGGATATCCACCAGTACATCATCAAGCGCAGCCATGACTGGCGGCAGGAGCTGATGGAACAGGCCGCTGCAGACAACAAACTGACCAAATAAGAGCGACAGCATGTGGCCTGCTGTTGGCGGGCCACTGAAGGAGAGCGTGATGCGACAGACAACCGGCGGCGATGCTTTCTTCCTGTACACCGACAAGCAGAGCCGCCACCAGCATATCTCCATGCTCTACGTCTACGATCAGAGCGGCGTAAAAGATGGCCCCGTCCGCTTCAAGCAGATTCTGGACTTTGTGCGCAGCCGCCTGGGCTCCTCCCCGGTGTACCGACAACGACTGGTAAACGTGCCGCTGAACCTGGACTACCCCTACTGGATAAACGACCCGGATTTTGATCTGGAGTTTCATGTTCGCCATATAGCCCTGCCCAAACCGGGCGACTGGCGACAACTGTGTATTCAGGTTTCGCGGCTGCACTCGAGGCCACTGGATATGTCGCGGCCGGTGTGGGAGATGTACGTCATTGAGGGCCTGGACAACGTCGAGTTCCTCCCCAAGGGGTCATTCGCCATCATGACCAAGGTCCATCATGTGGCCATTGATGGCGTCGCGGCGGCAGAGATGACCATGGGCCTGCACGACCTGGAGCCTTACCCCGAGGCGGAGCGCCGCACTGTGCGCTGGCGTCCGGAGGCAGAACCCCATCCCGCGCAATTGTTGCTCAAGGCAGGGCTGAATAACGCCACCAGGGCACAACGCACGGGGCTGACCATTGCCAGCAAACTGCGCAATAGCCTGCGCAGGGAAAAGCAAGTCAGCGAAGCGGGCCATGATGGCGCCGAGCTCGCGCCGTTTACGCGCTTCAACAAGGAAATTTCCCCTCACCGGGTGTGGGATGCAGCGCGCTTTTCCCTGGAAGACTTCAAACGCATCAAGTCGGTAGTACCCGGCGCCACCATTAACGATGTGGTGCTGACGGTCTGTGGTGGCGCCATGTCCTGCTACCTGGACAGCAAGTACGAAACACCGGATCTCTCGCTCACTGCCATGGTGCCAGTCAGCGTGCGTGCAGCAGATGAAAAGGGCACCGGCGGCAATAAAGTTCATCTGGCCAGAACCAGCATGCAAACCCTTGAGCGCGACCCATTGGCACGGCTTGCTGCGGTGTCCAGGGAGATGCAGCACCTGAAGAAGTTGAACGCGGTGGGTGCACGTGAGCTGGTCGAGATGCAGGAACAGCTGCCCGCCCCCACGCTGTTGCTGGCGGGCAGAGCCATCGCCGCAGCCACTGGCCCGGGCCGGGCGTTTCGCGCCAAGCACAATATGGTTGTGACGAACGTTCCGGGCCCACAACAGCCACTGTACTTCTGCGGTGCCCGCCTGATGATGTTCACCGGCCTGGCCGTCATCTCCGATAACATGGGTATCAGTCACGCTGTCACCAGCTACGACGGTGGCCTGGTGATCGCCCCCCTGTCAGACCGCAGCATGATGCCTGATCCAGCTTTCTACATTGAGTGTATGCAGCGCGCTTTCGATGAGCTGAAACAGGCAGCAGCGCGACAAACCACCGCTGTCGGCAAGAAGACATCCGGACGCAGCCGGCGCAAGCCCTCCTCGAAGGCACAAGCAAAAACCCGGTCACCTCGTAAAAAGGCCAACTGATGAACAAATTGAGCGCCGTCGATTCAATTTTTCTGGCTGTTGAGAGCCAGGAACTGCCAGCACACGTGGCTGGCCTGCAGATCTTCGAGTTGCCCAAAGGCAAGGGCTCTGCATGGTTACACGCCCTGCTGCAGGAACTGCGTGCCTGCCCGCCAGGATCCCCGTTCAATGAAACGGTCAGGATGCCGATGGGCTCTTTGCCGGAACTGGTTGTCGATGAAGACTTCGACATCGATTATCACGTGCGCCACACGGTGCTGCCGAAACCGGGTAGTGACGAGCAATTGCGCAACCTGCTGGCCAGGATTCACGCGAACCTGCTGGACCGCGACCGCCCACTTTGGGAGTTCTATCTGATAGAGGGCCTGCAAAACCGCCGCTTTGCCCTCTATATCAAGATCCACCACGCAATCTGCGATGGCGCGACGTTCTCCAAGTGGATGTCCGAGTCTACCAGTCGCAAGGCAACGGGCGGCACTGTGCGGCCGATCTGGCAGCGCAGCAAACCTCGCAGCACTGCACCGCATCGTTCCGTACCCGATTCACTGCGGGCGCCCCTGACCCTGCTGGGCGCAAGCAGGGATATCGCCAGCGGCCTTGGCCAACTTACCGGCAGGATAGTGCGCAACCGTTTCCTGCGACGCGACAGGCGCGTGGCCCTGCCTTTATCCAGCCCCAATACGGCGCTGGGTGCGCATGTCAGCGCGGCAAGAAACGTGGCTTTTACTGAATTCCCGCTGGCGGAACTCAAGGCCATGGGGCGGTCACAGGGAGCCACGCTAAATGATGTGGTGCTGGCCATCTGCGACGCAGCGCTGCTGCGCTACCTGGGCGAGCAGGGGCAGGTACCCTCCGGGCCATTGGTAGCCGCTGTACCGGTCAACCTGCGCCAGCCCGGCAGTGAACAGGAAGGCAATATGGTCACCGCTATTCAGGTGAAGCTCGGCGGCCCCGGGCAGGACCCGGCAAGTCGCCTGGGAACCATCAGTGAATCCATGGCGCAGGCTAAAGAGTTGTATTCGGGCATCGATGCCGGCGCCACCCAGGTCTACAGCTTTGGCGTTGCGACACTGGGTGCAATCGGTAAAAGCCTGCGCCTTGAGGGTGTAATGCCGCCCCCCTTCAACCTGGTGATATCCAACGTTCCCGGGCCGGCTGAGACACGATATTTTGGCGGCGCGAGAATGATCGCCACCTACCCCATATCAGGCATAGCGCCAATGAACGCACTCAACGTCACTGTCTACAGCTACGATGGCACGCTGTTTTTTGGCCTGGTGGCTGGCCGTCGGGCGCTACCCCACTTACACGATTTGAAGTTGTGTATTGACGAGGTCTACGGCGAATTCAAGCAGGCTTTGGGCATCTAGAGTGGTCACGGTCCGCGTACCCTCCCTTGCGTAGGTAGCTCGGCATAAACCGCGCACTGTTCATAACGGCCTGACTGTGGTATCTAGGCAGGATGAAAGTCATTCCCTACCTGCATGATTTTATTGGCGAGCTGCCCTTGGCCATCCGCGAGGAAATAGAGGCCGTGGGCAGTACGCGACACGTGAGTAAAGGTGAGGCGGTGTATCGCAGGGACGATCCGCCTACCGAACTATATCGATTGCTTGAAGGCGCTGTGAAGCTGTGTAACTACTCGCTTGATGGTGCTGAAATCACCGCAGGGGAATTTCGCGCCGGAGACTGCTTTGGGGAAATGGGCGTGCTGGATGGACTCCCCCGCGTGAGTCACGCGGTAGCGTCCAAAGAGTCGCGACTCCTGGTACTGAGCAAGGCGCAATTCGAGTTACTGTGCGAAAAATACCCGGAGATTCACCGCGAGTTGAACCGCGTATTGTGCCGCAGGGTGCGCTATCTCTATTCGCTGAACGACGAAGCGCTTGGTCTGAAACTCCACGTTCGTCTTGGGCGCATCCTGCACCGGCTGGCGTACAGCCACGGCCGCGAAAATGAGCTCGGTGAGACGTATATCGAGATATCCCACGAAGAGCTCAGTAACATGCTGGGCGCATCCAGGCAGAGCGTCAGCAAAGAGTTGAAGTCACTGGAGCGCAACGGCGACATCGAGCTGCGCTACGGCAAGATTTACTTCAATGACCTGCGGCTATTGGCAGAAAAGTACGAAATAGCAGTAGGCATGGAGCAACTCGCGCCCCTTTACAGCGCCGACAAGGACTGAGCTGCCCGCGCCCCAGTTCAGGCCTCGAACACTTTTCCGGGATTGAGCAGGTGCTTGGGGTCCAGCGCCTGTTTTAGGCTCCTCATCACTGCGATTTCTGCCGGCGAGCGTGAACAGGGCAAAAACTCGCGTTTCTCCATACCAATGCCGTGTTCGGCAGATACGGAGCCATTGATCTTCGCCAACTCGTCGTAAACGATGGTCTCCACAGCGTGTTTGTCCTCGGCCGGGCCGACACCCAGATGAATGTTACCGTCACCGAGGTGCCCAAAAGCAACCAGCCTTGCTTCCGGGAAGCGTTGCTTTACTGCTGCCTCAACGGTTTGGACATAGGTTTCCATTTCACGGATAGGCAGACTGACATCGAACACTGCCACCGGGCTGATGTTGTGCACCAGCGTTTCCACGTCGTCACGCATTTCCCATATCTGCGCGGCCTGCTGGCTGGATTGGGCGATCACGGCATCTGCAATGTGCCCTTCTTCCATCAGGCCACCCAACACCGACATGAACAGCTCCTCTTCACGCTCAGCGTCCGATCCCTCGGTTTCCAGCAGCACGTAGTACGGATAATGCGTGGGCAGGAATGCCTGGTGCTTGCCAGTCTCCTCCACCATATAGTGATAGTGGTTATGCCACATCACCTCAAATGAACTGAGTTTGCCCTCGAAGTCGGTACCCAGCTGGCGCAACAGACCGGCTACCTCGGTGAAACTGTTCAGTGCGACAAAGGCCGTTTGCACGGTGCGCGGTGCTGGTCGTAAGCGCAACACGGCTCGCGTAACAATACCCAGGGTGCCCTCGCTGCCAATGAACAAATGCTTGATATCGTAGCCGGCATTGTTCTTGAGCATCTCGTTCATTGAGGAGATCACGGTGCCGTCGGCCATCACCGCCTCCAGGCCCAGAACCTGCTCACGCATCATGCCATAGCGCACCACGCTGTTGCCTCCGGCGTTGGTGCTTATCATGCCGCCAATATGCGCACTGCCGCGGGCGCCAAAATCCACCGCAAACAACCAGCCTGCATCGCTGGCGGCCTCCTGCACGTTCTGCAGTATGGCCCCCGATTGCACGGTCATGGTGCCGGCCTCTGCATCGATGTGCTCAATCGCGTTCATTCTTTCGAGGGTGATCACGATATCGTCGGGTTCGCAGGTAATCCCATTGACCAGGCCGCTGAGTCCGCCCCAGGGCACTACGGTCTGGTCATACTGGTGGCAAAGCGCCATGACCCTCGACAGTTCCTCTGTCGTGCTGGGGCGCACAATGGCCCTGGCCGGGCAATTGCCCATACCCCAACTGAAATTAGGGCGTGAGGTCACATCATCGCCTGACAACAGGCCTTTGCTACCGACTATCTCGCCAAGCGACTGGATAATATCCATGCTATTGCCCTCATCTATCTGTTTCTCTGGTTGATCAATAACCGCCGCGGGCAGCTACGCCATCGGGGTCTTCTCCCCTGGCGATGGCCATTGCTCTACCGACGCCATCGCGCAGAAAACTGATATCGCTGCCGATTGAGGCGAAATCGAAACCATCCGCCAGAGACTTTTCGGCCATTTCAGCGTTGTAGCCGAATATACCGCAGCTCAACTGATGGCGTTGACAGGTTGCCTTTATCGTTGCGACAGCGTCAACAAAACGCGCGTTGGCAAAGTCGCCTGGCGTTAAGCCCAGGCCATAGGTCAAGTCCATTGGGCCGACAAACAAGCCGGTGACGCCCTCAACGGCAGCGATCGATTCAAGGTTGCGCAGACCCTCCTCTGTCTCGATCATCAACAGGCAGGCTACCTGGTCATTGGCGGTGCCGAGGTAGCCGAGCCCCTCCAGCATGACGTCGCGCATGGGGCCGCAGGAGCGCTGCCCCTTGGGCGGGTAATAACTGGCGGCAACTGCCGCTCTCGCGTCCTCTGCGGTATTGACCACCGGCACAATGACGCCCTGCGCACCAGCGTCCAGGGCCTTGCCAATCTGGTCTGGCTGATTGGCGGCCACGCGGACTATTGGCGTGACCGGCAACCCGGTAATCGCCGGCATCAAACGGGTTAGATCGCTGTAGTCCATCAAGCCGTGTTGCAGATCAAAGCAGATCCAGTCGGCACCAGCCCGGGCCAGCGTCTCCGCAACGTGTAGATCGGGAAGGTTGAACCAGATACCCAGTGACTTGTCCCCGCTGCGCCATTTGCGTAATGCGGTGTTTTCCATGTTGCGCTCCCTTGGTTGCAACGTGCGGCCTGTTGGTCGCTCGCTCAGGTGAAAGTGATGGCGACATCGCCGAAGCCATTGTCGAAGCGCGCTACCACCTCGTCCCCCGCCTGCACCGGAAGTGCGCGGACGCAAGAGCCGGACAGAATGACGTCGCCAGGCTTGAAGCTGACATCAAATTCAGACAATTTATTGGCAAGCCATGCAACTGCTGTGAGCGGGTTACCCAATACCGCCGAGGAAAGCCCCTGCTCCCGGGTCTCGCCATTGATGATCAGGCTGCCCTGTACGTTGCGTATATCGATATCGCGCAAATCCACAGGATTGCCACCCAGGACCACGCCTCCCACTGCGGCCAGATCGGCAATAGTATCGCGCACGTCCATACCGGGAGAGAGGGCTACACGAAAATCCACTATCTCGATAGCCGGCAAAACAAAATCCGTGGCGCGAATGACGTCTGCCACGTTGACGCCGGGGCCGGAGAGCTCTTCCTTCATCACAAATGCCAATTCGATTTCCACGATGGGTGATGCCCACTCCGCCAGAGGGGTCTCACTGCTTTCATCGAGAAACATATGGTCGAGCATGGCGCTGTAGTCAGGCTCTGAGCTGCCCGCCATCTCCTGCATGGCTTTGGATGTAAGGCCGATCTTATAACCCTTGATACTGCGGCCCTCTGCCTGGAATGCGGCTACCACGTGTTCCTGTATGCGATAGCTGTCCTCCACCTCAAGTTCCGGGTAGCTGGTATTGAGTAGCGGAATCTGGCTGTGATCCTTGAAGCACTGGAATATTTTTTTGGCGATTTCCTGATGAACGTCTGTGCTGAGCATTACCGGGCCTCACGACTTTGTAGTTGCAGGGACTGTCTCTTCGTATCTACCCACGCGAACTCCGCAAGGGCCAGATGTCAGCAGCTTAGTCTACCGGCCACGTTAAAAATGTCTGTAAGTTGACAGTTGCTCTACTTTGCAGCAATGCCGGTTGCGCAATGCCTCGCGGAGACGGGCAAGTCTCAGGCAACCGGGGGTTCCCAATTTACACCGTTGATATGGCCACCGCCGTCGGCGAATAAGGTGTTACCAGTGAGATACCTGGCCTCTTCAGACGCGAGGAAGGCGGCAACCCCGCCTATATCGTGCTCCGGGTCGCCCATACGTCCCATTGGATTCTGCTGCAACATCAGCGCGGCATTGTCGGGAGAGTGGGCTGCAAATCGGTCATAGGCAGCCGTTCTCGCCGCCGGGCAGATAATATTGACGCATATTCCATGTTTAGCCCATTCCCGGGCTGCGGTTCGGGACAGTGCCCGCAGGGCTTCCTTCGCAGAATTGTATTCGACGGTATACGGGTGAGCGTTAACGCCATTGAGTGAAGCAATGTTGATCACCCGCCCCCATTGGCGTTCCCGCATAGAGGGAAAGGCCGCTTTCATCGCCCACCAGGGCGCCATAAAACCGCCGGTGAGCGCGCGTTCAAAGTCCTCATCCTCGCGGGTCTCCAGGCGAGCTGGCGGAGTGCCTGTTGGGTAGGCATTGTTGACCAGTATGTCCAGCCGCCCGAACTGATCCAGTGCTTGCGCTACAGCACCCTCTACCTGCGTGCGCTCCCTGACATCTACCGGCATGAACATACCTCGCTCCAATGACGCTGCCGTGCGCTCACCGGACTCGCGATCATATTCCGCAATAATCACGGTAGCACCCCGGGCGTGCAGTGCACGTGCAATGCCTTCGCCTACGCCTTGTCCCGCGCCTGTGACCAGTGCGATTTTTCCATCAAGATTCATGATTGGCTCCTGTCTTCTACAATAATTCGACGTCGACGCGGTGCAGCTCGCCACCGCTAAACTCGTAACCGGGTGAGGCCTCTGCGGGGTAGTGTCCGGCGGGAGAACCGCTGTCCACACCCACATCAAAGGTCTCATCAATTGAAAAGTATGCAGGTGGTGACGCGGGCACCTGCTCACTGTCGAGCTCTCGCCCGTCAAGGTAAAGACGGAAGGTACCGCCTTTACCATAGCCGGGGCCCGCATACTGAAACTCCAGTTTAAGGGTCTGCCGGCCCGTCACAGCCGTGTCACCGGCGATGCGTATATGGCCCAGCTCAAAGATTCGATACTCGAAAACGGGGACTCCGCCCTCGTCCAGGTACAGGGTCCAACCTGCGGCTGTCCCGCCCATAGTGGCGATAACCCCGCGGGCAGCGCCCTGGTCTGCACTGAGCTCTGCCTGCAGGCGCCAGGAGCGATTTTTGATGGGGGGTGCACTGCCCTCGGGGATGCCTACAGCGCCCGGGTAGTAGCTAAAGCGTGTACGGTCCCCTACCAGGCTGGGCATGGGTGTTCGGCTGTCCAGGGAGCTACGCAGTGGCAGAATGCCAAGCCGGGACGCTTCCCGGTCGAACAGGGCCTGCATTGCGCGCAGCTTCTGAGGGTGTGTAGCAGCCAGGTCATGTGCCTGACTGAAGTCTTCGTCGAGGTGGTACAGCTCCCATACATCATCCTCGAACGGCGTAGGCCCCATGCGCAGGCCAACAGTCCATGGAATCCGGTCATGCCTGGCAGAGGCCATCCATCCATCGTGGTAGATGGAGCGATGGCCGTGCACCTCGAAGTACTGGGTTGTTTTGTGTTCTTTTGCCGCCGCATCGCGGAAACTCGGTAGCAGGCTGCTGCCATCCAGCGGGAGCTGCCGGTGCCCGTTTACCTCATCCGGCAGGTCCAGCCCCGCTGCCTCCAGAATCGTGGGGGTGATGTCATTGACATGGGAGAACTGACTGCGTAATCCGCCGCCATCACTAATTGTCTTCGGCCAGCTTACTACCAGCGGGTTGCGGGTACCGCCAAGGTGAGAAGCGACTTGTTTGACCCACTGAAACGGGGCATTCAACGCCCAGGCCCAGGCGGCATTGTATTGCGCATAGCTGTCTGCACCGCCTATCTCATCGAGTCGTGCAAGCTGTACCTGCAATGACTCACCCAGACCCTGCAGGGCGCCCATATAGTTGATACTGCCGCCAGGGCCGCCTTCGCCACTGCTGCCGTTATCTCCCACCACATACAGGAACAGGGTGTTCTCAAATTCACCACTGGTTTTGAGCTCGTCGACCAGTCGCCCCACCTGCGCGTCGGTGTGGGCCAGAAAACCGGCAAAGGTTTCCATAAATCGCTCTGCCACCCGCTTTTCGTCTTTGCTGAGCGAGTCCCATGCCGGCAGCTCCCCGGGCCGAGACGTCAGACGAGTGGAGGCCGGAATCACCCCAAGCGCTTTTTGCGCAGTAAAGATGTCCTCGCGCAGAGCGTCCCAGCCGTCCGCAAAACGACCGCGGTATTGCTCAATCCACTGTTGCGGGACCTGCAGTGGGGCATGCACAGCGCCCGTTGCAAAATAGAGAAAGAACGGTTTGTCCGGAGTAACTGCCTGCTGTCTGCGCATCCAGCGAATGGCCTGATCGGCAAGGTCTTCCGTCAGATGGTAGTCGTCACCGGGTGGTCGCATTACAGGCGTGGTACCGGAGTAAAGGGTGGGTTCGAACTGGTCGGTTTCCCCGCCCAGAAAGCCATAGAACGTTTCAAAGCCCAGGCCAGTAGGCCAGCGGTCAAACGGGCCGGAGGGTGATGTCTCCCACGCTGGTGCTAGATGCCATTTGCCAAATGCCGCTGTGCTGTAGCCATTCTGGCGTAACACTTCAGCGACGGTCGCCGCCTCCTTTCTAAGCACGCCCTGATAGCCTGGGTAGCTGTTACTGGAGTTCAATACAGCACCTACGTTTACCGCGTGTGAATCGCGTCCGGTGAGGAGCGAGGCGCGTGTGGGCGAACAGATTGCCGTCGTGTGAAAGCGGTTGTAGCGCAGGCCGGCGGCGGCTAACGCTTCCAGGGCCGGCGTGCTGGCCGGTCCTCCAAAGGTACTGGCGGCGCCAAAACCGACATCATCCAGCAGCACCAGCACCACGTTGGGGGCGCCCTGGGGTGCTTGTTGTAACGCGATCTCCGGCGGCGCGGTGTTGCTTGCTGCCAGGTTGGAAAACAGCAGCAGGCTGCACCACAGACTC
>JAUIIQ010000316.1 GCA_030431585.1 Gammaproteobacteria bacterium | reverse complement strand
GCTGAGCAACACCTATTAAAAAGCCAGGACTGGGGTGAGCAACCGGCGTTCCCGCCCTGGCATCGTCACTGGGCGCGCACACAGGCTCGTCTCAAAGTGACTCAGGGAGACCTTGACGGCGCGGTTGCCCTGCTCAATGAGGGCGAAACCCTCTATTTTAGTCATCCCGTCCCAGATAGTTGTCCTATAACGGCGTTGAAGGCGCGCGTCTGGCTCTTGCAAGGAAAATTGACAGAAGCACAGACCTGGGCGCACGAGCAAGGATTGTCCGCTACCGATACCCTCAGTTACCTGCGCGAATTTGAACATATCACCCTGGCGCGACTACGCATCGCCCAATACAAGCGTGATGGAAATAGCGACAGCATCCACGAGGCAGCAGATTTACTTGCCCGGCTGTTGGTAAACGCGGAAGCAGGCAGACGGATGGGCAGCATGGCTGAAATCTTGATGCTGCAAGCGCTGGTATACGAGGTGCAGCATGACACAACTGCGGCGCTTGGGGTGTTGGCACGCGCCCTGACCCGGGCCGAGCCAGCGGGTTATGTCCGCCTGTTTGTGGATGAAGGGCTGCCGATGATGAAGCTGCTGCAAAAAATAAACAGTGAAGAGGCTGTGATGAAGCGCTACTGCCACACATTGCTTACCGCCTTTGGCGTTCAAGTAAAAACGCAGCCTTCGACCCGCACCCCACAATCGTTAGTTGACCCCCTCAGTGACCGCGAACTGGAGATTCTCGCCCTCATCGCTGCCGGTTTTAAAAACAAAGAGATTGCCGAGCAGTTGGTGATCAGCCTCAATACCGTCCTCTACCACAACAAAAACATCTACAGCAAGTTGGGCGTGAACAAACGCGCCCTGGCCATTGCCAGAGCCAGAGGACTCGGTCTGATAGCGTAACGGCCGTTTTCACCTCAACTTATTCCCCAATACATTATCTGGTTTCAAACAAATTCTGCGCCATTTGCACCCCGATTTGCCACTGCTGCATGGCTCCATAACGGCACAGCACTTCTTCAATAATTTCAGCGTCGATAATGACGTCTAAACGGCCGTTACGCCCTCGACCTGCGGCCTGCGGATGATTATTTGGGTCGCGGACAGGCGGAGTCGCTGCTGGCAATGACCTACTGGGCCAACGGCGAACTGGCGAAGGCCCACGACACCCTGGCACGTCTGCTCATTGCCTGGCAGAGACTGGCCGACGACCGTGCTGCCCTAACCGATGCCATGCGGCTGCTAACGCGGCTGGCGCAGGCAGCCGAAGCTAGTGCACGGATGGGATCGCCGATAAATTCCCTCAATCAGACAACAGCATCTTCCTGCTGGAAAATACTATCAACCAACAACTTCAAACGGGCGTTCCCCCTCCTCCAGACTTTCCCCTATAATTCCCCTCGTGTTTGATTCACTCCTACAAACAAAACTGTATATTCCGCGATTACGGTCGTCGCTCGTTCCTCGCCCGAACCTGATCGCAAAACTCAACCAGGGGCTGACCGGCAACCTCACCGTCATATCGGCTCCGGCCGGCTTTGGCAAAACGACGCTGGTTACGGAATGGATTGCGGCAGGGCAACGGCCGTCTGCGTGGCTTTCCCTCGACGAAGACGACGGCAACCCGGTCCGATTTCTGCAGTACTTCGTGGCGGCGCTGCAGACAGTGGCTCCTGAGCTTGGCAAAGCGGCCGCGACCGCTCTGCAATCGCCCCAACCACCGCCGCCCCAAGCCATCTTGACCCCACTCCTCAACGAAATCGCGGCCGTGGCCGACCCCATTATGCTGGTGTTGGATGACTATCATCAGGTAGATGCCCGCCCGATTGACGAACTGCTCACCTTTCTGCTGGATCACCTACCGCCACAATTCCACCTCGTCATCACGACCCGCGAGGATCCGAATCTGCCACTGCCTCGCCTGCGGGTACGCGGCCAGCTTACCGAGTTGCGCGCGGCTGACTTGCGGTTCTCGGCCGAGGAAACCGCCATTTTCTTCAACCAAATGATGGGGCTCGACCTCACCTCGGCCGACATCGCCAGCTTAGAACGCCGCACCGAAGGCTGGATTGCAGGCCTGCAAATGGCCGCGCTCACGATGCAGCATCGGGAAGACGCCTCCGGCTTTATCCGCGCCTTTGCTGGAGATAACCGCTACATCGTTGATTATCTCGCCGAAGAGGTGCTCCAGCGCCAGCCGGCCCACATTCGCCACTTC
>JAUIIQ010000103.1 GCA_030431585.1 Gammaproteobacteria bacterium | reverse complement strand
CTCCGGATGCATTTTGGGCCAGGTTATCGGATTTATTACACCCGAAAGTCTGGTCTGGTGATTCTCCTCCTTTGTGGAGGAGACAAATCGAGCCAAAGCAAGGATATAGCTCACGCTCGGAGAATTTTGACCGAACTGAGAGCGGAGTAACTGGTATGGTTAAAGTTACAGAATTCGATCCAAGTGCATATCTTGATAGTGAGGAAACTATCGCCGAATACCTTTCTGCCGCACTAGAAGAAGACGACCCTGGGATCTTCCTGGCGGCAATCGGCCATGTCGCGAAAGCAAGAGGCATGACGGCTATCGCGCAAGAGTCTGGCTTAGGCAGGGAGAGTCTGTACAAAGCCTTTGCCCCTGGTGCGAAACCAAGATATGAAACAGTGCAGAAAGTGCTTCACTCGCTTGGAGTAAAGATCAATGTATCAGCCGCCTAACAAGTACGGGTTACGGCGTATCGCCGGCGCAACCGTAGGCGTTAGAGAGCCTTAATGAACACAAGAGAAGTCACAGCAGTCGCAATCAAAATTCTAGCCATTTGGATGGCGTTAGAGGTGTTTCTTCTTTCGCCAGCATTTTTATCATTTTTCGTGCTACTGAAAGACGGTCCGTCTATCACATATCAAGTTGTGCTAGTGGCAACGTACTTGGCAGTGGGTCTATTGCTTGCGTCTGTACTATTCCGAACATCCAATTCTGTCCTTCGTACAGCTAATACTCAAGCATCGGACGGTTCTGTTTCCGAAGGCTTTATTCTTCAGGTTGCTGGTGCTTTTTTTATCGTATCCGCATTTGAGGGCCTTGCTGGTGTGAGTATGGCTTTCTTCAAGGCATCTGCCGCCGAAGCCCGGGAACTTTTGTATCTTGCGTTCTACTCGTTAGAGTTAATTGTGGGTCTCGCGATGGTAATAAAACGGGAAGTATTTGTTTGTCTTTTTAGAATGCTAAGGGGGCAGGCATGAGGCTATCTAACCAGTCAAGGTTGCAAGGCGCCTTCGGCGCAGGACGCGCTGACGCGCGCCTCAACCTGAGGCGTTATGTGCGCTGGACACACCGTGCTTGAGGAGTATGATTTGGGTATGGATGCAACGCTGAAAAACCTGCCTATCGAAGAGCGTATTCGAATTGTCGAAGATTTATGGGATAGCATTGCTCACGACCAAAGAGCGCTACCATTGACCCAAGATCAGGTGGCCGAAATTGACCGTCGTCTTGACGCGTTCGAGGTAGATGGCGATCTCGGTCGGCCTGCCAGAGACGTGGTTTCTGAGATTCGAAAACGGCTATGAGCTACACCATCCGGCTCAGGGAAGAGGCGGAGCTTGATCTCGAGGAAGCAGCAACTTGGTATGAATCTCAAAGTCCAGGACTGGGCGGACAGTTCCTGGATACCGTGCTGGAGATAATAGATTCCTTCGAGCGAGCGAAGCCCTATGTCTTACCCCATCGTTCATCGCAATACTCATCGGGCTGTTCTACCCAGATTTCCCTTCTCAATTTTTTACCTTGTGCAGGGCTCAGAAATTTCTGTTGTATCTGTTATGCACGGTAGCAGGCACCCGTCCAGATGGAAGCGGCGCACATAACAACTACGGGCTGGCTGAAATGGGTTGAAGATTTCTTAGAGTTCTCCTTCTAGCGTACGGCGAGACTATCCATAACGCGTTCTTTGATCGAGGCTATAAGCCATGAAAGTTCAATATATCCGTGATACTGATACTCTTTACATTGAGTTCCGGTTCGGTGACATCGTTGAGACACGTAACCTCGACGCCGATACTGTCATAGATCTGGACGCAGAGGGTCACATCTGCGCGATGACAATGGAACACGCCAAGGACAGGACAGATATTCCCCACTTTACCTTCGAAGATGTCGCCGCTTAACAAGGGCAGCCAGTGCGCCCCTGCGGGGCCGGACGTCCAACCTTCCGCTGCGCTCCAGGTCGGTTGCCGCTGCCGCCGGCGTTGAGAGGCAGCTAATAGCGGCTGCCGTTTTGGGGTGAAAGCGGGCATTCAATAATTCTTGCTCTCGAGCGCCTTCTCTGAGTCTCTGGAGGGTCTTTCTTAAAAGCTCGGGCATGGTTTGCGTTCGCCTGGCAGCGAACTCCCCAATCCTTTATATTTACGAAATCCCCCTGATTAACCAGGTAAGAGATGGAGCAAATATCTATGAAGTTGAGAGCGTTACTGGCATATACCGCTTTTGCCGCGCTTCTGGTCGGCTGCGTTAACACCGACTACGTAGGCGAGAGCTATCCACCGACCTCTCAGGTAGACGTCTACTATGCGATGGAGGATGTAAATAGACCTCATGTAGTGATGGGCAAGATCACAGCATCTGCGATGGATGGCTGGGATTCGGGTGCCATGGTCGAGGAGTTGAAGACCCAGGCTATGGCCAAGGGTGCAGACGCGCTGGTGATCATGGACGTTCATACAGAAACGGTGGGTAGCTACACATCCACCTACGGCGACAATTCTGACGATAGGTGGGTAGTGACTGAAGACGGCAAGCTAAAGCATAGTGGCTCGAGCAAATCTTCTTCCACTTCCATCACCACCGACAACAAAGAGAAAGTAATGGACGCGGAACTGCTGAAATATCAGTGAGATGTCCGTCCCATTATTTGTCTACTGGAGACAAGCTGTGTTCTCGTCAGATCAGCTCTCACGAGCGAGTTTTTCGTTCGCTTGATTTGCGCGGTTAGTCCGTCCTCAGGTGAGGGTGGTATTAGCAGCCGCTGCCATCAGTAATTCAGCCATGCTGCTCTGCAAGGCCAGCTGCTGCTGGATGTTCTCCGCGCTCAAGGGGTCGACCTGAAATATCTTCTCGTGCAGCGGCGCGAGCGTAATGTAGCCCAGTAGCATACTGTGAAAGGCCATGATCACTGGCGTCAATGCCCCGGTTTGCGCCAGAATTTGTGAAAAGAAGGGGCGGTACCAGTCGTCTACCAACTTGTTCAAATGGTCTCCGGAGTTCAGTGTCGCCTGCTGGATGATGCGTGAAATGTTCGGGTGGTCAATGTGGTGGCTGACCAGTTTCCTGAGCAGTTCGACAGACTGCTTGTCCTGCAGCGGGTCATGCTGCGTCATGTAGGTCTTCATGGGAGCGAACAAGCGCTCTACCACTGCCTCGTACACCTCTGTCTTGCTCCCGTAATGCTTGTAGATCGCCGGTCCGCTCACATTGACCACGTCCGCGATGTCAACCATCGAAGTTGCTTCGTAGCCGCGGTTGGCGAACAGGTCTTCTGCAGCATCGAGGATCCGTGTTTTGGCTGGGCTGGTCATTTTCTTGTCCTGACTGACTCTGGTTTGGGAAGTTGGGCTGCCAGCGGTTGACGTCTGCAGCCTGATTGATTAGGTTACAGGTTACTAACCTGTAACCGCAAGTAGGGTATTACGTTTCTGGCGCAAAGCTCAGCCGAGCCTGAAGCGCCAGGCGATGCTTGCTCTGTAGCGCCGGAGGCGCAAGTTACGCATGCTGGATTTTAAAGGAAAGACTGCGGTAGTGACCGGCGCGGCCAGTGGCATCGGGCTGGAACTGGCCAGGATTTTTGCCGAGCAGGACATGAATGTGGTGCTCGCTGATATCGAACGGGATGCCCTGGATGCGGCTGTCGATGAGGTGTCGGCGCCGGGCGTAGAGGCCCTGGGTGTGGTAACGGACGTAGGCAGTGGCAAGTCTGTCGCAGCGCTGTGCGAAGCGACGGTGGCGCGTTTTGGCAGCGTGCAGGTGTTGTGCAACAACGCGGGTGTGTACACAGGCGGGCTACTCTGGGAGCAGACGGAAGACGACTACGAGTGGCTGATGCGGGTAAACCAGTGGGGTGTGATTCATGGGCTGCGTCACTTCGTACCGCAGATGATCGAGCAGGGCGACGCCTGCCATATCGTAAACACGTCATCCATGGCGTCCCTTTGCACCTTACCGTTTGCGGGTATCTACCACATGACCAAGCATGCGGTGCTGTCCCTGAGTGAATGCCTGTTCCATGAATTGGCGATGACAGCCCCACAGGTCAACGTTTCCTGCCTCTGCCCTGAACTGGTCAATACCGGTATCGCCACCTCCGCCAGAAACCGGCCGGCGGAACTGGCCGAAGAAAACGTGACAGACATGCAGAACATGTCCATGACGGCAATTACTGACGCAACGGCAGGGTCGCTCGCGCCACGAATCCTCGCGGAGCGTGTGCTGCAAGGGATAAAAGACAACACGTTTTACCTGCTGCCGCCCGCAGGCAACCCATGGCGTGATACGGCCAGTACCAGGCTGGAGGACATTCGCCTGGTGCGCAATCCTACTTTTGCACCCCCGGCTATTTGAGTCGGGGCCGCCAGTAACAATGCAGCGGGAAAGATATGGCATCAGCTGAACGCTACGCAATCCACCAGGACTTCGAGAAATTCCCGGTGATGAACTTTCGCTTCAATTCTGTGGTGATAGGCTTTTTCAACCTGTTGCTCAGGGTGACGCGGCTGTTTCGCACGCGCTCTCGCACCGTCACGAATACTCGTCATACGATTCCTGCACAGGGCGGAGGACGTTTTGAGGTCCGGGTCTTCACACCGCAGGGTGTCAAGGCCGATGCGCCAGCGCTCATTTACTATCATGGCGGAGCCTTCGCGATGACCTTCGGCAGTATTCACCTGGACAATGCCGAGCGCTATGCCGAATCCACAGGCTGCGTTACGGTCTTTGTCTGCTACCGGCTGGCCTTGAAGCATCCTTTTCCCCATGGTTTCAATGACGCCTACGCTGCGCTGCAGTGGGTTGTAGGCAATGCCGGCAAGCTGGGGGTTGATACAACTCGCATCGCTGTAGGCGGCGACAGTGCGGGAGGCGCGCTGGCTGCAGGTGTCGCGCAGCGGGCCCGGGATGAGGGGCTGGTGAATTTGTGCGGGCAAATGCTCATCTACCCGGTACTGGACAGCCGTTGCAATACAGCTTCTGCTCGAGAGTTCGTGGATGTGCCTGTCTTCAGCGCGGTGTCCAACCGGCGAATGTGGGAAATGTACCTGCGGGACTATGGGACGGACGCAACACCACCCTATGCGGCACCGGGGCTGGGTGATGTGAACAAGCTGCCCCCGGCCTACATCGAGACAGCGGAGTTTGACCCGCTGCGTGATGAGGGGCTTGCTTACGCCGGTGCACTGGCAGCCGCTGGCAACGCGGCGCAGTTGAACGAAACCAGCGGTACGATTCATGGCTACGACGGCGTTGCAAAGAATGAGACCGCCGTAGCGTCTATGCACAAGCGAATTGAATTTCTCAGATCCGTGTTCGCCTGAGCGCGCAACACCCGCTGAGACGGCGACTGAACCAGGGAGCAACAGGATGGGCGGACGACTGAATAACAAAGTAGCGTTGATAACCGGAGCGGGGTCAGGTATCGGTTTTGCCTGCGCCAGGCGCTTCGCCGAGGAGGGCGCGGCGATAGTCGGTCTGGACCTGAAGCGCAACGAGCAATGGCACGAGCTTGAATCGATCAGCGACAAGGTACTGTTTCTGGAGGGCGACGTGACCAGCCTGGAGTACCAGCAGGGCGCTGTTGGCGAGGCCGTGGAGAGGTTTGGTTCAGTGGATGTGCTGGTAACCTCTGCCGGCATCGGAGATGCAGGGCCGGTTCACATGGTAGAAGAGGCGGCCTGGCAACGGGTTATCGACGTCAACCTCAGTGGCACTTTTTTCTCTGCCAAGGCCGTACTGCCGCAAATGATGCAGCAGCGCAGCGGCAGTATCGTCACCGTTGCCAGTTGCGAAGGCGTCGTCGCTACAGAAGGCGGCAGTTCCTACAACGCTTCGAAAGCTGGCGTGGTGAACCTCAGCAAGAATATCGCGATTGATTACGGCCGCATGGGTATACGTTGCAATGCGCTTTGCCCCGGGTTCATCGAGACGCCCATGTTTGATGATGTGCTCAATCAGGAGTTCATGGCTGACGTGAAGGCTGATATCCGTGCCCAGACCAAGCTGGGGCGTTTTGGTGAACCACTGGAAATGGCGAACGTCGCTCTATTTCTGGCTTCAGATGAAGCCTCATTCGTTACCGGGCAGGCTATTGTTGCCGATGGCGGCTATATCGCGGGGCATAGCCACGGTATTGTCGAGATGATGGGATTAACCTGATCCCATTCGAAATATTCTGCCTGCTTAAAACATGGACAAGCTTGAATGACTGCTTCTGCTGCAAACACACACTCTGGCGAACCCGGCGAAGAACCGCGTATCTGTATCGTGGGAGCCGGTATGTCCGGCATTCTTATGGCTATCAAGCTGCTGGAAAAAGGTATCGATAACTTTGTTGTCTACGAGCGGTCCGGCGCGGTCTCTGGTACATGGCGGCAGAATCGCTATCCGGGTGTGGCCTGTGATGTTGCCTCCTTTACCTACAGCTACAGTTTTGAGCCCAACCCGGACTGGACGCATCGGTTTTCGCCGGGCCCGGAAATTCGTGCCTATTTTGAGAAGGTGGTGGATAAGTATGGTGTACGACCTTTCATTCGCTTCAATACCGAGGTTACAGCTGCCCGGTTTGAAAATGCGCAGTGGCGAGTGACCACGGGCGACGGCAACGAGGAACTTTTCGATGTGTATGTGGCGGCTACAGGCCCACTGAATAATCTTCATTATCCGGATATCAAAGGCCTGCAGGACTTCTCCGGCGCCTGTTTTCACACCGCAGATTGGGATGACGACTACGATTACACGGGCAAGCGCGTGGGCATTATCGGCACCGGCTCTTCCTCTGTGCAATCGGTAGACCCACTTTCAGCCAGAGCGGAACACCTCACTATCTTCCAGCGCACACCGCAATGGGTTATCAACACTGCCAACCCCGAGTATTCGCCTATGGCGATACGCCTCAAACACGCTTTTCCTGTTCTGGGCAGGCTCACTCGCTGGTTCTACAGCTGGATAGGGGAACAGTTTGGTCTTGCGGCCCTGAAGGACGGGTTTCGACGTCGCGTTGTCTTCAAGGCTTGCCAGAGCGCTCTGGACTCGGTGAAAGATCCGGTACTGCGTAAGAAGCTAACGCCGGACTACCTTCCCATGTGCAGACGCATGATTATGTCAGGCAGTTTTCACGAGGCGGTTCAGCGCCCAAATGTCACAGTGGAAACAACGGCCATTGAATGCGTCACGCCTGAAGGCGTGCGCACCGTGGATGGCAAAGAGCACAAGCTGGACTTGTTGATTCTCGCAACCGGGTTCTTCTTTAATGCACAGAACGTGAAACATGTCGTAGGGCTTAACGGACAGTCGCTGGCAGATTACTGGAAAGATGGTATCAAGACGTACCGGTCTATCAGTATTCCCGGCTTTCCCAACTATTTTATGCTGGTTGGCCCCAATAGCCCCATCACCAACCTTTCACTTATCGAGATCGCAGAGATTGGGGTGAACTACGTCATGCAGTGTATCGATAAAATCCGCCAGGGAGAGATCACTGCCATGGCGCCCAGGAACGATATAACCGCCGCTTACATGCAAAACCTGCGCAATGCTTTCGGCGAGACGATATGGACTTCCGGCTGCTCCAGTTGGTATCTCGACGATGACGGTATTCCTGCAACGTTCCCGGGGCCGCCGTCTGAGTATCGGCACGAGTTGGACGAACCACTTCTGCAGGAATACGAGTTAATCGGTGCCTGATGCCTTGGCCAATACAAACTTAAACAACGTTCCATAAGACTTACAGGAATGCCAGAGTATGAGTAGAGACAAACCATTGCGTATAGCCATTATCGGGGCCGGTCCTGCAGGCATTGCCGCGGGGCGTGAACTGTTGCAAAAGGGGTTTACCGACTTCACCATTTTCGACGCGCTGGATGCCCCCGGCGGGACCTGGCGACTGCACAGTTATCCCGGGCTTGCCTGCGACGTATGGGCACACTCCTACAGCTTTTCTTATGCCCCTAATCCTGACTGGAGCGCGAACTTCGTTGACCAGCCTGAGATCCAGGCCTATCTGGCGCGCTGCGCTACCGAGTTCGGGCTGGATCCGCACATGCAGTTGAATACGCGAATTGATGCCGCTCACTACCAGGCAGGCGGATCGTGGCGCTTGCGTACCAGTGAGGGCGAAGAACAGGATTTCGATGTAGTCATCAATGCCATGGGAAACCAGCATACGCCGCTGTATCCCGATGTGCCGGGGATGGACAGCTTCCAGGGTGACAGCTGGCACGGTACCCGCTGGAACCATGATGTTGACCTGACCGGCAAGCGGGTGGTCATTGTTGGTTCAGCCGCCAGCGCGGTACAGATTGTTCCGGAAGTGGCGCAAATAGCAGGGCAGCTTACCGTGTTGCAGCGTTCCGCGAACTGGATAATGCCGCGAGGCAAAAAACGTTACTCCGAGCGCTATAAAAAACTGGTACGGCGCTTTCCCGCACTGATTACCCTTACCCGAAAGTGGCAGCGGACCATGATGGGCCAGGTGGAGCATGCCGTCACACTGGGCCACAAACGCATGGGCCAGTTCGAAAACGTCGTCAAGCGCTTTATCAAGCGTACGGTGAATGACCCGGCAACCCAGGAAGCGCTGGTGCCTGACACCCACTATGGTTGCAAGCGCGGGCTTGTGTCCGATGATTTCTACCCGGCACTGAACCGTGACAACGTTGAGCTGGTTCCCTCGGGCCTGCGCGAGGTGACGGCCACTGGCTTGATCACCAGTGACGGCCGCACTATTGACGCCGACGTCATTATTTACTGCACGGGATACAGGATACTCGATTTCGATCGAATCGATGTGGTAGGGGCCAGCGGCAAGTCTCTGGCGCAGACCATGGGCGATGACCCAAGAGCTCACAAAGGTATTTCGGTACCGGACTTCCCAAATTACTTTTTTGCTGTTGGTCCCAACGGGCTGGTACTTAACGTGTCCTATTTCCTGACGGCAGAAAAGAACGTGGAGACCATCGTTCGTTTACTGGGCGACATGCAGTCTGCACAGGCAAACAGTATTGCCGTCAGCAGGAATGCATTTGACCAATATAATCAATGGATGGACCAGCGCTTCGAACGTTTCTCCTGGGGTTCCAGTGACTGCCACAGTTACTACCGCAATGCTGCGGGTCACGCGCCATTCCTGTTCCCGGGAAACTTCAAGGAATACTGTGATCTACAAGAAAAAAGCGGTCTTGAAGAATATGAATTGGGCTGACAGCCCACGCAAAGGTGCGCCGGTTTGGCTATGGAAATCCTGACACTCGAACAGATTGATGACGATTCGGTAGGGGGCAAGGCCTGGGGCCTGTCCCGTTTACTCGCCATGGGGCTCGCGGTGCCCCCCGCGTTCGTCATTCGCAATGCAGAAGCAGCCAGCTATCCCCCCGGGCTGGACGAGGCTTTCCACGGGCTGAGCTGTGCAAAAGTGGCAGTGCGTTCCTCCGCCCTGGGTGAGGATGGAGCGGAAGCCTCTTTTGCCGGCCAGTACGACACGGTTCTGAATGTGGAGGATGAGACCGGCTTACGCCAGGCCATAGACCAGTGCGTCGCCTCTGCTGCCGGTGACCGCGCCAGGCAGTACCTGGAAGCCAATGCCGAGAACGATGTGGCGGTTATGAACGTGGTAGTGCAGCGCATGGTGGATGCTCGCGCGGCAGGCGTGGTGTTTACTGCTGACCCGGTAAGCGCCCGGCGCGATCTCCTGATAATCGATGCGGTGGAGGGGCTTGGCGAAGCCCTGGTAAGTGGAGAGGCTACACCGGATCACTATGCGATCAATCGCTACGGGGACATTGTTCGCAGACAACTGGTAGGCAACAACGCGGTTCTCAGTGACGCGGATATCACCCGGATAGCCACTCAGGCACGGGCCGCTGCAGCACAGGAGGGACAGCCGCTGGACCTGGAGTGGGCAATCGACCAGAGCGGTGAACTATTCTGGCTGCAGGCGCGTCCTGTCACTACCTTGCCGGCAGACCTGAATGAGTTCGATACGGCGCTGCCGCGTGCAGACGACGTGCTGACAATCAGCAATGTCAGTGAAATGATGCCTGGCGCGGTCTGCCCGCTAACGATGTCCTTTACCGGTTGGGGTATTGATTACGGCCTGCAGCACATGCAGGTGAAGGTGGGTGTGCGCGAGCGTATCGATACGAACTGGCAGATAACGGCGTCGGCCTACGGGCACCTGTTTCTCAATATGACGGGTAATGTGTACATGTCAGCCGGCGTGCTGGGCTCCAGCGTTGAACAGGCAGCGCAAACGCTCTGTGGCCGCGTTGTGCCGGAGCTCAAGGCGCTGCCACCACTGCCCCTGTGGCGGCGCATTGGGAATACAGCAAAGCTGCTGCGCTACTGCCTGGCAGCGCCAAAAGTGGTGGCAGGCTTCGGCCGGGAACTGGAGCAGTTTGCTATTGAGGAATTGCAGGATAGTGAAGCGATGTGGCGCGAGATTTCCAGCAAAATGTCCTTCTTCGATCACGCTATGGCGGTACATATCCAGTCCTCCGCGCTATCGGGTTTTCTGTGCGCCATTGTAGAGAATATGGTGTCGGGAAAATCCAACGAAAGCACGGTGGCAGAGCAGGCAGAGGCGGTGCGCCTGCTGTCAGGCGCCAGCAACGTGGAAAGCGCGCTGATGCTTGAAGAGTTGGACGAATTGCTGGACGTCGTTGCCGCGCACCCGCAGGCAAAGAGCGCATTCCAGGCCGCCACTATCGAAGAGGCCATCACCTGGTTGCGGGAAACCCGCGAAGTATCCGCATTATTTCAGGGTTTTCTCGATCGTCACGGGCATCGAGGCTATCGCGAACTGTGCGTACGTGACCCGTCCTGGCGTGATGATCTCACTCCGCTGATACAGAGTATGCAGGCTGCGGTGCATGCGCGGTTACTGACCGGAGGGCATCGCGAGCTGCACAGCGAAGCAATAGACTGGTCATCACTGAGTCGCGGCTTACGCTGGATTCTGCCCAGGGCCCACAACGCCATTCGCCGCCGCGAGTTGACCAAGTCACAATTGGTGGAACTGGCTCACCGGTTCAAGGACGCGTTTCGTCACCTTGGCCAACGCATGGCTGCAGAAGGCCTGATACCCGACCCTGACCTGGTTTGCTTTTTCCCTACCTGGGAGCTGGGAGAGTTCATCGCGGCGCCGCAGGCCGCTGCGGTGGAAACTGCACTGGCTCGCCGCAGCGCGCTGGACTATCAACAGCAGTTCGAATTCCCCGAGATATCGGTGGGCATGCCTGAGCCGCTTGAGGCGCAATCGGTAGAGGTGAAAGATGGCGTGCTGATAGGCCGGCCGGCCTCGCGCGGCGTGGTAGAGGGCGTGGTCAGGGTAGCCAACACCCTGGCCGAGGCGGCGGCGCTGGAGCCGGGTGAAATACTGGTGACGCCCATTACTGACATTGGCTGGACGCCTTACTTCAGTTTGATTGGTGGCCTGGTGACAGACCTGGGAAGTTCGGTCTCGCATGGTGCGGTGATAGCGCGTGAATATGGACTGCCCTGCGTGGTCAATACACGCCAGGGAACGCATTTTCTGCAGAGCGGTAACCGGGTGCGTCTGGATGGGGATACCGGTTGCGTCACGCTGCTGGACTGATCAGGTGAAGCTCGTCTTCAAGGTCGCTGGCCTGCGGCGCGTTTGCGGCCTCTGATGGCGTACATCAGCGTCGCTGCCAGGAGCACGCCTGCAACATTGGCCAGCAGGTCTACAGACGACATGTCCCGGTCCGGTAGTTGCGACTGCAGCAGTTCAATCGCCGCGCTGAACAGGACTATGTACAGGCAGTATTTCAGGTAAGTCCGATTGCTGCGGCTGGGAATGTACGCGAACAAAGCCAGAATACCGAAGAACAGAAAGTGCAGAAATTTATCCCATGGCGCGGATACACCCACTGGAGTCAGGAATAACACAGACAGGGTAATACCAGCGATGGATACCCAGGCCAGCCTGACGGGTAAAGTCATCGGC
>JAUIIQ010000102.1 GCA_030431585.1 Gammaproteobacteria bacterium | reverse complement strand
CGCTCCAGCAGGCCCTGGTTGCATTGCAGCCAGATGTCATCAAGTAACAGGCAGGACTTCAGTTCGACATTCTTGCGCCGCGCAATCTGGTACACCTGGGCCACAGCATTGTCGATAATGGCTTGAGCCAGCCGTGGTTTGAGGTCGCGAAAGTCGGTATTGGCGATACGTGACAGATGAACGTAATTCTCCGCATACCCGAGGTTTTTCCGGACATAGCCCTCAATTTCTGTCAGCACAGTGCGATCTGGTGTTTCATCCCTGGCAGTACGCGCGTTCTCGATAACGGCCAACACCGAGTTGAGTGGTGACAGCAGATCATGGGAGAGGAAGTCCAGGGCTTCGCCCCGTTCCCGCTGTAAGCGGTTGATATCGGTGATGTCCGTCAGGGTCAGCAGTAGCACCGGCGGCGACAGTTCGACTCGGTAACCGCGGCATAACAAGTCCTTTTCGCCCTGACGGGTGGTACCTTCTATGTCGAAGCCGGTGCTGGCGCTGACCAGCGCGTCAATCGCCTCAGCACTGCTCACCCTGCCCTTGAGTCGCAGCGACTCCATCGCCTGTTGTAAGGTGGAGCAGCCAGAGTCTATGCCAAGTAGTGAGCGTGCCAGGTGATTGGCCACAATCAGCGTGCCGTCCTGCTCTGCCAGCAGCACGCCGACGGTCAGATGTTCCAGGGAGTCGTTGAGCAGGTCGCGATTGGAGCTCGCATTGCGGTAGGCCTGATCAAGCAGATAGAGATTTGTGGCGATAACGCCATTGCCGGCGGGCTCAGGAAGCAGGGGCTCTCTCCTTCTGAACCGGGAATTCTCGCGTTCGATTTCACTGAGTTGCCGACGAATAAATATCATGGTCTCGCGTAAGCGAAGCCAGCTCCACAGGGGATAAAAAAATAGCAGTCCAAGCAGGGCCGGACCGGGAGAGACCCAGACCCGAAACTTTGCAAACAGGGTAAATGAGATCACCGCGGCGGCGACGGCAGAGCCGATGGTGGCAAGCAACAGTCTGCCTGCGTATTGACCGCTGAACAGAAACAGCGCAAGGGATGTGTAGAGAAAGATAGCAGGGGCCGTGATAGAACTGCTCAGCCGTTGTGACAAATGGCCGGTGCGCAGGGCCTGGAATATATTGGCATTGACCTCAACACTGCTCAGTGAGCCCACGCTGGTGGTCATGCGCTCGGCCAGGCCCGCCGCGGTGACGCCGACGAAGATAATTTTATCGCGCAACTGCTCTGCAGCCACCCTTCCGCGCATGACGTCAACATAGCTCAGTCTGGGTATGGAGCCTGCTCCCCCGGTAAACGCGATAAGGTTTCCATAGTCGCGCACAATCACCGTGTCGGTAGTTTTTTCAGGCGGCGATGTTGGCATGCGAGTGCCCGGCAGAGGCTGTATATCGATGCCAGCAGCCCGCGCCAGAGCAACAGCCAGGTGCTCCCAGTGCGGCGTCCCGAGCCCCTCGCGCAGGTAAACCGTGCGTGCTATGCCGTCGTTGTCCAGATCTACGTGCACATGCCCCATCGCGGTAGCCGCACGCCCGATGTTCTCAAGGGGCGTGACCTCCAGCGGCTGCCCGGAACCGTTATTGTCGATGAAAACAGGGAGAGCCACCCTGCCTACTGTCGAGATGGTCTCCGCCAGCAGGATGTCGACCTCGGGTGCGTGCTGACTCCTTTCGGCGAACACCAGGTCCAGGGCAATCGCTCGCACGTTGGCGGCGTCCAGACGGCGCAGTAATTCAACATGCCTTTCCCGTGCCCAGGGCCACTGCCCCAGTTCAAGCAGGCTCTGTTCGTCTATAGAGACGATCAGCAGTTCTTCGTTCAGTGACAGCGGGAGCGCCTCGTTGGCCAGGTCATAGAGGCTCAGGTCGATAGGTGAGAGCAGATCAAACCAGTCCACCGTAGCGCACAGCAGCCCTCCCAGCAGGGCGAGTAGTAATCGACCGGAGCGGGTATCGGTGCCAATCCCCAGCGATCCTGGCACCTCCTACAGGCCTATTATCAAAGCGACAGTGGCGATCACCAGCAGCGGCTCCCACCAGCGGTTTGGCTCGGGTTCTGGTTCAGGTGGTGGCGTTGCAGGTAGCACGCAGAGGCGCTGCGTTGCGTCCAGTCCCTTAAAACCTTCTGCATCCGCGGCGCGCAGTACCAGTCGGTAACAGCCCAGGGCCAGCGTGGCAGACCTCCAGGCTGGCGTGTCCAGAAGCACGGACTGTAGCGGCGTGTCGCCCCCCTGCGCATAAATATCCAACTGCCATGCGACAGCTTGCGGGTGTGCCGGCCATTGCAGTGCCACCGGCAGTGGCGACTCGATCAGTGACGAGGGCAGCGCAGGCGGCGGAAGCAGCTTGCGCGGGGGGCCCGGGGGTTGGCCGGCGCGCGACGCTACGCCGTATCCGGCGGTTACATCAACCTCGGCTGCACCGCCGGCCACATTGACGGCACCAGCCAGTACCTCGCTGCGTGTAGTGCCAGCGCTTCCGGTGTTCACCCGGTAGCGTGTTCCGCGTACTGCCGCGATGGCTTCAGGAGTGCGTATCTGGAAATGCGAGCCCCTTCCCGGGCTGATCTCACTTTCCACTTCACCCTGTTGCAACCGGAGCTCCTGTACGTCGCTGGATGCACCTTTGCCAAGGCTGTCCAGGATCAACTGGGAGTGCTCCCGGAGCAGCAATTCGCTGAACCTGCCCAGACGAAGCCTGGCTGAGCCCTCTCCTGTCACGATGCGGCCTCCCAGGTGCAGATCGCTATCGAGAGCCAGCGGAGCAAGGTTGCCACTGTTGTGGCGGTCATACCGTACGTCGCCGGAGACGCTTAACACTTCACCTACCGTTGGTGTGCTGACCAGCCAGTCTCGCGGGATGCGGATGAAGCTACCGGGGGCGATGGCCCTGTCATTGTCGATCTCGTTGTAATCGCCCAGCTGTTTCCAGCAGCCCGACTTATAAGAAAAGCGAAGGCAGATGTCCCACAGCGTATCGCCTCTGCGAGCTTCGTAGAGCAGGTCTCCGGCGCTGGCCAGTGGTGTGCAGGAAAAACTGGCCAGCAGGCCCAGCATCAGCGGTATACCGGACTTCAGGTTCACAATTGCTCCAGACGATATCCGTGCCGATAGACTGTGTTGATGCACAGTCCGGCTTCAGGTCCAATTTTTAACAATTTACGCAGTCTGCAGACATGCATATCCACGGTGCGCGTATCAATGCAGGCGTTCACGCCCCACACCTCCCTGAGCAGGAACTCCCGTGACAACAGCTCTCCCACCCGGGAAATCATGCAGGCGGCAAGGCTGAATTCGGTGGGCGTCAGCTTTATCACTTCCCCGTCCAGCCATGCTTGCTGATTCACCAGATCCAGCGAGATCGGTCCCAACTGCAACGACTCAGCGCTGTGGTTGCCTGCCCTGCGCCACAGGGCGCTCAGGCGTGCCAGCAATTCTTTCTGCCGGAGGGGTTTGATCAGGTAATCATCGGCACCGCTGGACAGAGCCTGGACGATATCTTCCTCACTGGCGCGCGCGGTGGTGAATATTATTGGGCCGCTGAAACCCAGAACTGTCCGGGCATCTCGCATCACCTCAAGGCCGCTTTGATCAGGCAACTGCCAGTCGATAATGAGCATGTCCAGGGGTTGCTCGCGCAGGCCTTCAAGGCAGGCAAGACCGCGGGTGAAATGCTGGCAGGCATACCCCTCGGCTCGAAGCCAGCTACCGACCATTTCTCCCTGAGGTTGGTCGTCCTCCAGCAGCCCTACACTGACTGGCCCCATGTTGTGCCCCTACGGTTGCAATACATCAATTTTTTTTGTTACTGCTTTTTGTTATATGATTATAAACAAATACAGCGTTGACTGGATGTGCTCATGTCTGCCGTGGAGTAGTTAGAGCGCGTTCAGAGGTTGATGACGGCTTTTTTTACACAGAATTTACAGTTCTGGCAGATGTGCTGGCGGATACTGAGGCGCAAGTCGGCCGGTGGCGGAGTGGGAAGGGTGCCCGCCTCAATGAAAATAGCGATGACTACTAAAGTGTTCCCGATGACAATAACGTCCCTTTTTTACTCCACGGGCGAGCAAGGTTCTGCCAACCCCGCATCGCGGGAAAGCCTCCGCCCTCTCCCGTCACACGCCAATGTTGGGCTTACAGCCCGGTAAATTGAGTCAAGGTCTCAATATGGATCGCAGCATGCATTCCGACTTCTCCGATGAGCATATTACCCGCATGCTCAAGGAGCATAAAAGTGAGTCAGATGTAGCTGACCTGGCCCGATGTCTCGGGGTGAGCCAGGAGACCGTAGAGCGTTGGCAGAGTCAGGTGAAAGATGAAGAGGCCACCCTCGAGGGGCGATTGCGTCTGCTGGAGGGTGAAAACGCCATGTTGAAGCGCTTGCTTGCCGAGGCGGAACTGGACAAGGCGGCGCTGAAGGAACTGATCAGGGGCAATTGGTAGCCGCACACTTTTGCTGATTTCTCTATCCTGATATCCCCCTGCCCCCGGAAGGCGCAGCACTGTCCCAAGGTATATGCATGCTCGAGGGAGTCTTGCGCTACACTCTGGCTTGTCTTTCCTTCCTGCCCAGGAGCCTGCAGCAAATGCCAGATAAACCGGACCTAACCCGTCGACGAATCAGCCAGGGCATCACAGCAGCAGCACTGCTCCCGCTCCTGGGCGCGAACCTGATCGGCTGTTCAGACAGTTCCGACCGGTCTCGAGAACGAGGCGTACCTGCTGAGTTTTTACATGGCGTTGCCTCGGGTGACCCTTTACAGGACCGGGTAATTCTGTGGACGAGATTGACACCACAGCAAGACGGGACCGTGTTTGTCGATTGGGAAATAGCCAGTGATCCCGCCTTCAGCGATGTGCTCAACCGTGGCAGCGGGACCACCTCTGTGGAGGTCGACTACACGGTGAAGGTGGACGCGGATGGTCTGGCACCGGGTATGCGCTATTACTATCGATTCACCAGCGGTGACAAGGTGTCACCCACGGGCCTTGCGCGCACAGCACCTGCTTCAGGCGTGGCCGCTGCCAGCTTTGCAGTGGTTTCCTGTTCCAACTACCCAGCGGGCTACTTCCACGCTTACCGCGAGATCGCCAACCGCGACTACGATGCAGTGCTGCACCTGGGTGACTACATTTACGAGTACGCGGCAGACGGTTATGCCAGTGAGGATGCCCAGGCGCTGTCGCGGGTGTCGGAGCCTCCGGGCGAACTGCTTGATCTGGCTGACTATCGCACGCGCTATGCACAGTATCGTATGGACCCGGATTTGCAGGCCTGTCATGCCGCACATCCTTTCATCGTTGTGTGGGATGATCATGAAGTGGCTAACAACACCTGGAAAGACGGTGCAGAAAACCACGATCCGGATACAGAGGGTGATTTTTTTACACGTCGTGCCGCCGCGATCCAGGCCTGGTATGAGTGGCTGCCCGTGCGTCCTCCAGAGGCCGAACTGGCTATTACCTACCGTCGCTTTGAGTGGGGTGGCCTGCTTGATTTATTGATGCTTGATACCCGGGTTATTGGCCGGGACAAACAGCTGGAATATGCTGATTTTACCAATGGTGGGCTCATTGATGTGGGCGCCGTGCGCGCCGCTGCTGCCAGTTCCGGGCGCTCAATGCTCGGAGAGGAGCAGCGTCGCTGGCTGAAGCAGGCGCTCACGGACAGCACCGCTCGCTGGCAGGTATTGGGGCAGCAGGTGCTGATGGCAAGGCTGGTCATGCCCGAGCCACTGGTGCGACCGCTCAGCGGAGTGGGAGAGGGGGGATTGGACGAGGCGACTGCGGCATTGCTCACCTCGCTGGCAGCCAAGGCCAAGCCAGTTCAGGAGAGGAGTGCCGCGGAACAGGCCTTGCTGGACTCGGTTATCCCCCTGAATCTTGATGCCTGGGATGGTTACGAGTTTGAGCGTGAAGACCTGCTGACACATGCCAGCCAGTTGCAGTCCCGATTGGTTGTGCTCGCAGGAGACAGTCATAACAGCTGGGCCTCGCAGTTGACGCTGGCGGATGGCACACCCGTTGGGGTCGAATTTGCCGGGACGAGCGTTACATCGCCTGGCGCCGAAGGAGAACTGGGCCTGGAGAATGCCGTGCTGTTTGCCCCGCTAGCTTCACAGCTTGTGGATGACCTGGCCTATGCCAATCTGGCCGACCGCGGTTTTCTGGAGGTGCAATTCGACGCTGGGAAGGTGAGTGCAACCTGGCATTACGTCTCGGACATCAAAAGTGCAGAGTACGAACTGATGTCGCAGAAACGAAAGGAAATAGTGGTGGGCAGGGAGGAGTTGCTGCTGTCCTGAGTCCTGCCACCGGGTGCGTGCAGGCACTCGCCAGGCGAGTGCCTGTTGATGCCGCGCTTACAGGTTGGGCAGCAGGACGCTGTCGATTACCCATACGAAGCCGTTGGAAGCGCGCACGCCCTGACAGGTCACAACGGCGTTGTTGACGCGAGCTTCTCCGCCAGAGCGGGTGAAGTAGACGTTCTGTCCCTGCAGGGTAGATCGCGAAGTGGCCACGGAACCGGGGAACTTGCGCGGGTCCTGATGACCGGTGGAGACGTGGTAAGTGAGAATGCCGGTCAGCAAATCCACGTCAGCCAGTGCGGCGTCCAGCAACGGAGCCGGCAGGGCAGCAAAGGCGTCGTTGGTCGGTGCATAGACGGTGATGTTGTCGGTGGTTGCCAGGGCATCGCCCAGGCCCGCCGCGGTGACGGCGTCAACCAGCGTGCTCAGGGCCGGTGTTGCGACAGCGGCGTCGACGATGGTGCCGTCGAAGTTTACCAGACTGGTAGAGGCGCATTCGGAAAATGAGGCGGCCTGTGCGCCAGCGGACAAGCCCATGGCGAGTGCGGCAGAGGCGATAGCAGTAGTCAGTTTGTTTTTCATGTTCAGCTCCAGAAAGTTCAATTCAAGTAGATTGCGTTGCGTTCCGTAACTGGCTGGCGGGCCGCGCCCCTCCCGCGCTGTTTGCTGGCCGACAGCAGTCACTTGAGGGGGTATACGGGCCTGAACTCCACGTGGATTTACACCTGCTTCTAAAAAGGTTTTACCGGCGGCGAGTTCCGCGGTGTATTTGCGTGAGAATTGTGTATTAGTTGACTCTAATATGAAGGATGTCTAATATTATAAAAATATAATGTATTGAGTTGGGGGCGTACCGTGAGTAAGCCACACACAGTCGATTTATCCGCAATGCAGGAGAACGCCGGGGAAGCAGCGCAGCTGCTGAAGTCGCTGGCCAATTCCAGCCGCTTGATGGTGCTCTGTGCCCTGGTCAGTCGCGAACACACCGTGGGTGAGCTGGAGGGCCTTACCGGCCTGAGCCAGTCTGCTATTTCGCAGCACCTGGCGCGCTTGCGCGAAGCTGGTCTGGTGGCAGCACGGCGCGATGCGCAACGGATGTTTTACTCTTTGCACAATGCGGAAGTGCGTGCTGTGCTGGAGACTCTGCACGGAATCTACTGCCCGGAAGCTTAACAACGTGATAGGAGACGGAGGCGACATGGCAAAGGTGGCGATTATTGGGGCGGCCTTTGGCGAGGTACCGCAGGCCTGGCCGAATATCTGCGCCGTAAGTGTGTGGCTATCACCACGAACAAGCCTGCGCCAGTGCCTGCTGGCGTACCCAGAGCGCAATACATGCTCAAAATGATGGGCATCGAAAAACTCAAATCATGAGGTAACAACGATGAACGTAGACAGACTTGTACTGGCCCTTGCCGGCCTCTTTATTCTGGTCAGCCTGGTGCTAAGTCAGCTGCATTCGCATTACTGGCTGTGGTTTACCGCTTTTGTGGGCGCCAACTTGTTGCAGGCCGCTTTTACCGGATTTTGTCCCCTGGCCATTGTTCTGAAGAAACTGGGCAGGCAGCCCGGTTGCGCCTTCCAGTAGCCCGGCGACCGGGGAGTCTTGCTGACCATGCCTCATCCTGTTGACCGCTTGATCCATTACTCGCTGGGTGGCGGACTGCCCAAACTGATTTTCGTGCTGGGCTTGTTTGCCGGCCTGCTGGCGCTGTTGTACACCCCGCGCGAGGAGGAACCACAGATCGTGGTGCCTATGGTGGACGTGCTGGTAGAGGCTCCAGGGCTTAGCGCCGGTCAGGTTGAGCGGCAGGTCACCATTCCGCTGGAAAAGCTGCTCGCCCAGATTCCGGGTGTGGAGCATGTCTACTCGGCAACGGGTACTGGCCAGGCCTCTGTGACGCTGAGTTTTTACGTGGGCGAGGACAGGGAAGATTCCATCCTCAATACCTACAACAAGCTGTATTCCAACCAGGACAGCCTGCCGCCGGTTGTCAGTCGCTGGTTGATGCGCCCCGTCGAGGTGGATGACGTACCCATACTGATGCTGGGCCTGTGGAGTGAGGATCCGCAGCAATACAGTGATTTTGAACTGCGGCGTATGGCAGATGAAGTGTCGACGTTTTTGCAGGGTATTCCCAGCACCAGCGAGGTAAACGTTGTGGGTGGCCGGCCGCGCGTCGTGCGTGTTCTGGTCGACCCGGAAAGCATGGGTGCTCGCAGTACCACTGCGCAGGACGTGGTGAACGCGCTGGCGGTCTCCAATGTACTGCACAACGCAGGCGACTGGACCTTTGGTAATCGGTCTATTGAGCTGGAAGCGGGAGATGTCCTGCGTGACACCGGCGAGTTGCGGCAGCTTGTGGTGAACGTCATTGATGGCGTACCCGTCTATCTGCAGGATGTGGCGCGGATAGTCGACGGCCCGGATGAGCCCGACAGCTATACCTGGATAGGTTTTTCCCCGGACCATGCGGTAGGTGATATTGGCACACGCCCCATGGTGGCCCTATCGGTCGCCAAGCAGCCGGGCTCGAATGCGGTAGGCGTCGCCCGCGATGTGCACGCAGTCATGGCGGAGTTACAGGCCAATCTGCTGCCGCCGGAAGTTCGCGTGGAGGTGCTGCGCGACTACGGCCAGACCGCCAACGAGAAGGTGAACAATCTGGCCAGCAGCCTTGGCTTTGCCATTTTCACCGTGGTGATTTTTATTGGTGTATTCCTTGGCTGGCGTCCTGCGGTTGTGGTGGGGCTCGCGGTCCCCATCTGCTACGGTCTTACCCTCGCCATGGATATGGCGCTGGGGTACACCATCAACCGGGTCACCCTGTTTGCACTGATACTCTCCCTGGGCCTGCTGGTGGATGATCCCATTACCGGAGTCGACAATATCAGTCGCTTCATGGGGCGCAAGGATATGTCGCCTGCGGAGCGTGTGGTGGCTGCCATGGCGGAGATTCGCGTGCCGTTGATTATGTCCACCGTGACCATTATTTTCGCGTTTCTGCCACTGGCCACCATAACCGGCATGATGGGGCCGTACATGGCGCCCATGGCGTTCAATGTACCTGCCAGCGTGATCACCAGCACCATGGTCGCCTTTCTGGTGACTCCATGGCTGGCCGGCAAGTTGCTTAAAGAAGCTCCCGTTGAGGTGGATGTGGTTCACGCCGACGGGTTCTATGCGCGCATGATGACGCCTTTGCTGGATAACCGTCGCCGTGCCAGGCTCAGTCTGTGGCTGGTGCTGTTGTTGTTCATGGTCACGGCCAGTCTCCCCCTGTTTCGCATGGTGCCGTTGAAGCTCCTGCCTTTTGACAACAAGAATGAGGTGCAGGTGTTGATAGATATGCCCGAAAGCGCCAGCCTCGAGCAGACGGCTGCCATGGCCAGGCATATTGCCAGCGAAGTCACCCGGGTTCCTGAGGTGCGTGCCGTTGCCGCTTTTGTGGGTGAGCCTTCCCCTATCGATTTCAACGGCATGGTGCGCCGTTATTACCAGCGCATCGGCCCGCACATGGGGGAGTTACGGCTTACACTGGCAGATAAAACCGAGCGCGCGCATCAGTCTCACGGCCTGGTATTGCGGCTGCGGGAATTGCTGAAGCCTTTCAGTGCCGACGGCGTGTCGATCAAAGTCGTGGAGGTGCCGCCCGGCCCACCCGTGTTGAGCACACTGGTGGCTGAAATCTATGGTGATACCTTAACCAGTTACGAAACGCAGAAGACGGCGGCACTGGCGTTGATGGCGCGCCTGTCGCGTGAGCTTCACGTGGTAGAGATAGATTCAACGGTGGAAGCTGACAAGCCGCGCCTGCGTTTTGTTGCCGACCGTCAGAAAGCGGCACTTTCGGGCATTGCTACCGAGGATATTGCACAGACCCTGATGATGGCGAATGATGGTTATGTGGCGGGGTTTGTGCAGTTGCCGCGAGAGGCGAGACCCCTGCCAATCGAGCTGCGTCTGCATCCTCAGCAGCGGGTGGCCGAGACAGATTTTCAGCGCCTGTTGGTCAAGGGGCGCCAGGGCGTTGCCAAGGCGAGTACAGCGCAGGGCCTTGAAGTGGCACCGCAGCCACTGGTAGCCATAGGTGAGTTAGGTCGTATGGAGGAAGGTCTGGCGGATCAGACCATCCATCGCAAGGACTTGCGGCCGGTGGTGTACGTCATGACTGAACTCAATGGCCGCACGCCGGCCGAGATCATAGCCGATGTGCATGCTGACATGGGTGAGCAGCCGGGTGAGGCTAATGACTGGCAATCGCGTACGTTCTTCAACAGCGGTGGCGGAGACGGCTGGCAATTGCCGCAGGGCACGGATGTGCAGTGGACCGGCGAAGGTGAGTGGCGTATCACCAAGGATGTGTTTCGCGACATGGGTCTGGGCTACGCCTTTGCGCTGGCGGCTATCTTTTTTGTGCTGCGCGTGCAGACCAGTTCCACGTCACTGTCGCTGATCATAATGCTGTCCATTCCATTGACCGTGATCGGCATCATGCCAGGCTTCTGGATGATGAATCAGTTCGGCGAGCGCTGGATAGCGGGTGCGCCTGACCCGGTTCTGTTCACCGCCACCGCGATGATTGGCATGATTGCTCTGGCGGGTATCGTGGTACGTAACTCGCTCATTCTGGTGGAATTTATTGCCCAGGCGAGGGAGCGGGGCGCCAGCATTCGTGAAGCCCTGTTGCAGGCTGGCTCTGTGCGCATGCGGCCAGTGTTACTGACGGCGGGCACCACGATGCTGGGCAATCTGATTATCACCCTTGATCCGGTGTTCTCGGGCCTGGCACTGGCGATTATCTTCGGCATTGTCGCATCCACCGCGTTTTCCCTGATAGTGGTGCCGGTTGTGTACATGCTGGTATTCGATAAACCCGATATGTCACCGGAGTCGACGCAAGCTTCGACGGAGGTTCTGTGAACATGAGAAAAATACTGCTCCCGCTCGCGGCCATCCTCGTTTTGCTACTGATGGTGGCGGGTATGGCGGGTTACTTCAGCGACAAGATAGAGCCGGGAGTCGCGCCACTGCCGACGCTCGATGCGTCTTCTGCCGTGGCGGTCACGAAACAGCAAACAGCTGCTGTAGAGCCTGTGCCGGCCTCGGTGGAAGCTAGGGAGGCCACCATAATTTCGTCCCGGTTGCTCGCTCGCATCACCTCTATCAAGGTGCGTGCAGGAGACTATGTGGAGCAGGGGCAGCTACTGCTTGAGCTTGAGCAGACTGATCTGCTGGCGCGCGCACAGCAGGCCCGCGACAGGGTGCGGTCGGTTGAGGCGAGGCTGCGGGAAGCGCAGCAAAACCTCGAACGGTCGGAAGCGCTGCACCAACGCGGCCTGATAGCCGCGGCCGCGCGCGATGCCGCGCGTGCAGATGCAGCGGCACTGGAGGCGGATCTTTCTTCGGCGCGGCAATCGCTGGGGGAGGCCGAGGCTGCGGTCGGCTTCAGTGAGATACGCTCACCCATTGCTGGCAGGGTGGTGGAGCGCTTCGCCGAGCCTGGTGACACTGCTTCACCGGGCAGCAAGCTGCTTTCGTTGTATAACCCTTTCTCGCTCTGGGTTGAGGCCCGGGTGCGTGAGCAACTGGCATTATCCCTGGACATTGGCCAGCCTCTGGAGGTGGCCG
>JAUIIQ010000315.1 GCA_030431585.1 Gammaproteobacteria bacterium | reverse complement strand
CTGTTTTCCCCGCAGCGGGTGCGCACGCCGGTGAAAGCCCTGTCCGGCGGCGAACAGAACCGTGCGGTACTGGCACGCCTGTTCAGCAAACCGGCCAATCTGCTGGTACTGGACGAACCCACCAACGACCTCGATATCGAAACGCTGGAGTTGCTGGAGGAAATTCTGCTCAACTTTGAGGGCACGGTGTTGCTGGTAAGCCACGACCGGGAGTTTATGGACAATGTCGTCACCAGCCTGTTGATTCTGGAGGGCAATGGCCGGGTGGAGGAGCAAGCCGGTGGCTACCGCGACTGGGAGGCACGCGGTGGCAAGCTGGCTGATTCTGCGACCGCGAAAAGTGCGGTGGCTGAGCCCGCTGTAACCGCGGCAGCGGCGGCTGCGCCGAAAGCGGAAGCGCCGGCGAAACAGCGCAAGCTGTCTTACAAGGATCAGCGTGAGCTGGACGCCTTACCGGGCAGGATCGATGCTCTGGAAGCACGGCAGGGCGAACTGGAAAATCAGGTCGCCACGCCGACGTTCTACCAGGGGGACCATACTGAGGTGGAGAAAGTTCTCGCTGAGCTGACACAGGTGCAGGAAGACCTGGAGAGTGCGTTTGAGAGATGGTCGGAGCTGGAAGGCTAAAACCAGGGTATGTCCGATGCAGGCGCAGCGAGTTACAGGGTCTGGCTCAAAAAAACGCAAAGGCGCGCCATCCCTGGCTGCTTGGGCTACGCCGTCCCTGGCTTCGCACATTTTTTGAGCCAGACCCTGTAACCCACTGCTCCCACCGTTCGCCACACTACCGATTGGCCGGGTTTGCAACAGGTATCGACATTTACGAACAGATCCAGGCTCAATGCCGCTTTCACAGGGCGAAAATAGTCAGGCCACCGCTTTAAGCGCAGCCGTGTTTTCGGGGGATTTCCGCGAGGACTGTCTGAGGCGCTTAAAGGTTGCGCCAAGCAACCTTTGCCGAGTTCCGCAGCGGCCCGAAAACACGGCGTAGCGAGTGGCCATTTTCGCCCTGTGAAAGCGGCATTGAGCCGAGCAGCAAGAAAGAAACCCGCGCCTGCCCGACAAAAAACTCAAAAACTACAGCACCGCAGCCACCGACTCCGCCAGGTAATCGATGTTCCCCGCGTTCACCCCCGCCACATTAATGCGCGAGGAATCCAGCATATACACCGCGTAGTCATCACGCAGTTTGATCGCCTGTTGAGCGGACAAGCCGAGGAAGGAGAACATGCCCTTTTCGTTCTCGATGAAAGCGAAATCGGCGCCGCTGGCCGCTTCCAGCTTTGCCCGCAAGTCACTGCGCAGGCCATTGATGCGAGCACACATGTCCACCAGTTCCGCACGCCAGGCCGCATCAAGATTCGCATCCGCGAGAATCCTGCCGGCAATCAATGCGCCGTGAGCCGGCGGCATGGAATAAATTCTGCGCGCCGCCACCAGCGCCTGGCTGACCAGCGCCTGGGCATTGTCACCATTGCGGCAGACAAACATCGCGGCGCCGGTGCGCTCACGATAGAGGCCCATATTCTTGGAACAAGAGGCGGCGACAATCAGTTCCGGTAGGCGTTCAGCGAGGAGGCGCAGTCCGGCGGCGTCTTCATCCAGGCCGTCGCCAAGACCCTGATAGGCAATATCGATAAACGGGAGAAAGCCCTGGGCCTCGGCTATATCGGCAATCACCGCCCACTGACTCAGGGTAAGGTCCGCGCCACAGGGGTTGTGGCAGCAGCCGTGCAAGAGCACGACGTCCCCCTCACCGGCGCGCTTGAGATCTTCCACCATGCCCTCAAAGTTCACTCCGTGGCTGGCAGGGTCATAATAGCGATAGTTCGAGAACTGCAGGCCTACGCTCCCTAACAGGGGCAGATGGACCGGCCAGGTGGGGTCACTTACCCAAACTGTTGCCCCGGGCCTTGCCGCATGAATAATTTCCGCACCAATGCGCAAGGCCCCGCAGCCTCCGGGCGCCTGTACACTGCTCACTCTGCCGTCACGCAGCGCAGCGTGTCCCGCGCCCAGCAGCAATTGCTGCATACCAGTATTGAACGCTTCAACGCCTGCAGCAGGCAGATATGCCTTGGTGGTTTCCTCGCGTGCCAGTGCCTCCTGCGCCTCGGTCACGGCCCGAAACACCGGGCAAACACCGGCCTCATCCATATAAATCCCTACGGTGAGATCCACCTTGTTGGCGCGGGTATCGGCGCGCGCGATGGCTGCCAAACCCAGGATGGGG
>JAUIIQ010000101.1 GCA_030431585.1 Gammaproteobacteria bacterium | reverse complement strand
CGGGCTATGCCGTCTCCAGCTGTTCGATTCCATGGCGGCCGAGGAAGCTTTCCGTAGAGCACTTACTATGGACCGTACCAACAGTATTGCTCTGCTGGAACTGGCGCAATTACGTTTTGATGCGGGTGATTTTCGCACTGCAGAACAATATTACGGCACCTATCGCGCAGTAGTGCGGCAGCAATCAGCTCGTGGGCTTTGGCTGGGCATTCGGTTGGCGCGGGAAGCCGGTGACAGGGACGCTGAAGGTAGTTACGCCCTGGCCCTGTCCAACCTGTATCCTGAATCCCCGGAATACGAGGCGTATCAGCGGAACCCCTGACGTGACCAGTGATACGACATCGCAGATTGACGAGTTTGTTACCCCGGGTACGCGGTTGCGCAACGCCCGTCTCAAGACCGAACTGTCTGAACGGGAAGTGGAAGACCTGCTTAACTTGATGCCCGGGTACGTGGGAATTCTGGAGCGCGATGATTACACTGCCTTGCGCAGCCCGGCATTCGCCCGTGGCTATGTGCGCGCGTATGGCCAGTTGATGAAACTGGACGAAGCCGAGCTGCTCGCAGCGTTCGATCAACAGCGCGAGCACTGGGCACAGAAAAAGAAGCCGGTGCAGACACGACCACTGCAATTGCAGCGAACAGGCGTTGGCGTGGTGGTGGGACTGCTGATACTGGTGCTCCTGGTATTTGCCCTGTGGTGGCGGCAGGGCACGGGCGATGCGGTGTCCTCCACGGTTGGTTCCAGCGACAAACCCGTTCCCGCAAAGGCGGGCCGGCAGGTAAATTATGAAGACTGAATCTTCGATCAAGCGACGGCTTTCACGAAAAATATATGTCGGCGACGTGGCCGTTGGTGGTGACGCTCCCATCAGTGTGCAGAGCATGACCAACACGGAAACCTGCGATGTGGATGCCACTGTTGCGCAGGTACAGGCTATTGCCGATGCCGGTGCAGACATTGTCCGTATTTCTGTTCCCAGTATGGATGCCGCGGAAGCGTTCAAGCAGATTCGCGCTCGCGTCCAGGTGCCGCTGGTGGCCGACATTCATTTCGACCACAAAATTGCCCTGAAAGTCGCGGAGTATGGCGTGGACTGCCTGCGCATCAATCCGGGCAATATTGGCCGTGATGACAAGGTTCGCGAGGTGATAGACAGCGCACGCGACAAAGGGATTCCCATTCGTATCGGTGTCAATGCCGGTTCGTTGGGCAAGGAACTGCAGCGCAAATACGGCGAACCCACGGCGGAGGCATTGGTTGAGTCTGCGCTGCGCCACGTGGACATTCTGGACAAGCACAACTACCCCGACTTCAAAGTCAGCGTGAAGGCATCGGAGGTGTTTATGGCAGTGGAGGCCTACCGATTGCTGGCCAAGCAGATCGAGCAGCCGCTGCACCTTGGTATCACCGAGGCGGGAGGTTTGCGTGGTGGTACCGTCAAGTCTGCAGTTGGCCTTGGTATGCTGCTGATGGACGGTATAGGCGATACCCTGCGCGTATCACTTGCCGCGGATCCGGTGGAGGAGGTCAAGGTCGGCTTTGAAATCCTCAAGAGCCTGAAGCTGCGCAGTAACGGTATTAACTTTATTGCCTGCCCCAGCTGTTCACGGCAAAACTTCGACGTAGTCGCTACCATGAATACGCTGGAGCAGCGCCTGGAAGATGTGCGTACACATATGGATGTTGCAGTGATCGGTTGTATCGTCAATGGGCCCGGCGAAGCGCGTGAGGCTGATGTTGGTCTTACCGGCGCCACCCCCAGTAACCTGATTTACGTCGATGGGGAGCCGGATCACAAGATCAGTAACGATGACTTCATCGACCACCTGGAAAAAGTCATACGCGACAAGGCGGCTCATCTGGAGCAACAACGAGCGGAAGAAGCCGAAAAGCTGATTCTCAAGACATCAGCCTGACGCGGCTGTAGATGACGGAGCAAGCGTGAGTAATATCAGAGCCATTCGCGGGATGAGTGATATCCTGCCGGATGAAACCCCCACGTGGCAGTATGTGGAAGCAGTGGTGCGTGAGCTGGTCGCCAGTTACGGTTACGCCGAGATTCGCCTGCCGATTGTTGAACAGACTGATCTGTTCAAGCGCTCTATCGGCGAGGTGACCGACATAGTCGAGAAGGAAATGTATACCTTCAACGACCGCAATGACGACAGCCTCACGTTACGCCCCGAGGGCACTGCCGGCTGTGTCAGGGCCGCTATCCAGAACGGGCTGCTTACCACGCCCCGGCGCCTGTGGTACGCGGGCCCCATGTTTCGGTACGAGCGACCGCAAAAAGGGCGACAAAGACAGTTCCACCAGGTGGGTGTAGAGGCGTTTGGCGTGTCGACGCCGGACATGGATGCCGAGATGATTTTGCTGAGCGCGCGCCTCTGGCAACAGCTGGGTGTTGCGGACGGCGTGCAATTGCAATTGAATTCCATCGGAAGTCTCTCAGCGCGCGCTGCCTATCGCCAGGCGCTGGTCGAGTATCTGCAGCAGCGCAGGGAGGAACTGGATGAGGACAGCCAGCGGCGCCTGGACAGCAATCCGCTGCGTATTCTTGACAGCAAGAACCCGCAAACGCAAGCGCTGCTGGACGAAGCACCTGTGCTGAGTGCTTACCTCGATCAGGAGTCACGTGATGACTTCGCCCGCGTCAGGGAACTGCTGGATGCCGCCGGTGTAGCCTACGTGGAAAATCCGCGATTGGTGCGGGGTCTGGATTATTACAACAAGACCGTGTTCGAGTGGGTAACTGACCGGCTTGGCGCCCAGGGCACCGTATGTGCGGGGGGGCGCTACGACGGTCTGGTGGAGCAACTGGGAGGCAAGTCTGTTCCCGCGATCGGCTTTGCCATGGGCATAGAGCGCCTCGTGCTGCTGTTGCAAGCCAGCGCGCAGGAACCGAAACCGGAGCCGACCGCAGACTTATATATAGTGAGCGCCGGTGAAGGGGCGCAGCGCGAAGCGCTGGCGGTGTGTGAGCAGTTGCGTGATGCCTTCCCTGGCCTCAGAATCGTGCAGCACACCGGCGGCGGCAGCTTCAAAAGCCAGTTCAAGAAAGCGGACAAGAGTGGAGCCAGGCTGGCACTTGTCTGGGGGGATGATGAAGTCGCCAGCGGTACCGTCACCCTGAAAGCGTTACGTGACGAAAGTGGCAAACAGGCGGGGCAGCAGACTGTTGCTCTGGAACAGCTGCAACAAACCCTGCGGGCATTGCTGGCAGACTGGGATATAGCGAGAGGATCGAGTTAACGTGGAACAGTACCGCAGCGAAGAAGAGCAAGTAGAGGCACTGAAGAAGTGGTGGGAAGAGAATGGTCGCTCCATTGTTGTGGCGGTGATTGTCGCTCTCGGCCTGGGCTTTGGCTGGCAGGGCTGGCAGACGTACCAGCAGGGCGAAAACGAAGCGGCCTCAAGCCGTTACCAGGCCATGCTGCAAATGCTGTCATCAAACGACGAGGCTGGCGCGCAGGGGCTGGCCAGTGAGATAAAGCTGGAGCACAGCCGCAGCACCTACGCCCAGTTTGCCGCTCTTCACCTCGCCAGGTTGGCGGTGAATCAGGGTGACCTGACCACCGCGGAGGCGGAACTGCGTTGGGTTCTTGGTCGCGCTGATAGTGGTTCCGACACCATGCAGCTGGCACAGCTGCGGCTTGCCAGGGTGCTGGCCTCCGGCGGTGACCCGGAACAGGCTCTTACCATCCTGCAAAGCGCCGACCCCGGCAGTTACGCAGCAGCCTACCAGGTCGCTCGTGGCGATATTTTGCTGATGCTGGCGCGCGAGGACGAGGCACGCGAGGCGTATCGCTCGGCGATGATGCTGTCATCCCGCGGCGACGGTCAGGTGAATATGGATATGCTGCAGCAGAAGCTGCAGAGTCTGAGCCAGGTGATGCCGGGCCAGGGGGCGGACCTGCCGTCCGCTGCGGTGGCCGCCGACGATGCCATCGACAGTGCCATCGACAGTGCAAGTATGGAGGACTGAGGCATGCGTCCATTGCAGTGGCTGTTAATTCCGGTTCTCGCGCTTGGCGTCAGCGCGTGCAGTACGGTACAGGGCTGGTTCGATTCTGACGATGACGATCCCACGGCACCAGCGGAGCTGGTTGATATTGAGCAGACAGTGAAGATCAGGAAACTCTGGTCTATTGGTGTCGGCGACGGCCAGGGGAAAGGTCTGTACAAACTGCAACCCGTCATTAGCGGTGACATGCTGTATGCCGCCGGTGCTGATGGCGAGGTAAAGGCCGTGCATCGCCAGCGCGGCAAGACCGTATGGGACACCGAGCTCGATACCGGCCTGTCTGGTGGAGTCGGGATCTATAATGACGCCCTGTTCCTGGGCAGTGCCGATGGTTCGGTTCTGAAGCTCTCGGCCGACAACGGCGAGCTGCTGTGGTCCACCCGCCTGCAGGGTGAAGTGCTGGCGCCCCCGCAAAGCAATGGCGAGGTTGTGGTTGCACAGACGTATGATGGCAAACTTCAGGGACTGGATTTCGAGTCCGGAGAAAAACTCTGGACCTACGACAGTGATGTGCCGGTGCTCACCATTCGCGGAACCAGTGCGCCCATCATTAATGGCGATACGGTCTATGCCGGTTTTGCCAACGGCCGGGTAGTTGCCTTCAATGCCCAGACCGGCGGCGTGATGTGGGAAGTACGCGTGGCCATTTCCCAGGGGCGCTCTGAGATAGAGCGAATAGTGGATGTTGACGGCGCCATGGCGTTGATTGGCAATGAACTCTATGCCGCCAGTTACCAGGGCCGGGTGGTGGCCATTGATGTCAGTGCCGGACGCAAAATATGGCAAAAGGACGTGTCCTCATTCTCCGGCGTCTCACAGGGTTTCGGTAATGTCTATGTGACCGACGACGATGGCACCATCAGTGCCTACCTGCGCAATGGACAAGGCTTGCGCTGGCAACAGGATGCGCTGGGCTACCGTGAGTTATCCAGACCAACGCCGGTAAGCAGTTATCTGGCGGTGGTTGACTATGAGGGTTATCTGCATTTGTTGTCGCAGGTGGACGGCGAATTCGTCGGTCGGGTCAAGGCCGGCGGAGGAGGAGCACGTGCCAACATGCTCGCAGACGGCAACGTCCTCTATGTGTTCACCAATGCCGGTGACCTGATCGCCTATGAGATCACTGCCAAAGGCGGATGATACCTGTTATCGCCCTGGTGGGGCGCCCCAATGTCGGCAAGTCCACGCTTTTCAACCAGCTCACTCGCAGCCGGGATGCGCTGGTAGCCAACTTTCCCGGTCTCACCCGGGACCGCAAGTATGGTCAGGCGCGAGTCGGCGACAGGCCGTATGTTGTTATCGACACCGGAGGCATCAGCGGTGACGAGCACGGTATTGATTCAGAGATGGCCGAGCAATCGCTGGTAGCCATCGAGGAAGCGGATGCGGTGCTGTTCATGGTGGATGCCAGGGAAGGGCTCAATGCCGCTGACCAGTCGCTGGCACGTCACCTGCGCCAGCGCAACAAGTCGTTTCATTTGGTGGTGAACAAGACAGATGGTCTTGATGCGGATGTTGCAGTGAGTGACTTTTACACGCTGGGCGTGGAATCCATGTTTGCAATAGCTGCCAGTCACGGTCGCGGTGTGCGCGCCATGATTGACCAGGTGCTGCAGGCGTTTCCAGCGGAAGATGAGCAGGATGCGTCCGCGGCGTTTCCCAACAGCACCCGCGTAGCAGTGGTCGGGCGGCCCAATGTGGGAAAATCCACCCTGGTGAATCGCTTGTTGGGTGAAGAGCGGGTGGTGGTGTACGACCAGCCCGGCACGACACGTGACAGTATCTATATAGATTTCCTGCGCGGCGAGCGCGAGTACACTCTGATTGATACAGCGGGTGTGCGCAGGCGCAAGAGTGTCAAACAGACCGTGGAGAAGTTTTCCATCGTCAAGACGCTCAAGGCTGTGGATGACGCCCATGTGGTAGTGCTGGTGATGGATGCACATGAAGGTATTGTCGATCAGGATATGCATCTGCTGGGTCACTGCATCGAAGCGGGTCGCGGCCTGGTATTAGCAGTCAACAAGTGGGATGGTGTAGAGCCCGACCAGCGTGACTGGATCAAGAGTGAGTTGGGCCGGCGCCTGGCCTTTGCTGATTATGCGGACACACATTTCATTTCCGCGCTGCATGGCACCGGGGTCGGGCACCTGTACAAATCCATTGACGCGGCGTTTGAGTCGGCAACGCGCAAGCTCTCCACCAACGCGCTGACACGCATTCTGGAGGGTGCGGTGTTTGACCACGCGCCACCAATGGTCAACGGGCGTCGCATCAAGCTGCGTTACGCGCACGCTGGCGGACAAAACCCGCCGTTGATCGTGATACACGGCAACCAGACGGGTAAAGTCCCCAATAGCTACCAGCGCTACCTGGAAAAGGTCTATCGCCGTGAACTGAAGCTGGTGGGCACCCCGGTGCGCATAGAGTTTCGCACCTCTGACAATCCATTCTCTGACAAACGCAATAAGCTCACAGACCGTCAGGTACAGCGCAAGCGGCGGATGATGGCCCATGTCAAAAAAAGCAAGAAGAAGAACAAGCGCTAGCAACCCTGCATACTGCCTGAAGAGCATTGCCGTGCCCAGGAAAGGAGGCATAGGTTGTGTGTGCTGACCTGGACAATCGCGCAGCCATAGAGCAATTCATCGATCGTTTCTACGCCCGGATGTTGGCTGATCCCGAACTGGCACCCATTTTTCTCGATGTTGCCGGTATCGACCTGGAAATTCACCTTCCCCATATCAAGCAGTACTGGTGCAAGCTGTTGCTGGGGGAGCAGGGTTATCGCCGTCACACCATGAATATTCACCGGCAGCTGCATGCACGGCGACCCCTTGTTGAAGCTGATTTTCAACGTTGGCTGGCCCTCTTCAACGCCACGCTGGATGCCGACTATGCCGGCCCCTATGCCGAAAAAGCTCGTCGGATTGCAGCGTCTATTGCAGACAACATGCGCAGTAGCCTCACAGGCCAGCCCACCGCTTCCAGCTTGTCCTGACGCGCCCCTTGCAGATTTTTCATGGCGGGGCTTGCGCTTTCAAAATATAGTGTTATAGTTATGCATAACACCATATCAATGGAAGTGTAGAACCATGCGTTTCAAGACAGGGAAAAATGTACTGGTAAGCAGTGACGACCGCGCACTGATATACGCCGGATTGCTTCTGGTCTGCGCGTTGCTGGTAGCATCGGGTATGGACGCGTTGGCGCTCTGGAGCTTTCTGCCTGCAGCAGGGCTGACTGAGCTGCTGCCTGTGATAGCTGCCAAAGTCCATCATCGCGAAGTCCAGAGGTAAGAGCATTATGTGGCGATTGCTTCTCGTTTTGACGATTACGCTATTCACGGCGATGGCTGGCGGGGGAGACCTGAGCCCGGTTGACGAGCCCGCATATGCGGCGGTGCAGTGTGCAGATCTGCCAGAATTGCATCGTGGCGGTGCAGTGGACGCCGGTGCAAGCGGGTTGTCCCTGCGCGGCCTGTTTGCCACCCTGGGCATAGGGCTGTTGAGCCTGATGTTTCTGGTGCCTATGGCGCTGTTCGCGGACTGGTTGATGGGCCGTAATAAGACTGGCGAGGAATCGCCAACGGTGTGGGGGTAAAGCGAGTGATGTGCAGAATTATAATCCTGGTGTTATTGATTGCCGGTAGCGTTTCAGCACGGGCGGAAACGCTACGGGTCACTGGCCTGGCGGTGCAGGAAGTGAAAGTAGTAGGCAGCGTAGAGGTAGAGATCAGCCAGGGCGAGGAAACTCTGTTATTGGTTCGCGGTAGTAGCGATAACCTGGCAATGCAGCCTTTCCACATGAACGGGCAAACACTGGTTCTCGGTGAGTCACAGAAGTTTCCGGGTACGCGCTTCGCAGGGGTCAAGTACAAATTGACCGTGGCACAGCTGAGCGCGATTCGCCTCAGTGGCAGCGGTGATGTGTTCGTGCGCCCTCTGCGGGTCAATAGTCTGCGCGTCACCCTGGAAGGCTCGGGTGATATCAGGTTGTTTTCCGTTACTGCCAGCGACCTGCGCCTTAACGTGTCGGGGTCCGGCGATATCCAGATAGCGGAATTGGCCGCAGAGTCTTTTGAACTGATGGTGGCGGGCTCCGGTGACATTGCCATTGGTGAACTATCTGCGCAGACGGTGGAGGCAATGGTCAAGGGTTCGGGTGACATCAGCGTGCAGAATGCAAGCGGTAGAGCCAGCGCAGTGGAGTTTAATGTCCTGGGTAACGGTGACATCAACCTCGCGGCACTGAAGTCGGATAGTGCCGAGGTAAATATCGTCGGCTCGGGCAGTGTGCGACTGGGTGAAGTGGCTGAGTTGGAAGCCAATATTATGGGCAGCGGTGACATTTTCTACGCTGGTTCGCCGGACATTGACAGCAATGTTCTGGGCTCCGGCAAGCTGAATCGCCGTCGCTGAACTGGAGAGACTTTCTTGACTGTTGAGTGGAGTGAAAAACAGCCGATCTATCGTCAACTGCGGGACCTTGTGGCGCAGCGGATTATGGATGGTAGTTTTCCCGAGGGAGAGGCGGTGCCATCCGTGCGCCAGGTTGCTGCCGATTATCAGATCAACCACCTTACTGTGGGAAAGGCCTACCAGGAACTGGTGGACTCCGACCTGCTGGAGAAGCGCCGGGGGCTGGGCATGTTCGTCAAACAGGGTGCGCGTGCCGCGCTCACCAGTGATGAGCGCCAACAGTTTGTTGAGGAGGAACTCCCGGCTTTTATTGAACGAGCCAGAGTGCTCGGTATGGAGACACAGGAGTTGGCCGCATTGCTGCTTGCGCAGGAACCAGGGGGAGACGAGTAATGGAAAATATTGTCCAGGCGCGGGGATTGTCGCGCAGCTTTGGTGATATCAGGGCCGTTGATAGCCTTGAGTTCAGCGTTCCGCCGGGTGCGGTGCTCGGCCTGATTGGTCCCAACGGAGCGGGCAAGACCACCTTGTTACGCTCACTACTGGGTTTGAATCAATTCCAGGGTGAGTTGGCGGTATTGGGGAAAGATCCACGCTCGCAGCGCGCCCAACTGATGGAGCAGGTGTGTTTTATCGCCGACACAGCGGTATTACCTGGCTGGATGCGGGTAGAACAGCTGCTGGATTACGTAACCGGTGTGCACCCGGGATTCGCCCGGGAGCAGGCTGAAGCGTTTCTTCGCGACACTGAGGTAAAGCCTTCACGTCGCATTCGAGACCTGTCCAAGGGTATGGTAGTGCAGGTGCATCTGGCCCTGGTCATGGCCATTGATGCTCGCCTGCTGATTCTTGATGAGCCCACCCTGGGCCTGGATATACTGGTGCGCAAACGTTTCTACGAACAATTGATAGAGGATTATTTCGACCAGCAGCGCACTATCATCATCTCTACCCATCAGGTTGATGAGGTGCAGCACATCCTTACTGACGTGATGTTTCTCAACCATGGCAGGTTGGTCCTTTCGCGCTCCATGGAGGAGATTGAAAAGCAGTTTGTGCAGCTCAACGCAGTCGGCGAAAACGCGGTGAAGGCCCTGGGCGTCCCGCATCTGGGCGCACAGAGCATTCTAGGAGGCAAAGCGATTATCTACGAGGGGGTGGAGCGGGCTGCATTGGCACCGCTGGGAGAACTGCGCACTCCGTCCGTCGCAGACCTGTTTGTGGCGATGATGGGAGGAGAAAAATAATGACATCCACTCGTTCATTGCGCCTGTTCACTCTGGTGCAGAAGGAATTGCAGGAGAACAGACTGTCACTGATCTGGACGCCGCTGGTCGTAGCCGCAGCACTGTGCCTGTTGATGCTGCTGAGCGTAATGTTTGCCAGCCGTATCACCGCTATGTCAGACACCTTTCTCGAGGTGATCATGGCTGAGGAAATGGGTATCTCACCGGTGATCACCATTGAACTGGATGACAATCACACTGCGTCATCACCGTCATCCGACTCCCGCAGTGTGACGGACATGCAGGTGCAATCCGTGGAAGAGCCACTAGCGGAAGAAGAGTGGGACTTTTCCCGTGAATGGCGTTTTGAACCCGAGTTGCGCGACAAGCCTGCGTATGAAGCCGAGCAGGTTGGCAGTCTCAACCCTGTATTCCACCTGGTACACAGCTTGTTGCTGATCATCCTGATGCTGGTCACGGTAAGTTATCTGCTGGGGTCGCTGTTCAATGACCGAAAGGACCGCAGCATTCTGTTCTGGAAGTCCATGCCGGTCTCTGAATGGGAGGAGGTGTTGACGCGGCTGGGCGTTGCCCTGGTCGTGGCGCCGGGCATCTACATTGCTGTGTCCCTGCTCCTGCAGCTGGCTTTGCTCCTTTTGGCAATGCTGTTGGTGTGGCGCATGGAGTTGGATCCTTTCGATACCGTTCTCGCCAATGTCCGCTTCGCTGACCTGTTGTTGCGACAGGTCGGTGGTTGGGTCATGACCGCGCTGTGGGTTGCGCCGGTTTACGCCTGGCTGATGCTGGCCTCAGCCTGGGCCAGGCGCTCGCCCTTCATGGTTGCTTTTGCGCCGGTGATTGCGCTGATGTTGGTGGAAAGCCTGATGCTGGGCAGCCGGTATGTATTTACGGCAGTCAGTAACCATGTCCCGTTCTTTGTCGGTGGGCAAAGCTCGGACAATATTTACTTTCACAGTATGTTCTGGAAGCAGTTTGATTTTGTCAGCCTGTTTGCTGGTTTAGGGTTTGCTGCAATCCTGTTGCTTTTGTGCGTTTATCTTCGCCGGTACCGGTTTGAGGCCTGATACTTCGCCGGTACCGGGCGAAGCGAAAGTTGCGCTTCAATTTGCCACTCACCCTGGATTCCAGTGGAAATGACGGGGAAGCGTCTGGTGGTACATGGCGGGATGCACAAAACGGGTAGCACCGCCGTGCAGTCACACTTGTTTAACCATTTTTCCGCCCCTGGCCACGACTACCTGCACAATGGCAAAGCGAATGCGTCAGCGTGGATGTTGCGAGCCTTCAAGGATGATCTTGCATCCCTTCCTGGCTTCAGGCGTAAAGGCCTGGATTCGCGAGCTGTCGCAAGAATTCGTCGGCATGCCAGAGACGGTCTTGCCAGGGCTATTGCACAGCGCAGACAGGCTGCGCACATCCTCTGCGCCGAATCCATCTCCACGCTGGAGCGCGGTGAGATAGAGCGCTTTCGTCAATTCCTCGAGCCTTTCTATACGCAGATTGACATTCATTTCTATGTGCGCCCCTTGAAGCCCCGGGTAGAGAGCGCTTTTCAGGAAAAGCTGAAGAAGCGTCTGGTTAGTCTGCAGGAGCGGTACTCGCATGGTTACCCGCGGCTGGCGCAGGAATTTGACGCGGTGTTTGGCTGTAAGTCGGTACATTTTCACCGTTACGATACCAGTGCATTCCCGGGAGGAGATGTCGTTGCGCATTTCCTGCAGCAGTTGGGATTGAGTTATGAAGGCCTTGGGCTGGTGCGGGAAAATGTGAGTCTATCCCTTCCTGCCATTCAGCTGCTATACGTGTATCGAACGCAGTTTCCAACCCTTCAGCCCGCGGATGACAGCCTGGTCAGAAAACTGGGAGAGTTGTCTGGTCCTGCACTGCGCTTTCACAGCAAACTGTTTGCGGGCATGATCGAGTGTTCCGCTGAAACCGAGCAACGTGTGCGTGAGTTTGAGCGTCGCGCAGGGTTCTCCATGTCGGAGCGTTCTAGCGTCAATGAGCCTTACGCGCTGAAGTCAGAGCAGGATTTACTGGCCGTCCCGCAGGAGGCATTGCAGTGGCTCGCCGGTGAACTGGGCGACACGCACGTCCTTTTTGAGCGGTCACAGGGGCGGCAGCTGCGTATCGCCGAAGCAGTGCGGGATCTGGCAATCAAAGCAAAAAAAGGTTCATCGCACATTAGCGGGGAATGAGGCATTCAAACAAAGCGGATGCCACAAATGGGGTAAGCCTTCCGCGGTTGAAAACAAACGTCCACGCCCTTGGAAGGCTTACCCCATTCGTGGCCTCCTCCTTCCATTTCGACATCACTATCCACTACCTATACTCCCTGTGACGTTCCAAATCGCCGGGAGAGCACCTG
>JAUIIQ010000100.1 GCA_030431585.1 Gammaproteobacteria bacterium | reverse complement strand
TGCGGCAATGGCACGGGCGGTTTCTTTGGCACCTACTTTGGCGACTTCGGCTATCAGCTCACCTGTGGCGGGATTGGTCACTGCGAGCGTTGCGCCATTGTCGGCGTTGACCCACTGGCCGTTTATGTAGGCCTGGTGCTTGAGCAAAGACATGTCGGAAAGCGGCAGAGTCATGGTGAAGGTCCTTGAGAGCGTCTGAAAAGGAAATGGTAAGTATCTCGCCGTTGCAAGCCTATACCCCTTAGGGGAGGGTGGCCGGTCTGCGCTTCCTGCGCGAGAGCTTGTGTTTGCGCACCATGCCGCGCATCTGGTTATAACTCAAGCCCAGTGCCTCGGCGCTGCGCCGCTGATTGTTTCCATTCGCTGCCAAAGCGCGCTGCAGCAGCGCTTTTTCCATGGCCTGCATGTGTGCATGAAAATCTTCCGGTGGCGCAACCCCGCTTGCTTTTGCTGCGTCAATCGGCTGCGTCGGTGTGGCCTGCAGCGCCTCGGTGCTGCTTGTCCAGGGGTTGATGAAAGGATCGATAACAATGTCGCCGACTGCGCTCTGGCTGTCTCCCCAGCGGTGTAGAGAGCGCTCCACGGTGTTTTTCAATTCTCTCACGTTCCCCGGCCAGTCGTGCGCCTCCAGAGTCGCCATAGCCTCTTCGGTGAACCCGGCGAAGTATTCCCATCCCAGTTCGGCACACATCTGTACGGCGAAGTGCTCGGCCAATTCAGCGATGTCCTCGGACCGATGCCGCAATGGCGGCAGGTGCACCACATCAAAGCTGAGCCGGTCCAGCAGGTCGGCGCGAAAGCTCCCCTCTGCAGCCATCGCCTGCAAGTCGGCGTTAGTGGCAGCCACCACGCGTACGTCAACCTGCAGAGTCTGCTGGCCTCCGAGCCGCTCAAATTCGCCATGCTCTACCAGGCGTAACAGCTTTTCCTGGAGACGGACAGACATTGTGCCCAGTTCGTCGAGGAACAGTGTGCCTCCATCTGCTCGCTCGAAACGACCTCGGTGCGTGCCTGTCGCGCCAGTGAATGCGCCGGGCTCGTAGCCAAACAGCTCAGATTCCAGCAGCTGCTCGGCGATGGCCGCGCAGTTGGTTTTCAGTAAGGGCGCGTCCCACCGGCTGGACAGGAAGTGCAGGCGGTCTGCCGCAAGCTCCTTGCCCGTGCCGCGTTCGCCCATTATCAGCACGGGACGGTTGACCGGCGCCAGGCGTGAAACGTGCTCCAGCGCGCTGGCGAGGGCCGCCGAATTGCCTATCATGCCTTCCTGTATTCGTTTCATAGGTAAATAATAATACTTATAAAGGTAAATAGAACCTTAAAAGAGGTAATTATAGCCATAAAATAATGTGCAGCATGAGTTCAGGCGTGCTGTGTGCGTAAAAAACCTATACAAAACAATGGGATAGCTATTCTGGCACGCAAAGTGTATTGATCACAGTACACGGCTCAGAGCGCATGGCCGGACACACACGGCTGGACGAACTGGTTTCAGTGCACCGTTTCAGAGAACCGTTTCAGAGAACGACAGGAGAACCACCATGGGTATATTTTCCCGCATGACAGACATCATCAACTCCAACATCAACGCCTTGCTGGACCAGGCCGAGGATCCCGAAAAAATGATCCGCCTGATTATTCAGGAGATGGAGGACACACTGGTAGAGGTGCGCTCCTCGTCAGCGAAAGTGCTGGCAGACCGCAAGGCCGCCGCCCGTCGCCTGGAGCAGGTGCAGGCCGAGGCGCAGTCCTGGGATGAGAAAGCGCGGCTGGCGATCAGTCGTGGCCGCGAAGACCTGGCCAGGGCAGCATTGCAGGAGAAACATGCCATTGAAGATGAGATAGAAGCGGTGCAGGGAGAGCTCACCGCAACGGATGAGCACATTGCGCAGTTGAACGATGAAGTTGCCAAACTGCAGCAGAAGTTGAATGACGCCAAGGCCAAGCAGAAAGCGCTGCTGATGCGCGGCAAGACAGTTGAATCACGGATCAAGGTCAAGCGCCAGATACAGCGCGAAGCACTGGACGGGGCCTTCCAGCGGTTTGAGCACTTTGAACGGCGCATGGACAACCTGGAAAGCCAATTGGAGTCCATGGATATAGGGCGCGACGTGCCGCCTGACCTGGCAGCCGAAATAGATGCCCTGGCGGGGGACGAGCGGATTAATGGTGAACTGGAACGGATCAAATCCGAAATGGGCAACAAACCGCCTGTCTCGTGAGCCCTGTTGCAACAAGGCCCGCTCTCGCCGGCAGGGCAGCCGGCTACCGCAACCTTAAAGGAATGAAGTAATGGAATTCTGGAAATTCATGTTCGTCCCCACCATCTTGTTCATGGTGATAGTGGCGCCCATGTGGATCACCATGCATTACCGCAGCCTCAGCCGCTCTTCACGCAGTTTGTCCCAGGAGGACCGGGAAACAGTGGAACAGATGCTCGAGACTGTAGACAAACTCACTGATCGTATCGCGACGCTGGAGTCGCTGTTGGACGCAGACCATGCGGACTGGCGCACGCAGTCAGAACGTGGGCGCCCGAAGGAGGGAAACTGATGAGTAGACAACGCAAGCACCACTACGGGACCAGTTATCGCCGTGAAAGCCAGCGTTTTGGCAACAACCGGCGCGGTGGCTGGGGCATGGGGCTGTATCGCAATACCCGTGATGGCAAGGTGGCAGGTGTCTGCGCCGGGCTGGCGGACCACTGGGATATCGCTCACTGGGTAATGCGCCTGATCTGGGTAGGCGGCTTCCTGTTTACGGGCACGCTGGCGCTATGGGTCTATCTGGGCGCCTGGATACTCCTGGCGCCGCGGCCCACCCGCAGGCACGCAGACGGCGGCTATACAAACGAAGAGCCGGAGTTCGAGGACGTGGAAGTGGAAATGGAGTACGACGAGCGCTACCACGACTACCGGCCACGTAAGGTGTTTCGCTACAGTGAATCAGGCAGCGTTCGGCTGGAGCGTGCACGTGAGCGACTGGACGCGGCCTTGCGCAGGGTCGAGGCGATGGAATCCTACGTCACCTCACGCCGCTACGAGCTCAACAAGGAGTTCTCCAAGCTCTGATCTTCACGTCCGCCCCTCGGCCCTCGTGCCGGCCAGTGGTATAGTGCCGCTGACCGCCGGGGGCAACCATGATCGACAACATGCACTTACAGCATTCCGTACTGGGTACGTTTTTACTGCCCGTCGCCCAGGCTCTTCGCCTGGCGGGTGTTGACCCTCTGCAACTGCTGGAGGACGTGGGTATCGACGCGGCCAGCATGGCCAACCCGGACTGGCGAGTGCCGCAAGAGCAATTCAACCTGCTGATGCGGCGTTGCGTGGAGGAATCGGGTGACGAGGCCTTCGGTTTGCTGGCAGCGCAGCAGATTCGGCCGCAGGTGCTGCACGGGCTGGGTCTGGCATGGCTGGCGAGTGATACTGTATACGATGGCCTGCGCCGTTTGGTGCGCTTCGGCCAGTTGGTGAGCACCGCATCAGACATCAGCCTGCGTGACGAGGGCGAGCTGACCATCGTTGATCTTGGTCGCTTACCCAATGCCGCTAATTTCCATTACGCCAATCGTGACTACGTAGTGGGCATGGTGGCGCGTATGTGTAACCTGGCCCTGGGTGATTTTATCGCCCCGGTTTCGGTGGAACTCGAACGTCCTGCACCCGGAGCGCCAGAGCGCTGGGATTCTGCGCTGAGCTCGCGAGTGAGCTTTGCTTGCGAGCACAGCCGGCTCAACTGGTATCGAACCGACATACTTGAGCCCCTGGTCACCGGCGATCCGGCGCTTGCCCGGGCCAATGACGAGCAGACCCAGGCCTATCTGGACAGTTTTATGATGCACTCCATCTCCCGCGAGGTAGTGGACAAGATTGTCCAGTACCTTCCCGATGGCCTGCCCAGCCAGCAACAGATTGCCACGTCGCTGAACGTCAGCAACCGCACTCTGCAGCGCAAGCTCAAGGAGGAGGGCAGCAGTTTCATGGCCTTGCTGCAGGACACACGACTGCAACTGGCCCAGAAGTACCTGGCCTACCCCAACCGCTCCGTGGTCGAAACAGCCTACCTGCTCGGGTTTTCCGAACCCAGCGCGTTTTCGCGTGCGTTCAAGCGCTGGACCGGAATCGCGCCGGCTGACTTCCGGGAAGCTGCGCGGCAACGTCCCGCCTCTGCGTCTGAGGATAAAACAGCGGTGCAGGGTGACTATCCAAAATGATGGCCAATTGATCTGCTTCACTTCCTTCCGTGATTCAAGCCCCTATAATCAGTGCACATCGAAACAACGGAACCAACATCATGGGCAAATTACTGCTTATCGCAGATATGAAGGGGAGCTGTATCGCGACTCCGCGCGGCCTGGAAATTGCCGACAAGCTCAAGCTCGATACCGAAGTGGTTGCCTTTGTCTATGCGCCACTGGGCAAATTGCAGGCCGATGCAGCAGGCAAGGCCGCCATCAAAAAGCGTTTGCAGTCTGAGCGAGAAGCCGAACTGCGGGCCGTAATTGACAAGCACCAGCGCCCCGGACAAAAGGTCAAGTTGCATGTCTACTGGGGTAAGGACATGGTCGACTGGGTGATCAGGCATTGCTCTCGCACCGCCTATGCGATGGTGGTGAAAAAGGGCCACCGTTCAGAAACGCTGGCGCATGCCTCTTCCGACTGGTTGTTGTTGCGTGAGTGCCCGGCGCCGTTGTTGATACTGGCCGAGAATAAGTGGCGCAGAACATCGCCAGTAATGGCAGCCGTTGACCTGTCCACCAGTGTGGCTACAAAAAAACGCCTCAATGACAAAGTGCTGAGCCACGCCCGGTTGCTCGCCGACGCAATGGGCGAGCAACTGGAAATAATCTGTGCGGTGGAAGTGCCGACCCTGCTGCAGGAACTCGACCTTGTTGACCCGGCCACCTATGCCCGGGAAGCGAAGGCGGAAATGGCGCCCGCATTGCGCAAGCTTGCTGCGAAACACGGTATTCCCGAGGACGCGTTCCGTATCAAGCGGGGTCCGGTGGAGAAGGTGATTGCCAGCCAGGCGGCTGAGAAGCGAGCGCAGATCGTGGTGATGGGAACCGTCGGTCGCAAAGGGGTCAAGGCAAGGCTTATTGGCAACACGGCGGAGAAGGTGTTGGCGACCCTGAAGACAGATGTGTTGGCGCTCAAACCCGACTAGCCGCTTCGGCAGAGGGGGACATAACCTGCCTGCCCAAAGCTGCCGCAGAAGTTTTTCAGGCGAAAATTTGCTATTTGGCCAATGGGGGCTATGTTTTGATAAGCACGTTGCTTAGTGCACGTGCTACACGTCCCCTGGCCTGTGTTTCTGCCCCGAAACACACGGCTGTTAGCCCGCTTCACTTCGTGAATAGCGGGCTTTTTTCTGCATTTAGATAAATAAAAACAAAGCCTTAAAGGGGTAACTTCAAGCTAGACATAGAGTTAAGTGTAGGTCTGTCGCCTGCGGTCATGCTTTTGGCGTAGCGGGCCATGGGGTGTTTGGGTATCTGTCCCTAAGATGCCTGCCATCTCCGGGGTGACCCCGGAAAACGATCCCTACCTTAGCTCGGCCCAGCTGTTTCGGGACTAACCGGGCTTTTTTTAATTCTCGCGGTATGCTCACCGATCCAGCCGGTGTAGCCGCAACACCTGATCCGGGTTGGCCGGCCCTTAAGTCGGTCACTTATTAGCCATGGCGCGCACCTCGCTCCCGGATTGGCCTCGCTTTGTTGACCCCTGTCAGGATCTTTCGAGTTGTCATCTCTCAGTGGTACTGTTTCCGCCGTGGATGTACTAGATTAGCGGTTTTACTCAGGAGGCGGCTGGATGGCAAACCCGATCAAGACACGCGCAGCGGACCTGCGCGAGCATGAGCTGTTTTACCCCCGGGAGCTGAGTTGGTTGTCATTTAATGCCCGGGTGTTGCAGGAAGCGGCTGATGAAACTGTTCCCCTGATTGAACGGCTGCGCTACCTGGGTATTTTCTCCAATAATTCAGACGAATTTTTCCGCGTGCGGGTTGCCGAGGTGCGGCGGCTGATTTCTGTGTCCAGTGGCTCCAACAAACAGCATTTCAAGGACTTGCTGGCCGCGATACTGGAGGGCGTGGTGCAGTTGCAGAAGGAATTTGACCGCATCTACGCGCAAATAATGAAGGCGCTGGCGGAGCGCAAAATTTATCTCATCAACGAGCGTCAGCTGGACGAGGGGCAGGCGATCTTTGTGCAGGAGTATTTCACCAGCAAGGTGTTGCCGGAGTTGGACCCGATCCTGCTGCGCGAGGGGCGGGATATTCCCACCCTGAACGATGAATCGCTTTACCTTGCCGTTGATATCCGCTCGGGCGACAGCTACGACTATGCGGTAGTGGAGGTGCCCACGGACAGGCTGGACCGTTTTGTGGAGATCCCCAGGCGCAAGGGCAAGGGCGGCAAAGTGTTCATTGTGCTCGACAATATGATTCGCTTCTGCCTGCCGCAGATGTTCCGTGGTGTGATTCCGGTGGATGAAGCCCACGCCTACTGTTTCAAATTCTCGCGCGATGCCGAGCTGGAGATTGATACCGGAATCACCCAGAGCCTCATCGATAAAATGACCAAGAGCCTGAAGCAGCGGAGAAAGGCGGACGCGGTGCGCATGGTCTACGATGGCAAGATGCCGGAAAGGTTGCTGCAGTACATCAGCGCGCGTTTTGGATTCGGTAAGTACGATAGCCTGATTGCCGGTGGCCGCTACCACAACTCCAAGGATTTTATGGGCTTCCCCAACGTGGGGCCTAAACATCTTGAATTCAAAACACTTGCGCCCATCCGTATACCGCGGCTGGACAATCCCGGCAGCATATTCGACGCGATCCGCGAGAAAGATGTTTTTCTCTACTACCCCTATCACCCCTTTGACTATGTGGTTGACCTGCTGAAAACCGCGGCCCTGGACCCGGATGTCACCGACATCAAGATATGCCTGTATCGCGTGGCCAAGAACTCCCGTGTTATCGACGCACTGGTCAATGCGGTGGACAACGGCAAGCGTGTGCTGGCGGTGGTGGAGTTGGCGGCCCGCTTTGACGAGGCAGCCAACATCAGCTGGGCGCAGCGACTCACTGATGTCGGTATTAACGTGATTTTTGGCATACCGGGCCTGAAAGTGCATTCCAAGCTGGTGTTGATAGAGCGTTTGGAGGGGTCTGCGCGGCGCTACTACAGTCATATTGGCACAGGCAATTTCAACGAGAAAACAGCCCGCGTTTATACCGATTTCACACTGATGACCTATGACCAGAATGTGGGGAAAGATGTCTTCAACGTATTCGACTTCCTGCAGTACAACTACCGGCGCCCTGATTACCGCGTGCTGTTGGTGTCGCCGCACAGCAGTCGCCCGGGTTTGATGGAACTGATAGAGCAGGAGATCACCAATGCACGCGCTGGCTATCGCGCCGAGATGACGCTCAAGTGCAATAACCTGGTAGATCAGGAGGTGGTGAAGAAGCTCTACGAGGCCAGCGACGCCGGGGTCAATGTGCACCTTATCGTGCGTGGCATGTGTTCGCTGCTACCTGGTGTGCAGGGCCTGTCAGAAAACATCCAGGCGATCAGCATCGTCGATCGCTATCTCGAGCACCCGCGCGCCTATGTGTTCTACAACCGCGGTAACCCGCGCTACATTATCGGTTCAGCTGACCTGATGACGCGTAACCTCGATTACCGGGTGGAGGTTCTGGTGCCCATTTACGACCAGCACGCCCAGGAAATCATCCAGAACGTAATCGATCAGCAGTGGCACGATAACGTGAAGGCTCGGGTGCTGGATCTCGACCAGGACAACAGCTACGTGCCGGCGAAAAAGAAAGCCGCTAAGATCCGCTCCCAGGAGAGTATCCACCGTTACCTGAGCACCGGGAAACTGCCGCGCTACCCAAAATCGAGAATGAACGTGCCTGCCAAACGCCGGCGTAACAAGCCGTTGGTGCCCTCACTCAAAGGCAGCAGCGGCAAGTCGGGCTAGGCATATCGCCCATCACCAGGGCTCCGCTGATGCATCACCGAATTGATCAGAGGTGCCCTAGAGTTTTACCCGGCATCGGGGCACACTACCGGCACTGACCAACCCCTGGGGAGACCGCTATGGCTGGTACCAGCCTGTTGCTACTGATCGACGATATCGCCGCCGTTCTGGATGATGTGTCGGTGATGACCAAAGTCGCCGCGAAAAAGACAGCCGGCGTGCTGGGCGATGATCTCGCGGTGAATGCAGAGAAGGTTACAGGCGTGCGTGCGGAGCGCGAACTGCCGGTGGTCTGGGCCGTCGCCAAGGGCTCCTTCGTCAACAAGCTGATCCTGGTGCCGGTGGCGCTAATGGCCTCCCTGTTTGCCCCCTGGCTGATAACACCCGCGTTGATGGCGGGCGGCCTGTACTTGTGTTTCGAGGGGTTTGAGAAACTGGCCCACAAGTACCTGCATGGTCACGAGGAAGAGGCAGAGCACGATGAGCTGGTGCAAAAGCTCTCGGACCCATCGTTTGATCTGGTGGGCTACGAGCGCAAGAAAATAAAAGGGGCGATTCGCACAGACTTTATTCTTTCAGCAGAGATTATCGTACTCACCCTGGGTATTGTCGCCGGCTCGGAATTTGTTACCCAGGTGGGTGTGCTCGCCGGTATCGCCATGGTGATGACTGTCGGTGTTTACGGCCTGGTGGCGGGTATCGTCAAGCTGGATGATGCCGGCTTACACTTATACGAGACCGAAGGGGAGAGTGCCTGGGCGCGTTTTCTGCGCTGGTTCGGGCAGTGCCTGATCAGCTTCGCCCCCTGGCTGATGAAAGCGCTGGGAGTTATCGGCACGGTGGCAATGCTCATGGTGGGCGGTGGTATCCTGATGCACAATATCCAACCCCTTGGCGCTGCTATTGAAGGCTTTGCACACGGCTTGTCACCGCTGTTGGCATCAGTCACGCCAACGCTTGCAGGCGCACTTATCGGTGTTATTGCAGGTGCCGTGGTGGTGGCCGTGGTGGAGGGGGTGCGCAAGCTGCGTGCCTGACACCAATAGATGTCAGGTCTGGCAACATTTTCTGCCATTGATAAGTTGAACTGGAATAATACGTTTCGCTTTTCCAAAAAAGAGCGATACCCCGTCTCCACCAATCCCGGTGGAGACGGGGCGAGAAAATCTCTATCCTCATTCAGCTCCTGTCAAAATCTGTATGAGACATCCAATCCATAGGTTCTGGGAGCGCCATGTGAACCCCGTATTCCCGCCGCGTTGGCCACAATATCCTCGTAGTACTCGTCTTCGTCTGAAAGGTTGTTGCCCCACACCGAGAAACGCCAGGACTCTGAAGGAGTAATGTAGCTCAAGCGAGCACTCAATAATCCGTAGCCGTCTTGCTGTAGCGCTTGAGAAGTAGGGTGGGCAATGAAGTCGTATCGGTAGTCGTCCTTATAGGAATAGCTGACTACCAGCGGCATGCGCCCATCGCCAGCGGAGAACTCGTACCGGGCTGATACGAAGGCAGACCAGTCCGGAGCCCTGAGAAGACTTTCACCATCGGCATCGAAAGGCACCACGGTCATCCCAAGTCCTCCACCCAGCGCTTGGCCGAAGACGTTGGCCGATGCATCGTAGTCTTCATACTCAGAGTCGAGAAGATTGAGACCGAATGTCAAGGTTAGCTCATCGGTAACCAACCAGGTGGCGTCCAGATCCAGTCCCAACACCGAGGCGTTTGCGGCATTTTGAGTGATTTGCACCACAGAACCAGTGTCGGGTCGGGTGATGGCGCGCGTTACCTGTAGGTCGGCGTAATCGTAGTAAAACACTGACCCATTCAGTCGCAGCGTACTGTCGAGTAATTCGGTTTTCCAGCCTAGTTCAACCATATCAAGAATTTCAGGCTCCAGCGCTTCCTGAGGTTCTCCCGTGATGGGATTCGGGTCACTGGTAACGTAGTTGAAGCCGCCGCTTTTGAAACCGCGTGCGTAACTTAGGTAAATCATGCCTGTGTCAAAGGCGTACTCCAGCGTGGCTTTCGGTGTGAATTCGCTCCACTCTTCCTCATCCTCATAGGGCCAGGGTGCGAGACTTATGCGACCGCCGACGGGTTGCTTAACATTCACTTCCTTCTCCTCGACGCTGTACCGTCCACCCAGAGTTAAGGACCAGGCGTCGTTGAAACGGTAGGTTGCCTGACCGAAGAGAGCGTATGCAGTGGTCTCGGATGCCTGGTTCCCTTGCGCCAGGTTATCACGCACGGGAAACGCGGGGTGAGTCGGCGGCAGCAGATCGCTCAAGTCCAGATCAAGTTGGAATAGACTGTTGTCTTCTTTATAGTAGAACGCGCCAACAATCCACTGCAGTTTTTCACCGCTATTGGATAGCAGTTGAAACTCCTGCGAGAAGCTGTCAGTTTCCTGAGGGGCAGTTGGCACCTCGGTATCAAGAGCGGTGGTAGCATCGGGGTCGGTCGCAGTAAGGGCCTCAAAGTCCCAGTACGAAGTAACCGATACCAGGTCCACGCTTTCGAAGGTATAGTCGAGTCGCAACGTGGCCGCGAAATCCTCGACCTCCTGAGCCTGGTCAATTGCGGTGGCCACCTCATCCAAATCACGGCCGGCCAGAACTTCACGACCCGTAATGCCGCCGATAGCAATTGCCCTGTTCAAGCCTGAAGGACTAAAGTCGACCACGTCAGTGCCCTCCTGGTCGTCGCGTTCGTTGTATTCCAACGTCAGTTGGGTAGTAAGACTATCGGTTGCGAGCCACCGGAATTTGGCTCTATACGCCTGGTAGTCCTGGTCGTCGAATTCGGGAGCGCCTAAAGGCGACAGGTTGTCCGCATAACCGTCGCGCTGTTTCACCAGACCGGATAAGCGCATGCCAAAGGTGTCCGTCAGCGGTATGTTGACCGTGCCGGACAAACCCCAGTGATTATAGTTGCCAGCTGTCGCGGTGATGTTGCCCTCTGTATTATCGTATACGCCCTGGGTGACAACCCGTATCGCACCACCGGTTGCATTTCGCCCGTAGAGTGTACCTTGCGGGCCTTTCAAGACCTCGATGCGTTCGACGTCGGCAAATTCAAAGGTCGAAGCCTGGGCCCGGCCCACGTAGCGGTCATCTATGTAGGTAGCGATGCTGGGGTCCAGGCCTGAAAAGGCAAAGCGAGTGCCTACACCGCGCAAGTAGATCTGCGAGGAGACACTGGTGTTGTTTATAACAAGTCCGGGCGTCACGATCTGGAGGGCCTGGGTGTCGGTGATGCCGAAGTCCTGCAGAGCTTCGCCGCCGAAGGCCTGTAACGTAATGGGCACATCCTGAAGACTTTCAGAACGTTTTTGAGCAGTGACCATTACCTCTTCTAGCTGGGCTTGCGCGTATAACGACGATCCCATGCCCACCAGAGCACTAATCGCCAACTGTAGTTTAGTAACAGGACGAGTAGCTTTTCGATTCTTATTCATAATTTCCTCGGATTTCTTTATCATGTTTTATAAGTGTTTTGGTATTCAACATTTTCAGCAATTAATGTGTAGCTCTCGCGTAGCACACAGCAGATATTCAAGGCCTGTTTTGCCAAGAAGTGCTTTCAGTTGGTCAGCCTTGTAGAGGCAAACTTTCGTTTCTTAAGCTGCGCGTGGAGTGTCCCCCGGCTTTCCATTCGTGCGGTTTGGAGCGAAGCCATTCGCGGAGAGAGTCTCTTCGGTGTTTGCGTAAAATTTTCCGATCCTGTAGATATCCCGAGCCTCTTTTCCCGTAGCAACTTCCCGACCGAATTCTCGCGAAATCCGTACCAGCTGCTCAATCTGCTCGACCGAACTCATCTTGCGCTCCCGGCGCTGAGTCCAGATATTGTCTTCAATACCGCAGCGCACATGCAGACCCATGGCAATCGCCATCATGTTTAGGGGCAATACGTTAAGCATCGACGTTTCCAGCGTTAGAACCGATCCATCTGGGCAGGCTCGTACAAAGTTCGCGAGGTTGTATAAATTTGGGGCGTCGAATCCGCCACCAATTGCAACCCATGTGAGGATTAACGGTACGTTGCACGCACCCCGGCGCATCATCCGCTCTACTGTCTCCAACTGGGGGATATTG
>JAUIIQ010000099.1 GCA_030431585.1 Gammaproteobacteria bacterium | reverse complement strand
ATTCATGCGATAATACGAAGATGGAGAATCTTATGCCCCTACTCGTCGGATTCGGACGCAGACTGCGCTACCTGATGTCCCGGTTTGTAGCCGATCGCTGTTCGGAAAATGCCGCAGCCCTGACCTATATGAGCCTGTTTGCCATGGTCCCGCTGCTCACTGTGCTGTACACCATGGCCTCAGCGATCCCAACCTTCCAGGGACTGGAAGAACAGATGCAGACCTTTCTGTTTGAGCACCTCATGCCGCAAAGCAGCAGTGAAGTAGAGAACTACCTCAGGGACTTCTCGCAACAAGCCAAGAATCTCACCGGACCAGGTATCGTCTTTCTCGTCGTCACCGCCGTGCTGATGCTGCGCAACATCGAGAAGGCCTTCAATCTGATCTGGCGGGCTCGGGAGAACCGCAGTGCCGTGTCCAGTTTCCTGCTGTACTGGGCCGTTTTGAGCCTGGCGCCGGTGGCATTGGGACTGGCACTGGGTATCAGTACCTACCTGGCTTCATTTTCCAACGTGCTCGATCAGTACGACATCTTCGGCGCCAAGGCATTGCTGCTGCAGCTTTCACCCATCCTGCTATCTGCAGCCAGCTTTACCCTGCTTTACGTGGCAGTGCCCAACTGCCGGGTACCCTTCAAACACACGGTCGTGGGCGGACTCGCTGCGGCGCTGGCGTTTCACGCCGCGCGTGCCGTATTCACCGACCTCGTGGTAGGTTCCAGCTACACGTTTATTTACGGTGCCTTTGCCGCTGTACCCCTGTTCCTGCTATGGATTTACCTGTCGTGGAACATTGTCCTCATGGGCGGCATTCTGGTGCACAGCCTGTCGGGCTATCAGGACGAGGAGCAATCCGGCAGGCCTACAGTGTTGAAGGCGCTGGACGTGTTGTACCTGTTCTGGCAACGACAACAGGCTGGTAAAACAGTGCACGAGATCGAACTGCTCAACAACAGCCACAGGGTAACTCGCGGACTGGACAGCGAGACCTGGCGCTATCTGCGTGACGTCCTGATGCAAAAAAATATCATTACCCAGAGTGACCGCGGCCACTACCTGCTCAGCCGAGACCTTCATGCCATCCATTTCTGGCAACTCAAGGAATGGGTCAATGATGAACAGCCGCTGGACATGAAGGACATCAGCGCAGAACTGGCCTGGCAGGAAAAGGCCTACCAGCTACTTCGTGGGCAGCGTACGCAGCAGCGCGAGCTGCTTGATGTGAATCTTGTGGAGTTATTCGAACAATGAAAGGATTGGCTATTCTGGCGTTCAGCCTGCTGCTATCTGCCTGCGGACAGCCGGTGCAACAGGACGGCAGTACGCTGCAGCGGCTCAATACAGCGGATTTTCACGGCCGCTGGCTGGTGATCAACTACTGGGCACAATGGTGCAAGCCCTGCATCAAGGAGATACCGGAACTGAACGCCCTGGACCGCAGCTATCCACAGGTTGCCGTGCTGGGAGTCAATTTCGACGGGGCAAGGGGCGCTGACTTGCAGGCGCAGGTGGATCAGCTCGGGGTCGCGTTCCCAACACTGCTGGAGGACCCGGCTGTGCAGCTTGGGCTGGACAAGCCTGCTGTACTGCCCACCACACTCATTCTCGACCCCGACGGTAATCTGGTGGCCAATCTGGTAGGACCACAGACCCTGGCTTCACTGGCATTGGCAACCGGACAGGTGGCGATCACTGAAGCGGAGAGCGAAACAGAAAACCTGATCCCGGAGTAGCCCCGACTATAGCCGTTGCTCCGGAACACGCCGTGCCATGCTGGCGAGCGAATTGCTCCGCAGGGGATTTCCGGGTAACAAAAGGTTCATCGCAGATTAGCGGGGAATGAGGCATGCAAACAGTGGCCGCTCAGCTGGAAAGTGTCTATCCACCAAGCAACCCCGCTAATGTGCGATGAACCATAAAAAAACCGGCCCCAGATGGGGCCGGAATGCACTAGCATCTCTCACAGAGGGATATGAAACCTGGATGAATCCAGAGGTAGTAACAGCGCAGGAGTCTCATGCCGCAATGGCGACTACACCGTAACTGCAAAATATGACTCGCGCGATTCTGCGAAGTTCCCAATAACTGCAAAAATAATTGTGCGACCGTTAAAATGGACAGCGCAGCGGCACAAGGCTAGTCTTCATCTGGACACAAGCTGGCTTCATTCCCTGTCATAAGGAACCGGAATATGAGCAAAATTTTCGAAAACAACGCCCAGACCATCGGTGGCACGCCCCTGGTGAAGATCAATCGAGTAAGCCAGGGCAATGTCTACGCCAAACTGGAGAGTCGCAACCCGGCGATGTCGGTAAAATGCCGTATCGGTTCCAGCATGGTGGCGGCAGCGGAGAAAGACGGCAGCCTGAAACCCGGTATGACTATCGTCGAACCCACCAGCGGCAATACCGGTATCGCCCTGGCATTTGTGGCCGCAGCCAGAGGCTACGGATGCATCCTGACCATGCCCAATACCTTCAGCCTGGAACGGCGCATGCTGATGAAGGCGCTGGGCGCTGAGATACACCTCACCGATGGCGCCAAGGGTATTCCGGCGGCAATGCAGGCGGCGAAGGACATCATTGCCTCGGATCCGGACAAGTACTGGGGACCCCAGCAATTCGAAAATCCCGCCAACCCGGCTATACACGAGTCAACGACAGGCCCTGAAATCTGGCAGGACACTGGCGGCGGTATCGACATTCTGGTCTCCGGAGTGGGCACTGGAGGAACCCTTACCGGCATCTCCCGCTACATCAAGAACACCTGCGGTAAGCCGATTACCACAGTCGCGGTGGAGCCGGACACCTCCTGCATGATCACCGCCGCTCTGGCCGGTACTGAGCCTTCTCACGCTCCGCACAAGATACAGGGGATAGGGGCAGGGTTTATTCCGGGCAATCTTGACCTGACGATGGTAGACGCGGTCGAGCAGGTTAGTAGTGAAGAGGCGATGACCTACGCGCACCGGCTGATGCAGGAGGAAGGCATACTTGCCGGAGTATCCTGCGGCGCGGCCATGGCGGTGGCCGACCGGCTGGCCCAGCGCGAAGAAAACAAAGGCAAGATGATTGTGGCTATCCTTCCCGACTCCGGAGAGCGCTATCTGAGCTCCCCGTTGTTTGCGGGGCGGTTCTCCGACACGGAAACGGTACAGGCAACTATAAGTTGATTGACCTCAGCGTCTGCACATATCGCGCAGGCGCTGCTTCACCTCCGGCCATTCTTCCTCGGTTACGCTGAAGAATACCGAATCCCGGCGATACCCCCCCTGCACTATCATATGGTTGCGCAACACACCCTCGCGCCTGGCACCAATGCGCTCCAGCGCCTGTTGCGAGCGCGCATTACGGGCGTCCGTCTTGAACTCCACCCGGATACAGCCCAGGCGCTCAAAAGCATGCGTCATCAGCAGCAACTTGGCCTCGGTATTGACGGCTGTACGCTGATAATCCTGGCCAAGCCAGGTCCAGCCTATTTCCAGGGACCGGTGGGCCGGACGAATATTCAGGTAACGGGTACTGCCCGCCACCCTGCCCCGCGCTGACTCCACAATGGCGAAAGCTACGTGTCCGGGGGTCGCGTGGGCCTCATCTATCCAGTGGCGCACGTCAGCGGCATCGACAAAACAGGCCCTGGGCATATAGGCCCAATCCGGCTCAAACCGACCGCGACTGTAAAGGCCCTGTGCATGCTCCTGAGACAGCGGCTCGAGGCGAATGCCCTCCCCGACCAGCACCATGGGTTTGACCTCCATCTCGATCAAGGAACCAGTACCGTAGAGCCAGTGGTCTTGCGCGCCTGCAGGTCCCGGTGCGCTTGTTGCACATCTGCGAGAGCGTAGCGCTGATTGATCTCCACGCGTATGTCTGCGCACAGGATTTTCGCAAACAGGTCGTCACTGGACTGGCGCAGTTCATCCGGCGTTGCCGTATAACTGAGCATGGTCGGGCGCGTAATGAAGAGCGAGCCGCGGTTAGACAGTTCCTGCAAATCCAACGGTTCAGGCGCCCCCGAGGCATTACCGAAACTCACCATCAGCCCCCTTGGACGCAGGCAGTCCAGTGACAGAAAAAAGGTGTCTTTGCCCACCCCGTCATACACCACCGGTAACTTCTCACCCCCTGTTATGTCCATCACCCGGTCAAGTACGTTTTCCTCACTGTAATTGATAACGTGGGCATAACCATGGTCCTTCGCCAGCTGCGCTTTCTCCGCAGAGCTCACCGTACCTATCGCCGTGGCGCCTATGCTTGCCGCCCACTGGCCGAACAGCAGACCCACGCCACCTGCAGCGGCATGAAACAGGCAGGTTTCGCCGGACCGCAATGGATAGGTTCGCTGAATCAGGTATTCCGCTGTCTGCCCCTTGAGCAGGCTGGCAGCGGCCTGATCATAACTGATGCCTTCCGGGATCCTGACCAGTCGCTGCGCCGGCAGGTTGATAGACTCCGAGTACGCGCCAAACCCGGCAGAACAGTAAGCCACCCTGTCACCAACCTGCAGGTCTGCTCCGTCGCCCACCGCTGTCACCTCGCCGGCGCCCTCAAGCCCCAGGCCTGTGGGAAGAGGCAATGGATACAGGCCACTGCGGTGGTAAGTGTCGATGTAGTTCAGACCGATACTATGATTGCGCACCGTGACCATGCCCGCACCCGGAGCATCCAACGCGATGTCCTGCAATTGCATGACTTCGGGCCCACCGGTCTGCTCAATTCTCACTACACGAACCATAGTTATATCTCCCTGTGTATTGTAATGTCTGCCCCCGCCTGCTTCTTCAACAAGCGCAGGCGCTCGCGGATAATCAGAAGCGCCAGTACCAGCGTGACACCGGCCAACACCATTGCGAGCGGAATAAAATCGGTGGAAACCCAGCCCAGCACACGCAGACCAAGAAAAATAAGCCCCGCCTGAATCAAATCACCGATACGCTGCCCAAACGGATCAATGACCGCCCGCGCCTCATATTTCTCCTGCCTCGAAAGTGGCAGATAAAGCATCTGCCGCACCGTGTTCTGCAGCGAATAGTCCAGGCTGTTCTCGACAACTTTGAAATACCGAAACCAGCTAACTATCGGCAGCAGCGCCAGTGAAGCATATCCTAGAAAAATTATCAGCGGGGTCAACGCAAAAGCCACACTGAAACCGGCGAAACGAAGCAGTCGCGACACCAGGAAAAACTGGATCAACACGCCCAGGAGATTGACCATAAAGTAAAACCCACTGTAGAAGCGCCCTACATAGGTTCCCTTGTCCACCACTATCTCGCCGGCCGCACTTCCCTGCGCATAAAGGTCCTGGAGAATAGCAGATAACAGGTACTCTCCTGTGGTGTTGACCAGATTGAGCATGATCACAAAGCCAGCCATCAACATCAGGTAGCGCCGGCTCAGCACCAGGGTAAAACCAGCAAAGACTGATACGTGTTCGGTTTTTACCGTCGCTTGCGTACCGCGCGATGCCTCGGGGACTGACAGCGCGGCGCGACGGGCGGGAAATAGGGACAACGCAAGGGTGATAGCGCCTGCCACAATCAGGCCGTAGGCATCGAGGTGATTTACCAACTCGCGTGACACCGCCGAACCCAGCCAGGCCCCGAGCGATGCTCCCAGCGCGATGATCACGAACAGCCTTTCCCCCGCCTCCCGACTGTAAAGCTCAGAGGCAAAGGCCCAGAACTGGGCAATGATCAATACGCTGTAGGCACCGAGCCAGACAAAGTAGACCACCGAGATGGACATTCCGGCATGGCCTGCTGCGGCAAATGCAAACAAAATGGCCACACACGCGGCAGTCACCAGTTGCATGAAGCGAAAACTGTCGAAACGGCGAGAGAATTTGCCGTAGAGAGGAATAAACAGCAGTAGCAACAATGCCTGCAGCGCAACCGCATAACTGCGGATTTCGGCCGTCCCCTCGGTGAGGATCAACATTTCCCGGGCAGGTTTTAACAGATAGGCGGTGAACAGGATCAGGAACAAACTGGCAAACATGGCCAGTACGCCAAGGGTTTCACCGGGACGCAGCGTCACCCCGAGCAACAGGCTGCGCCTGAGCCAACCGCCCCGTTGTTCAGAAGTCACAAATTTTCCCGCCTTGCCTAGTGCTCGCCGCTTCTTACGGCCTCTTTGAGAATGAGGTCCCTGCGCGCGAGGATAGCCTCTATCTGTCGGGGATGGAGATAGGCGGACAGTTGTTCCGTCAGATTGTCGCTGTTCAGTCCCTGCAAACGCCTGAACAGCAGATCCGAGACCTCCAGATCAATCTTGCGGTACTGCCTGGGCCGTTTCTCGGTGGAACGAAATGCCAGGCTGTGGTCGATAAACTTCATCATGAAGTCATCCCTGGTCCACAGGATATTGGTGAGGTTTCGGTCGTCATTGTGAATCAACACATCAAACACAAAGCGCAGGCGATACTGTTCCCACTGCTTACAATAGCCTCCGAAGGGTATATCTCCAGCTTCGCGGTCGCGCTCGTTAATCGCATTTTCCACCCAGTCCGAGAGAGCCCCTTCACGGCCCTCCACCTCGGCTATGACGGCAGTGGGCACCATCTGCCAGTCCAGCATGCGGTCAAGCTTATAGGCAGCCACGTCGTACTGGTAGCGGTCGCTCTCATTAAAGCGCCTGGTGTTGTAACGCGCCTGCTCCTGCAGTCCTGGGTGGGTGTCCTCGTACTTGAATATGGCGTCATTGACGATGCCATCGCGCTCCTGAGTCACCCGTTTTGGATTGGTGATACCGGTACCGATTGTCTCCACCCTGGTGACCGGCGCCGTGCGCATAAATTCTTCCAACTCAGGGTCGCTCATGGCAGACAACTTTTCCGACAAATTCATTGCCTCGGGGCGGGGTACTGCACGCTGGGCACCCCCCAGATAGTGCACATAGTCGGCGCCGTCGTTGGAAATCAAGGCCGAGGCCTGCCCCTTGTAAACCGATTTGAGCATGCCTGTGTCAAGCCGGATGGCCAGGCCATCCATGCGCGACTGCACCTCACCTCGCGTTGGTGTATGGCCAACGACCAGTTGCTTCGCTCCCGCACGTTTGAGAAAGCGCTCCGTATTGAAAGACTCGGACAGCGGATGACACATGGCCGTACCGCGATACCAATTGGGACTGTCGCCGCTGAAAACAAATGCCTGCTGTGCTTCGAAGACTGCCTGCACCTGCTCAAACCAGGGGGCGCGCTTGCCGGGATTATCCGCTACAAATTCCTCGACGCGTGCGTTAAGGAAATCCAGCCGGTCATGATACGACACATGCCAGGGCATCAGGCCCACCTGATGCAGGCTCTGCATGTTCAACATGAAGTCGCGCAGATCACCCTGCATCTGAGCATTGATCTCGTCCAGGGTTTTCCCTGCCAGGTCGGCAGCTATACCGCCATGGGTGTAGACCTTGTCGTTCACTTTTATAACGAAAGGCTGCTCTATCAGCCATGCGCCCAGCGTTCCCTGCAGCGAATACGCCTTGCGCAGGGCACTGAAGCCGGCGGGGTACTGTGTTGCAAATGTCGCCCGCACGGTGGCGTCATCTCCACCACTGTTGTATTGCCGATACTGCTGATAGAAGTGCTCGCGTTCCTGCTCCGACTCGTCATCTGCAAAGGCAGCGAACTCCTCAGCGGATACATAGCGCAGGTCGCCCGTCATAACCATTACTTCGTGATTTCCAAGGGTCATATGGACAGCACCACCCGCAGCCTCAGCCTGGCCGTCAAGCTTCATCATCAGCTCTACCACAGCACGCGATCCCGGGCCCCGGTCCACCAGATCACCCACCGACACCAGGTGGGTATTGCCGCCGGACCAGTTTAACTCCTCATCCACCACCCCCACTTCCTGCAACAATGCAACCCAGTCATCATATGCCCCGTGCACATCCGCAAAGGCAACCACTCTGGCGGATGTACTTACCTCGTAGGCAAAAGCCGGCAGCGCCAGGAATGTATGCAGAAAGAAAAGCAACGAAATGATGGTACGCATGTGACACAGTCCGTGTACGAAAAACACAATTGAGGAAAGTGTAGTGCTAATCGACTGATTTGGCACGCACCCGCGCCTGGTTCACTCCACCCAGCCAAGCACATCGCGTATCACGGACCAGCGCCGTTGCCTGGGCTGCGTCACACCACCGCGCATCCAATACTGGTAAAGGCGATCGACGGTGCCATCCAGGCGCTTGAGCTCTATCCAGTTGTTCATAAACTGCATCATTTCAAGGTCGCCCCTGGGCACCGCGTAACTGGCCGGCACCCCCTCTCCTGTCGCGGAGGGAATAACGGCATAACGTGGATATCGGTATGCGTAGGCAGCTCCCTCTTCAACGGTCAGCACCAGCACATCGGCGCCGTGGTCGGTGCCCGTAAAGAAATCCTCAGCTGCCTCAAGCATGACAATATTTGCCTCAGGCAGCAGATAGCGTAAGCGTTCTGCATAGTAGTGGTTGCTGACCAGTGCAACAGTCAGCTCAGGCAGAGCGCGCAACTGCTCGATATCCTGGAAGCGTCCTCGCTCATGATCAAGCGCCACAAAACCCAGACGCAATTCCAGATAAGGATCGGAGAACGTCGCATACGCGAACCGGTCAGGCAGGCTGGCGATGCAGGACATCGCCACATCAATCTCGCCTGACGACAGCATGGCACCCAACTCATCATATTCGAAGGGAAGGAATTCAAGCTGGACTTCCAGGTCAACCGCCAGCGCCTGCGCCATTTCCACATCGAAACCAACCAACTCGTCGCGGGGTGTGATGTAGCTACAGGGCAGATTCTTGGGGCGATATCCTACCTGCAATACCCCACTGGCAAGGATATGATCGATGCGGGTGCCCGAAAGCCGGGCCCCATTTGCTTCGGGAACCCGTGTACTGACCTCGAAGGGAATCCAGCGGCTGGACAGCTCAATACTCGCCAGCACCTCTTCTCGAGCCGGAGGCGCGGGCACAAAGAATTGAAAGTAGGCTTTCAACAGTATCACCATCATCGCCATCGACAGAGAGGACAGCAGCAGATAACGGGCAAAGCGCGCGACAGAGAGGTGAAGACGACCCACCATGGCCAGGGTGCCGATGACGGACAAGGCGACAATATGCAATGCGGCCAGCATCGCTCCGAAGCGTCCGACCACAATGCCAGTGACGAGAAACAAATCAAACATGTCGGACGGTATATGCAGGGCATCCAGCATATAGGGTACGGCAACATTAATACTGCCAAACAGGCTCAACAAACCCGCCGAGGCGAGAAAACCGTAGTCAGACCAGACCAGTTCGGTATCCGTGAACCAGCCTGCGAAGAGCACAAACAGCAACACCAGCAACTTGCCCAGCGAGGGGAAATTGAACGACACAGGCACCAGGACATCCACCGCAGACTCAGCCTGTTCTCCACCGGCACCGTGCTGGTTCAGGATCTCCTTACAACTGGCCGCGATCTGCGGCAAGACCACGAACTGGTTGCCAGTGGCAAAAGCTGTTACCAGAGGGTCACGAAAAGCCCTGAACACATCGCGAAAAGGAATACCGCTCAACGCAGATATCAGCCCGGGGAAAATCCAGAACGTAATCAGGACAGCCAGGCTGATATACGTCACCAGATACACCTGCACCCGTCCCAGCTCATCGATCGTCATGGTCCCCGACGCGGCGGCGGCAATGGCAAAGATCCCGTAAGGGGTAAGCTGTACCATCAGCTTATTGATCCGTGCCATTGCCTCGGCAATCCCGTCAAACAGTTTCAGCACGCCCTCTTTCTCTTCGATTGAAATCAGGGCAATGCCCACAAGAATGCTGAACAACACCACAGCGGGCACAAAATTATGCGTCAATGAGTAGAATATATTGGAGGGCAGGTACAGGTCGTAGAGATCGGGAGACGGCGTCTCCAGTGGCGCAGCACTGCCAAAGAATGACGCGGTATCTATACCGGGGAAAGCCAGCGATGCAGTAACGATCAACAGCCAGCCAATCAACCATATCAGCAGCAGCACGGCGCTGCCACGCACAGCCAGTTGGCGCGCATGCTCCAGGCTCATGCGCCCGATGCCGGAAATCAGTGAAGCCACTATGTAGGGCAGGACAGTGATCTGCAGAAGTCGTACGAAGATGTCGCCGGCCACCTTGAGATCGGCCACAATATCGCCGAAAAACAAGCCAGTGGCTATCCCGGCCAGCAGACCGAGCAGAATTCTTCCGGACAAGCTCATGGTCAGGCTGTTGTTCCCCCGCTAATTGCCCTAGGATGATAACAGATGAGTCAACATGAGAGGCGCGGCTGTGCTGCCCACTATTGAACTAAGCCGGGAATTGCGTCTGGGCCTGGAAGAACTTGGCTTCGAGCAGGCCACCGAGGTACAAACGCAGGTCATTCCTGCAGCTCTGGCTGGCGGCGACCTGCGTATCACAGCGGAAACCGGCAGCGGCAAAACGCTGGCCTACCTGGTACCGGTGGTGCAAAGAATCCTCGAGCGCCCGGCTGAGCGCAGCGCGGGGGCGCTGGCAGTGGTGCTTGTACCCACACGCGAGCTCGCCCGCCAGGTACTGAAAAATTGCCGCGACCTGTGTCAACGCAGCCAGCTTAAGGCACAGGCCATAACCGGCGGTGCCGACTTCAAATACCAGAAAGCACTGCTGCGTAAAAATCCGGAGATTATTATCGCTACACCTGGCCGGCTGCTGGAACACTGTGAAAAAGGCAGTGCAGACCTTCGCGCCCTCAGGACATTGGTACTGGATGAAGCAGACCGCATGCTGGACATGGGCTTCTGTGAGGATGTACTGAAGGTAGCGCGCTTCTGTGGCGAGACGCGGCAAGTCATATTGCTTTCAGCCACGCTCAAACACAGAGGTCTTGGCGGGGTGGCCCGTGAACTGCTGCATGACCCGGAAACAATCGTAGTCAATGCCGTGAGGCAACCACACAGCAGCATTCACCACCAGCGTATTCTAGCTGACTCCCAGGAGCACAAAGACAAGCTGCTGGTTGAACTGATGAAGCAAGGTGGCTTCAAGCGTGCTCTGGTCTTCGCCAACAAGCGCAGCACCGCGCAGCGCCTCGCCGGGCTGATGACCCACCATGGTTTGCGCTGTGGCAGCCTGCACGGTGAACTCAGTACAGAAGAACGCAAGCACGTACTCACCCAATTCCGAGACAGTAAGGTGGACATTGTCTCGGCATCTGACGTGGCCGCTCGTGGGCTTGACGTAAAAGACATCGATCTGGTGGTGAACTACGAACTGCCCCGCAGCGGCGATGACTACCTGCATCGCACCGGCCGCACGGGACGAGCCGGGGCCCAGGGCCTTGCGGTATCGCTAGTTTGCGCTGGAGAGTGGAACCTCATGATCAGCATACAACGCTATCTCCAGGTCGATTTTGAAAAGCGCACGCTGCAGGGCCTGAAGGCACGCTATACCGGGCCAAAGAAACAAAAGGCATCCGGAAAGGCTTCTGGCAGCAAGAAAAAGCGCAGCCAATCGACCCCGGCGAAAAGCAAAACACGAGTGCGCAACCGCAAGAATGCAGGCCGCCCCCGCAGCAACAAAAACCTGTCTGGGGACGGCTTTGCGCCACTGATGAAGAAGCCAAAGCCAGCAGACTGACCCCAATCAGGGTCGCCGGCAGCGGCAACCGAACACGCCAGGGAATCAATACCGACACCCTTGAATCGACCGCAGACGCCACCACATCAGAACGATGGACTACCGACTAATTTACGCGGAACTATGAACATGAACGACCCCCTGCCAAACCCTGCAGACCTTCCTGCTTTCAGTGCGCTGGACACCGACCACATAGAGCCGTCGATACGGAAACTCATTGCGCGAAACAAAGCAGAGATCGCCCGCCTGCTCGCGGGCGCTGAGCGCTATAGCGTCGACAATCTATTGCGTCCCATAGAAGAACTTGACGATGAACTTTCCCGCGCTTTTTCGCCGGTATCCCACCTCAACAGCGTGTGTAACACGGATGCATTACGCGCTGCCTACAATGCCTGCCTGCCCTTGCTTTCGGAATACAGTACCTGGATGGGGCAACATCGACAGCTCTATGACGCCTACTGCCAGATAGCCGAAGGGGATGAGGCAGACAGGCTGGACGCTGCGCAGCGCAGAGCGCTGGACAATGCCCTGCGGGACTTCCGCCTGGCCGGTGTCGCGCTGCCTGAGGAGAAGAAGCAACAGTT
>JAUIIQ010000098.1 GCA_030431585.1 Gammaproteobacteria bacterium | reverse complement strand
TGCGAATATGTTCACCAGGTTGTTGCCGATCAGAATCAGCCCGATCAGCCGGTCTGGCCGGTCCAGCAATTTGCCTGCACGGATGGCGCCACTGTGCTTGTTGTTCTGCAAGTGCTTAAGCCGGTAGCGATTGAGGGACATCATGCCGGTTTCGGAACTGGAGAAGAAGCCAGAGAGTAGAATGAGTGCAGCCAGAATCGAGAAAAGGAGACCCAGCGGAGCGTCGTTCAAGAGAAGGTTGAACCTGTGGTAATTTCTGAAACGGTATCTTGAAGAAAAAGCAGGTCAGGGGCAAGCCCCTTGCCGCGTTACCCTAGCCTCTGTGTAAAACCAGCTCCAGCACCAGTTTGGACCCGAAGAAAGCAAGCATCAGCGCGAGGAAGCCGGCGAGAGTCAGGCGCACTGCGGTCTGGCTGCGCCACCCGAGTTTGTAGTGTCCCCAAAGTAGCAGGGTGAACAACACCCAGGCCACCAGGGTCAGAGTGGTCTTGTGTACCAGTGACTGGGCAAAAATGTCGTCGACGAAAATGAAGCCGGAGATGATTGCCACAGTGAGCAGAACCACGCCGGCAAGTAGCAGCTCAAAGAGCATTTTTTCCATCAGCTGCAGCGGTGGCAGTATTTGCACGATGCCGCGCGTGTGCCGATGTCGCAACTGGTAATCCAGGGCTGCTACCAGCGCCGCTTGCGCGGCCGCCAGCGTGAGCAGGGCATAGGCGAAAATCGAACTGCCTATATGCAGCAGCAGTCCGCCGGGCAATTCGGTAGTGATGGCGGCAGTCTCCGGCGCAAAGGTGGAGACCAGTACCGACATGGCAGACAGGGGAAAGAGTATCACCAGCAGGTTCTGTAGTGGTCGCCGCACCGTCAGCAGTGCGCAAACCAGGTTAATAGCCAGGAACATCAGAGCGGAAATCGTATAAAAGCCCAGGCTCAGTCCCCCGGCGTGGCCGCTGACACTGAGCACCGCGACCACGCCGTGGCACAGCAGTGCCAGGCAACTGGTAAGCGCCACACTGCGGGTGATGTGCTGACGACGCTGGAATATGTGCAGCACATGCAGGCCGGTTGCCGCCAGGTAAAGCAGCGCAGCGAGCATGGCGAACAGGGAAGCAGACATCTGTTTGGGGGTTGGACCGAGGTGGCGTATACTGCGCTCCTTTGTACAGAAGTGGCCCGGCAGAATCAATAGCGGCTGCGTGCCTTATACCCCGTTGCGAGAGAAACAAGATGTTCCAGAGTCTCAGTGACCGCCTTTCAAACAGCCTGCGCACGATTACCGGCAAGGCAACCCTCACCGAAGACAATATTCAGGAAACCCTGCGTGAAGTGCGCATGGCCCTGCTCGAGGCCGACGTCGCCCTGTCGGTGGTAAAAGAGTTTGTGGAAGCGGTCAAGCAACGCGCCGTGGGCCAGGAGGTGATGAAAAGCCTCAGCCCTGGTCAGGCCTTCCTGAAAATTGTTCAGGCAGAACTGGAGGCGGTAATGGGCACCGCCAACGAGGGCCTGAATCTGGCCACGCAGCCGCCGGCGGTGATTCTCATGGCTGGCCTGCAGGGTGCGGGTAAGACCACCTCTGTGGCCAAGCTGGCGAAATTGCTGCGTGAGCGCGACAAGAAGAAAGTCACAGTGGTCTCTGCCGACGTGTACCGCCCCGCGGCGATAAAGCAGCTGGAGACATTGGCCGCAGAGGTTGGGGCGGATTTCTTCCCCTCTGATTCCTCGCAGAAGCCCGTTGCCATCGCCAAAGCCGCCATCGACCATGCCCGAAAGAGCTTTGCCGATGTGTTGATTGTGGACACTGCGGGACGGCTGGCGATTGATGCCGACATGATGGCGGAGATTGCTGAACTGCATAAAGCAGTGAGCCCCGTCGAAACCCTGTTCGTGGTTGACGCGATGACCGGCCAGGATGCTGCCAATACGGCCAGGGCATTTGGCGAGACGCTGCCGTTGACCGGCGTCATCCTGACCAAGGTGGACGCGGACACCCGTGGCGGTGCCGCCCTTTCTGTGCGCTCGGTAACCGGCAAGCCGATCAAGTTCCTCGGTGTGGGAGAAAAAACTGCTGCGCTGGATCCTTTTCACCCTGATCGCCTGGCCTCTCGTATTCTGGGTATGGGCGACATGTTGTCGCTTATCGAGGAGGCAGAGCAGAAGGTCGACAAGGAGAAAGCCGCAAAACTGGCGCGCAAAGTCAAAAAGGGGCAGCGCTTTGATCTTGAGGATTTTCGCGACCAACTACAGCAGATGAACAATATGGGCGGTATCACCGGCATGCTCGACAAGCTGCCTGGAATGGGGAACGTGGCGCAGATGGCGCAACAGAACCTCGACGCAAAAATGTTCTCCCGCATGGAGGCCATGATCAACTCGATGACGCCGGATGAACGGCGTCGCCCGGAAATGATTCAGGGTTCGCGCAAGCGACGCATCACTCGCGGCTCGGGTACCCAGGTTCAGGATCTCAACCGTCTGCTGAAACAGCACAAGCAAATGCAGAAGATGATGAAGAAGATGAAAGGCGGTGGCATGCAGAAAATGATGCGGGGCCTGGGCGGGATGATGCCCCCCGGCGCGGGCGGCCCGGGAGGGATGCCACCGGGTGGTATGCCGCCTTTCAAGTGATCGCCGAGGTAAATGCCGCTAAGCTGCGGAATTACCTGAAAAAATTACCTTTGCAGGCTTTTAATCGAGCAGTGATTTCCGTATGATACGCCACCTTTCCGGCCTGTGTGCCGGTTTTTGTCGTGGATGCCTGCGTAAGATAGCTGCAGATACCCTTAATATTTCAGGAATTTAGAGCAAATGGTAACAATTCGTCTTGCACGTGGCGGTTCCAAGAAGCGCCCCTTCTATCACATGACTGTGACCGATCATCGTAACGCGCGTAATGGCCGTTTCATCGAGCGCGTGGGTTTCTTCAACCCCATCGCCCGTGGCCAGGAAGAGCGCCTGCGCGTAGACACTGACCGTATCGAATACTGGCAGGGTCAGGGAGCACAACTGTCCGAGCGTGTTGCCAGCCTGGTGAAGGAAGCATCCGCTGCGGCCTGATGTCGCGGCAACCCTTTGCACATGGGTAGGCCCGAAGCCAGCCTGGTGACAGCCGGCAAGATCACCGGGTGCTACGGGGTGAAGGGGTGGGTGAAAGTCCATTCCTATACCGATCCGGTGGAGAATATCTCCCGGTTCGGCAGTTGGCAGGTAACGCGCAGAAGTGTTACCGAAGCGGTTGAGTTCGACCAGTGGAAGCGCCACGGCAAGGGTATGGTGGCGCATATAGCCGGGGTTGATGACCGTGACCTGGCGGAGTCCTTCAAAGGACTGGAATTGCTGGTAGACGCAGCAGATCTTCCCGAACTGGAAGAGGGGGATTACTACTGGCGGGATCTGCAGGGGTTGCAGGTCTGGGGCCGGGAGCCGGGGAGTGAGGCCGAGAGAGTCCTGTTGGGCGAAGTGGACTATTTGATAGAGACCGGTGCCAATGACGTTTTGGTGGTGGTTGCCACAGCAGACAGTATCGACGACAGAGAGCGGCTTATTCCCTACCTGCCGGGCGATACGGTAGGGCGGGTAAGCCTCGAAGACGGCACGCTTGAGGTGGACTGGTATCTCGACGAGTAAGGGGCGCCAGCAGGCCTGTGCTGACAAACGCGTTTGCAACAGGGCAGGCACAGCATGCACTTTGCACTGGTAAGTTTGTTTCCGGAGATGTTTGCTGCGGTCACCGAGCACGGAGTGACGGGCAGGGCGGTTAACCAGGGGTTGATAACGATCAGCCACTGTAATCCGCGGGACTACACTACCGACAGGCATCGTACGGTAGACGACAGACCCTACGGCGGCGGCCCGGGGATGTTGATGAAAATAGACCCGCTGCAGCAGGCCATCGTTGCAGCGAAGCGCAAAGCAGGTAGCGATGCTCGGGTAATTTACCTGTCGCCGCAGGGCCAGCGTCTGGATCATGACAAGAGCCTGGCTTTGTCCAGGGAGACGGCCCTGATCCTGGTGGCCGGCCGCTACGAAGGCGTGGACGAGCGCCTGATCGAAGCGGAAGTGGACGAGGAACTGTCCATAGGGGATTACGTACTGAGTGGCGGCGAGTTGGCTGCCATGGTGGTGATCGATACGGTCACCCGTCAGTTACCAGGTGTGCTCGGACACGCACAGTCTGCACAGGAGGATTCCTACGCAGACGGCTTGCTGGATTGCCCGCATTACACCCGGCCGGAAGCGTACAATGGTGAGCGGGTTCCGGAGATATTACTCAGCGGCAATCATGAAGAGATTCGCCGCTGGCGCCTTAAGCAGGCCCTGGGCAGGACGCAACAACGTCGCCCGGATCTGCTCGCAGGCAGGGCCATGACGGCCGAGGAAGAGACGCTGTTGGCGGAGTATCTCCGCGAGCAGGAATAGACACTTTTAACACTGCTAGCTGTGAAGCTACGTTTGGATATCAACAGGAGCGCGCCATGAGCACCAACAAGATCATTTCTCAGCTCGAAGCTGAACAGATGCAAAAAGAACTGCCTGAGTTCGGCCCGGGGGACACCGTGGTTGTACAGGTTAAGGTTAAGGAAGGCGAACGCGAGCGTTTGCAGGCTTACGAAGGTGTGGTGATCGGCAAGCGTAACCGCGCCCTCAATTCTGCTTTCACCGTGCGCAAGATTTCCCACGGTGTAGGCGTGGAGCGTACCTTCCAGACATACAGCCCCATGGTCGACAGCATCATCGTCAAGCGTCGCGGCGATGTGCGCCAGGCCAAGCTGTACTACCTGCGTGAGCTGTCTGGTAAAGCTGCTCGCATCAAGGAAAAGTTGTCCTGACCCGCGTCTTCGTTGCAGTTCTCAAAGCGGCCCATGTGGCCGCTTTTTTGTGTTCGCCTTCTCTGTGTGTTGCAGGCGGCCCAAAACACACTAATCGTGATATCTTGCAGGAATGCCTGCCCCATTGATTGAACACCCCGAAATCGAGCGCTATGTTGACGCCCTGTGGATGGAAAAGGGCCTCAGTGATAACAGCCTCAGCGCCTATCGCCGTGACTTGCGCCAGTTCAATGACTGGCTGGTGAAGAACAAGAGCAGCTCGATCGTGCGTGCGGACCGGTCCCAGTTGCAGGCTTATCTTGGCGCGCGGCTGCAACAGGGGCAATCCCAGCGCTCTACCGCCCGGTTTATGTCCTGCGTCAGGGGTTTCTACCGATATCTGCTCAGGGAGGGCCGGGTCAATGTGGATCCTACGCTTGACGTGGACAGTCCAAAGCTGGGGCGTCCGCTACCCAAATCACTGTCTGAGGCAGACGTGGATAAGCTGCTGCAAGCGCCGGATCTGGACAGTGCTCTGGAGTTTCGCGACCGCACCATGTTGGAACTGCTCTACGCCTGCGGCCTGCGGGTAACTGAACTGACCAGCTTGCAGGTAAACCAGGTCAATCTCAACCAGGGCGTGGTCAGGGTCTTTGGCAAGGGCAGCAAAGAGCGCCTGGTGCCTATGGGAGAAGAGGCTCTGGCGTGGTTGCAGCAGTATCTGGCTGGGCCCAGAAGCGAACTGCTCAAGGGAATTCCCTCGGATGTGATGTTTCCCAGCAAGCGGGGACGAGAGATGACTCGCCAGACCTTCTGGTATCGTATTAAAATCTACGCCCAGAGAGCCGCGATACGGCAGAGTCTCTCGCCGCACACCTTGCGCCATGCATTTGCCACGCACTTGCTCAATCACGGTGCTGATTTGCGTGTGGTGCAGATGCTACTGGGTCATAGTGACCTGACCACGACGCAAATCTATACGCACGTGGCCAAACAACGCATGCAGGAGTTGCATGCGCAACATCACCCTCGCGGATGAGGAACTCCCCGGGCAAAGTATGCTCAAAGAGGCGACATTTCACGTTATTGGTGGTGCCAGTCACCACCGCAATTGAGGACACACTATGCTCAAGCTGACCCGCAAAGCCCTTTATGCACTTTTCATGTCGGTTCTGGCGACGACCGCACTGGCGGGTGCGCCAGTCGATAAGGCCACTGCCGACAAGCTCAGTGCAGCATTGAACAGCCCGGCTATGGGTCTCAAGGTGGGCACAGTGCAAACCAGTGAGATCCCCGGAGTCTACGAAGTGCAGTTCGAAGCCGGGCCCATGGTTTATGCCACTGAGGACGGCAAATTCTTTATCCTTGGGGATTTGTTCGAGGTCAATAACGGCCAGTACATTAACCTGGCCGAGAAACGACGCGATGCGGAGCGTATCGCTGTGCTGAACGGCGTGGATACGGCTGACATGATTGTCTTCCCGGCCGAGGGGGAAACCCTGGCGCATATCAGTGTGTTTACCGACATTACCTGTTTTTACTGCCAGAAGTTGCACAAGGAAGTACCGGAGCTGAACAAGCGCGGCATTGAGGTGCGTTACCTCGCCTATCCCCGCTCGGGAGTGGACTCTCCGGGATACCGCCAACTGGTGGGCGCATGGTGCTCTGATAATCCGCAGGACACGTTGACTCGCATGAAGAACAAAGAGTCCGTTCCTTCCAGGCAGTGCGATGACAACCCGGTGGCAGAGCAATACCAACTTGGTCAGGAAATGGGGGTGAGAGGTACGCCTGCGATGGTTACCGAGACGGGTCAAATGATCCCCGGCTATCAAAGCGCGGACCAGTTGATGGTTACTTTGGGCTTGAACTAGTCGTCCTGGCCGGGCACGCCCGGCGCGCTGGCCATCATTCTCGGAGGGGGAAGGGATAGCCCCGTATTACGGGGGCTATTTCCCCCTTCCTCGCGTTGACATCCCCCCCCTGAAACCTTACTGTTTCACCCCTTTTTTGTTATCACTCCTGGCCCCCGGGCCCCGAATCAGAGCTACTACCGTGGACGAGCAATTTCGGCGAATTTCCCGCCTTCCCCCCTATGTTTTCAATATTATTGGCGATTTGAAGCAGCAGGCTCGCGCTGCGGGTGATGACATTATCGATTTTGGAATGGGTAATCCGGACCAGCCCACGCCGGGTCATATCGTTGACAAGCTGGTGGAGACCGCACAGCGAGGCGACACGCATCGTTACTCCCAGTCGAAGGGCATTCCGCGTTTGCGCAAGGCGATCTGTGACTGGTATCAAAAACGCTACGACGTCACCCTCTGCCCTGACACGGAAGCCATTGTTACCCTGGGCTCCAAAGAAGGCCTGGCGCACCTCGCGCTGGCCTGCACCGGCCCCGGCGATGCGGTGTTGGTGCCTAACCCCTCCTACCCGATTCACCCTTACGGCTTCGTAATTTCCGGTGCAGATATCCGCCATGTGCCCATGGGAGAGGATGAAAATACCTTTTTTGATGAACTGGAGAAGGCGATACACAACAGTTGGCCCCGGCCGAAGATGCTGGTGCTCAATTTTCCCTCCAACCCTACAGCTCACTGTGTAGAGCTGGACTTTTATGAAAAAGTCGTAGCGATTGCCCGTGAACATAAAATATGGGTAGTACAGGATCTGGCCTATGCAGACTTGTGCTACGACGGGTATGTTGCACCCTCCATTTTGCAGGTGGATGGGGCAATGGATGTAGCCGTGGAGTTTTTCAGCATGTCCAAGAGCTATAATATGCCTGGCTGGCGGGTTGGCTTCTGTTGCGGCAATAAAGCACTCGTCGGTGCGCTGGCGCGCATTAAGTCCTATCTCGATTACGGCATGTTCACGCCTATTCAGGTTGCCGCGATCAAGGCTCTGGAGGGCGACCAGGCCTGCGTCAGTGAGATCAACGCCATGTACCGCTCCCGTCGCGACGTGCTGTGCAACGGCCTGAATGATGCAGGCTGGCCTGTCACACCACCCAGGGCGACAATGTTTGTGTGGGCGAAGATTCCCGCCTTCTATGCCGATATGGGCTCTCTGGAGTTCAGTAAGAAGCTGCTCAAGGAAGCAAGTGTTGCGGTCTCTCCCGGAATTGGCTTTGGCGAGTATGGTGAGGGGTATGTCCGTTTCGGGCTTATTGAAAACGAGCACCGTACCCGCCAGGCATTGCGCAGTATCAAGAAGATGATTAAAAGTGACGGCTTCGCCTGAGACGCAGCCAGCAGAACTGGAGTAGAAAGCACAGCATGAGTTCGCAAGCAGTAAAAATAGGCATTTGTGGCCTGGGTACCGTAGGTAGTGGTGCTTTCAACGTGTTGCGCCGCAACGCTGATGTTATCAGCGCGCGAGCCCAGTCGCCTGTTGAGATCGCCCACGTCGGCGCGCGCCGGGATAACCCGGCCTGTGAATTGGGAGATGTAAAGGTAAGCCGCGACATTTTCGAGGTTGCCAGGGACCCACAGGTACAGGTGTTGGTGGAACTTATAGGCGGCACCACCGTTGCCAAAGAGCTGGTCGAAGAAGCTGTGCGTAATGGCAAGCATGTCGTAACTGCCAACAAGGCGCTGATCGCTGAGTTTGGAAATGAACTGTTCGCCCTTGCTGAAGCACACAATGTAGTTATCCGCTATGAAGCGGCAGTCGCCGGAGGGATACCTATCATCAAGGCCCTGCGTGAGGGGCTGGCAGGGAATCGCATTGAGTGGCTGGCTGGCATCATCAATGGCACCGGTAACTTCATCCTCAGTGAGATGCGCGAGAAAGGTCGCGAATTTGCCGATGTGCTCGCTGAGGCCCAGGCCCTGGGCTATGCCGAGGCAGACCCGACGTTTGATGTGGAAGGAATAGATGCGGCGCACAAACTGGTCATTCTGGCCTCGTTGGCGTTTGGCATGCCGTTGCAGTTCAGTTCTGTGTATACCGAGGGTATTACCCAGCTTACGCCACAAGACGTGGAGTACGCCGAAGAACTTGGTTACCGTATAAAACACCTCGGTGTGGCCAAGCTCAGTGATGCCGGCGTGGAACTGCGCGTGCATCCTACGCTTATCCCGGAGGCGCGATTGCTGGCCAACGTCAATGGCGTGAAAAACGCGGTTCTGGTCGAAGGCGATGCCGTTGGCCCCACTCTTTACTACGGTGCCGGCGCCGGAGCCGAACCTACCGCATCGGCAGTGGTGGCAGACGTCGTAGACCTGGCCAGGGAGCTTTCCGCGGGGCAGTCCTGTCGTGTGCCCGCCCTCGGTTTTGCCAGTGACAGCCTCCAGAACCTGCCGATTGTGGCCATGGAGCAGGTCGTTACGCCCTGGTACCTGCGTATGATTGCTGAAGACAAACCGGGCGTGCTTTCACGGGTGGCGTCGATATTCAGTGAAGAGGGGATCAGCATTGAGGCGCTTATCCAGAAAGCTCCAGCGGAGGGAGAAACCCGTGTGCCCTTGATCGTACTGACCAATCGAGCACTGCAGGGCAGTATGGACAAGGCAGTGAGTGCTATCGAAGCACTGGATTCAATTTCCGGAGAAGTCGCCCGCATTCGGGTGGAAGTTCTGGACGGCTAAGGGAAGTAACGTGAAGTACATCAGCACAAGGGGCGAGGCCCCGGCACTTAATTTTGAAGACGTTTTGCTTACCGGTCTTGCTTCAGACGGCGGTCTTTATGTACCGGAGACACTGCCGCAGTTCAGTGCCGCCGAGATCGCGGAGATGGCTGAGCTGGACTACGCACAGCTGGCGCACAGGATCATTACTCCCTTTGTTGAAGACTGCATCCCCGCGGCCGATCTGCAGGCGATACTGGAGGATACCTATGCCCAGTTTCGTCACGGTGCGGTAGCGCCGATGGTGCAACTTGCCAACAATCAATGGGTGCTGGAACTGTTTCATGGCCCCACGTTGGCATTCAAGGACTTTGCCCTGCAGTTGCTCGGGCGGCTGCTGGATTACGTGCTGGAGCGCAGGCACCAGAAAGTGGTGATCATGGGGGCCACGTCGGGTGACACCGGCTCCGCCGCTATCGAGGGCTGCAAGCGTTGTAACAACATTGACATCTTTATCCTGCATCCACATGAGCGCGTCTCCGACGTGCAGCGCAAGCAGATGACAACAGTCGTCGGCGACAACATTCACAACCTGGCGGTGCAGGGCAATTTTGATGACTGCCAGGCAATGGTGAAAGCGAGCTTTAACGACAAGAGTTTCCTCCCCGCCGACCGCAGCCTGGTGGCGGTGAACTCAATCAACTGGGCGCGCATAATGGCGCAGATTGTGTATTACTTCTATGCGGCTGTGGCCCTGGGATCCCCCGGGCGCAAACTTGCGTTCTCTGTCCCCACTGGCAACTTTGGTGACATTTTTGCGGGTTACCTGGCAAAACAGATGGGCCTGCCAGTAGAACGACTGATTATCGCGACCAACAGCAACGATGTCCTGCACCGGGTGTTGACTACCGGCTCCTATGGCCGTCAGTCGTTGCAGCACACGCTTTCGCCGAGCATGGATATCTCCGTGTCATCCAATTTTGAGCGCCTGCTGTTCGATTTGTATGGCCGCGACGGCGCAGCCATCAAAGATCTGATGTCGCGCTTCGAGCAGGGTGACATCAGCTTCTCCGAGACAGCGATGGCACAGCTGTCAGGGCTCTTCTCCAGTCACTGTGTTGATGATGCAGAAACCTGCGCGCAGATGGCCGCTACCTGGAACAGTTGCGAATACATGCTGGACCCGCACAGCGCTATTGGCGTGAATGCGGCGTTGGCTGCCCGGCTGCCCGCCGGGGTGCCGGTGGTGACACTGGCGACTGCTCACCCGGCCAAGTTCCCTGCGGCAGTAAAGGCGGCGGGTCTGGACGCAGAGCCAGTGCTGCCACACCATCTTCGCGATCTGTTCGACCGTCCTGAACGCTGCGAGGTGCTGCCCAACGAACTCGCGGCCGTGCATGCCTTCATGGCGGACAACATCAACGCCTGACCGGTAGCACCGGATGCAAAAAGAGATTCGCAGACGTAAGGCGACTGCTCCTGCACAGTGGTCCGGTACTGACCTGCACCCCTTGCTGGCGCGGGTATACGCCGGACGTGGCGTGGCCAGCCCGGCAGAACTGGAGCTGGGCTTATCTCACTTGCTTTTACCCGATGAACTGTTGCACGCTGATGCAGCGGCATCGCTGCTTGCCGATGCCCTGGCCACGCAGCAGCGGATCCTGATCGTCGGTGACTATGATGCGGATGGTGCTACCAGCACAGCGCTGGCTATCTCGGCGCTGCGCGCCTTTGGTGCCCGACATGTTTCCTATCTTGTTCCCAATCGGTTCGAATACGGGTACGGCCTGACGCGCGAGATCATAGAGCTGGCACTGGCAAACGGAAAGCCAGACCTGGTAGTCACCGTGGATAACGGTATTTCCAGTATCGACGGTGTGTCGGCAGCACGTGCCGCCGGTATAGCCACCCTTATCACCGATCACCACCTTGCCGGTGATGAGCTTCCGGATGCGGATGTCATCGTCAATCCCAATCAGCCCGGCTGCCGCTTTGCGAGTAAGCACCTCGCCGGAGTCGGTGTGATTTTCTACGTGATGCTGGCACTGCGAGCCGAGCTTCGCCGCCGGCAATGGTTCGCGGATCGGGAAGAGCCGAATCTGGCGCAGTTCACCGACCTGGTGGCGTTGGGCACGGTGGCTGATGTGGTGCCTCTGGATCGCAATAACCGGATATTGGTGGCGGCCGGGCTCGAACGCATTCGCCGAGGGCAGGCCCGACCAGGGATCATGGCGTTGCTGGAAGTTGCTACCAGGTCGGCGGAGAATATCGTTGCCGCTGACCTGGGTTTTGCCCTGGGACCGCGCATCAACGCCGCTGGCAGGCTGGATGACATTTCTGTGGGCATAGAGTGCCTGTTGGCGCAGGACTGGAAAACCGCGAGAGAGCTGGCAGCCCAATTGCATCAGAAAAACCTGGATCGCCGGCTGATTGAAGCAGATATGCAAGAGCAGGCGCTGCAACTGCTGGCAACGCTGGCGGTGGAGGAACAGGAGCCGCCGGTAGCCATGACCCTCTACCAGCCGGACTGGCACCAGGGCGTGATCGGTATTCTTGCATCGCGCATCAAAGACCGCCTGCATCGCCCCACTATCGCGTTTGCCGACGGTGATGCGGGAGAGATAAAAGGCTCAGCACGTTCTATTACCGGCATTCATATACGCGATATTCTCGATGCCGTTGCGACACGTCATCCGGGCATGATTCTGAAGTTTGGTGGCCACGCCATGGCCGCCGGGCTGTCTATCCCTCGCGAGGCCTATTCAGCGTTTCAGAAGGCGTTTGTTGCCGAGGTCGAGCGGCACGCCCACGATGTGCTGCTGCAGGCCGTGGTGGAGTCTGACGGTGAGCTTGCCCCGGAAGAGTTCAACCTGGAACTGGCC
>JAUIIQ010000314.1 GCA_030431585.1 Gammaproteobacteria bacterium | reverse complement strand
AGGGCAGAAGAAATCGGGTGGTGTCGGCTTGGGCCATATCGCCAGTATAAACGTATAAACGCAGGATTAACCAAGGTGAATGCTATGAACGAAGCAGCAAACGATATTGTAATGAACATGGACGCGGCAGAGGGAATCCTGCCGTCAAATGACAACCCGGAGGAAGTGCGCGCAGACCGCAAAAACAAGCTGGCGGCCGCGCTGCGCCTGTTCGGCAAGTTCGGTTTCGACGAAGGTGTGGCCGGGCACATTACCGTGCGCGACCCGCTGAAAACAGACCATTTCTGGGTCAACCCCATGGGTAGGTCCTTCAAGCAGATGCGGGTATCGGACCTGTTGCTGGTAAACCACAAGGGAGACGTGGTGGAAGGAGCCGGTCTGCTCAACGGGGCGGCATTCACCATTCACTCGCAGATCCATATGTCCAACCCGGCCATAACCGCTGCTGCGCACTCCCATTCTGTGTATGGCAAGGCCTTCTCGTCGCTGGGCAAGACCCTGGACCCGATCACCCAGGATGCCTGTGCATTCTATGAAAGCCACGTGCTGTTCGACGACTTCTCCGGCGTGGTGCTCGACAACACTGAAGGCGAGCGCATTGCCGCCGCCCTGGGCGACGCCAAGGCGGCAATTCTGCAGAATCACGGCCTGATTACGGTGGGTGAAACCCTTGATGCCGCGGCGTGGTGGTTTATCACCATGGAGCGCAGCTGCCAGGCCCAACTGATGGCAGAGGCGGCGGGTTCGCCCATCTCCATTCCCCACGAGGTTGCGCTGCACACCCGCGAGACGGTGGGCTCCCCGCTGGCCGGCTGGTTCAGCTTCCAGCCGCTGTATGATGTGATCATTGCTGAGCAGCCTGAGCTGCTGGAATAAGCGTTTGCAGGCGTCGCTGCGCAAGTGCGGCGGCGCTGATTGATTAGGTCAGCCCGAGGTGATCTCTGCGGTCAGTGCCTGCGGCCGGCTTGTGTGAAATGATGGTGCTTCATGTTAAACAGGGAGCACAACATGCAGGATTTCAGGGATAAAGTGGCCGTGGTCACCGGCGGTGCCGGTGGTATCGGGAAAGCATTGGTGAAGGCGCTGCTGGATGACGGCGCCAAGGTGGTGATCGCCGATGTGGAAGAGGGTGCGATGGAAGCCGCTGTTGCTGAATGCAGCGGCGAGGGCCGTGTGGTCAGCGCGTTTCAGGTCGACGTGCGCAAGCCCGAATCGGTTCAGGCCCTGGCCGACTATGTCTACGAGCAGCACGGTGCCTGCCACCTGCTGTTCAACAACGCCGGTGTGGCGGCGCCCTCGGCGAATATCTGGGAGACCACGCCCAATGACTGGACCTGGATCTACAGCGTCAACGTCATGGGCATAGCCCACGGTATCCAGTCATTCGTGCCCAGGATGATCGCTGGCGGTGAACCCGGACACGTGATCAACACCACCTCTGCCGACGGCGGTATTTCCAGTCTGCCCTACCAGTCGGTGTATGCCTCCAGCAAGGCCGCCGTCTGCGCCATGACCGAGTGCCTGGCGTCACAGCTGGAAAGCGAGAACACGCAACTTCGAGCGTCCCTGTTCTACCCTTCCGGTGGCGTGTTGGTAACGGGGCTGTGGAACCCCGAGCGCAACCGTCCACAGGAGCTGAAACGGGAGAAGCCCGGTGCACCGCCACCTGATATTGCCGCCTTCAAGGAAGCGATGAAGTCAGCCGGGGTGGAACTGCAGTTACAGGACCTCGACGAACTCGCCCGCTTTACCCTGGACGGGGTGCGCGAGCAGCGCTTCGTGATCATGATGAACCTGGACGAGGCCGCCGAGCAACTGCGGGTGCGCTCGGAACGGTACCGTCGGGGCGAGCTGCCCATTGTGTACGAGGAAATCCCGCAGATGTAGCGTCAGCTGCCCGGGGCGGTGGCGTTCGCCATCGCCCTTCTCTAGAATGGGGGTGTTACCGCAAAGGGAAACCCCATGATCTCCGACGATATGCAAAAAGCGCTGTACCAGCAGCTTAACGACGAATTCTCCTCCGCCTATCTTTACCTGGCAATGTCTGCCTACTGCGCGCACATCGACTTCAGCGGCGCCGCCAACTGGCTCAAGCAGCAGTATGAAGAAGAGCAGATGCATGCCACCAAAATCTACAACTACCTGATCGACCAGGGCGCGCACGTGGTGCTGGAGCAGATACCCAAGCCTGCCAATGAATTCGGCACCATTCTTGATGTGTTCAAGGCGTCACTGGCCCATGAGCAAACCATGACCAGCAAACTGAATAACCTCA
>JAUIIQ010000097.1 GCA_030431585.1 Gammaproteobacteria bacterium | reverse complement strand
AGTATTTTTAACGAGAATGGCAAGGTGGCGGCATCGCCTGCCGCGTCCAATTCATCGAATGGAAAGATGGTGTACTCGCCCTGGTCCGTATTCAGGACTTTTTCCCTGCTATAGCGCGTGCTCATTGATGCGACCTCCAGATTACCCCTGCCATCTCAGGCAGGCTATGCTAACGAGACTTCAGCAGTAACTATAGCAGTGGGAGAGCAAGAGTGAATCATCGAATTGAGCGGGACAGCATGGGCGAGGTGGAGGTGCCCCTTGACGCGCTTTACGGTGCCCAGACTCAGCGTGCGGTCACTAATTTCGGCCTGAAAGACCGCGCTATGCCTGTGGCATTTATTCATAGCCTCGCCATGATCAAGTCAGCGGCGGCCCGCGCCAATGGCGATTGTGGTGCCCTGGACGAGGAAAGGGTGGAGGCGCTGGTGGCCGCCGCCGGTGAAGTGATAGCGGGCCGGCATGACGATCAATTCCCGGTGTCGGTTTTCCAGACCGGCTCGGGCACCAGCACCAACATGAACATGAATGAGGTGCTGGCGCGCCTGGCCACCGTGGCAGGCGCGAAGACAGTGCACCCCAACGACCATGTCAATTGCAGTCAAAGCAGCAACGATGTAATTCCCAGCTGCATCCTGGTAACCGCCATGCGCGCGTTGAATGAGCAACTGCTGCCCGCGCTTGGCAAGCTCATCGAGGCCGTGGGTGAGCGCAGCCTGGAGTTGTCGCAACTGACCAAAACCGGCCGAACCCATCTGATGGATGCCATGCCGCTGACTTTCGGTCAGGAATTGAGTGCCTGGCAGGTACAGTTGCAGGAGTGCGAACAGCGCTTCAGTGACCTGCAGCCGAGGCTGCGCAAGCTACCCATAGGTGGCTCTGCAGTCGGCACCGGCATCAATGTGCCTGCGAATTTTGCCGGACAGTTGGTGCAGCACTTGCAAGCGCTCTGTGGTTTGGAGTTTGAGGTGGCGGCCAACCCCTTTTCACGTATGGCGGGGCAGGACGCCGCGCTGGAGTGCTCCGCCTGCTTGCGCGCACTGGCAGTGACCCTGAGTAAGATCAGCAATGACCTGCGCTGGATGGCGTCCGGGCCGCTGTCAGGTCTGGCGGAGATTGAACTTGCCGCGCTGCAGCCAGGTTCATCAATCATGCCCGGGAAAGTGAACCCGGTGTTGCCCGAGTCTGTGCTGATGATAGCCGCTGAGGTCATGGGTCACGACTGCAGCGTTGGCGTTGCGGCACAGTCTGGCAATTTCCAGCTCAATGTCATGCTGCCACTGATTGCCGATAAACTCTGCAGTGCTTTTGCCTCACTGACCTGGGCCTGCGACGCAACCGCGCAGTCCGTGTCAGGTTTTACGGTAAACCGGCAGCGCATAGAGGCGAGTCTGGCCAGTAATCCGATACTGGTGACGGCATTGAATGCGCGAATAGGCTATGAGGCTGCTGCCGTGATCGCCAAGCGCAGCTATGCCGAGCAGCGGCCTGTGCTGGATGTTGCGGTCGAGGAAACAGGAATGGACAGGGAAGAACTGCGCAAGCTGTTGGATGCTTACCGACTCACCCGAGGCGGTGTGCCCTGATGGCGCGGTGAAGCGTGCCGTTCAGGCGCAAATAGACGGCATTGCCAGCGCAAGCCATGTCGAACCTGGCAGTCGCACCCTGTCAACTTTGTCAGCGGCCGGCAAATGCGATACTTTTATCGTGTTGCTTGCGTGCGTGACAACAACAGGAGTGCACGTAAGCGTTTTTAGACGCCATTTGAAAGGAGATTTTTATGTCTAACGAAGGTTACCATGAGCCAATCGCAGAATTATCCGACGAGACCCGCGATATGCACCGGGCCATTGTCTCGTTGATGGAAGAGCTGGAGGCGGTTGATTGGTATAACCAACGCATGGACGCCTGCAAGGACGATGAACTACGTGCCATTCTCAGGCATAACCGCGATGAAGAGAAGGAACATGCGGCAATGGTCCTGGAGTGGATCAGGCGGCGCGACCCCAGCTTTGACAGTGAACTCAAGGACTACCTGTTCACCGACAAAGCCATCGCCCACGACTGATTTTCCTCCCAGCCACCGTGTTCAGGCGGTGGCTGCGTCCTTAGCGCTACGCAGCGGGGCCTGCTTCAAGCGCCTGCGAGATATTCACAGCAATCCCTGGTCATGAAGGTTGCCGATCAATGCTTTGATCACGTCCTCGCGCACCTTTTTGCTGCTACCTGACTGAATCGTGTCGGATACCGCCTGCCACAGGTGGCCCTTGCTTTCGGCTACGTAGAGGTCCGACACCAGGGTATGCGTGGTGTTGGTCGTCCACACCGGTTGCTGGTAAGCGACTTCATAGGCGTAACCATAATAGCCGGGAAACCCGGTGTGGTAGCCAACGCCATAAGCGGGCGCGACACCGTAGTAGATGGTGCCAGGGTGGTACACCTCTTCAGAGGACTTGCCAATATAACGCGTCACCATAATGGTATCCAGGCCGGCGGTTTTTGCCGCCGCAAGGACGTCCTCAGCAGTCGGCCTGGACTGCGTGAGCAGCGTGTGCCCGGGTACAGCGTTCACGCCTCGGTGAGCCAGTGCTGCAGCGAAGGCATCTTCAAAGTCTTCGCGGGCGCTGGCTTTTTGTGCAACCGCTACGACCAGCACGCCCTGGTAGTCGAATTTTTTCAGTTCAGGGTCCACGTAGGCGCGGGTGATACTGGTGTTATTGCTGCACGCTGTCAGCAACAGGGCGACCAGCAATGCAGGCAAAGTGCGGTGTAGGGTAAAATGCATTTGCATCAGTTTGACTCCGGTTGGGTTGATCGGTTGCGGTACTTGTCTTTGTTACGAGCGCCTATTTTCTCCAGACGCGGGCGTAGTGTCCGCCTGAGCCGGGGAAACAGATAGGCAAGGTGACTGAGCCGCCCGCTCATCGCGGGCAGGCATATCTCTATCTCTTCTCCCTCGGCGGCGTCGAAAACGGCGTCGGCAACCTGCGCGGTTGTGCTCATCGGCTGGGAATAGACGATATCCTCAACCTCATCGATGCTGTCCATGATGAATGCAGTGTCTATGGGTCCCGGGGCGACCAGTGCTACCTTGATGCCGGTACCGGCCATTTCGTCAGCCAGCGAGTGGGTGAACGCCTTCAGTCCTGCCTTGGTGGCGGCATAAGTGGCAGCGCCGCGCATAGGGCTGCGGCCTGCCAGCGAGCCTATCATTACCACTGCACCGCCGCCCGCCGCTTCGATGTGCGGCAGGGCGAGGCTGGTGAGGTAGATGGGCGCACGCAGGTTGACGTCAACCATTTGCGCCAGGTTTGCAGCTGTCTGCGTGACCACGTTGCCCCTGTGGTGCAGGCCTGCGTTGTTGATAAGCAGGTGAATTGCACCAAATTCCTGCAATGACTTTTCCACCAGAGACTTACAATCCTCCTCGCTGCTGACGTCCATGGCGACCGTCAGCACCTTGGTCGAGGGCCTCAGGCTATCGGCGAAATCGGTGAGTGCCTTGTCACCGCGTGCGACCAGAACCAGGTTGGCACCGGCCCTTGCAAAGCGTTGCGCACAGGCAGCTCCCACCCCTGCAGAAGCTCCGGTAATAATGACTGTGCGATTTCGGTAGTGTTTGTCGTTCATGCATTACACCCTCGCAGCCTGTCACAGGCTGCTGGATTGACAGGGCATAACGGCATCGCTGCAAAAGAAAATGTGCGAAGTGTCACCGAAGACTCCTGAGGTGATGAATCGGGAAGTGTTGCAAGGTCGGCTCTGATGCTTGCCTGCAAGAGAATATATCACGGAAGCCCCTGTTGGCGCGGCGCGATTGATCATCGTTGAGAAGAGCATACCGCAGATAGCGCGGCCGGCCTTACCGGCAAGTCGCTGACGGTTCGGGGTGCCAGCAGCGGTGTGTTAGCGCCGGTACGTCAGTATCGATCCGCTGAAGGCTTTTTCCAGATAGGAGGTGTCGGAAGGCTTTACCTGATAATGAGTAAAACCATAGCCACCCATGCAGCGGCTGAAGGCACCGGTGTGTTTGCGCCCCGGATCAACAATTACCACTTCGCACGCGTCGCCCCCGTGGCTGTCAATAAAAGCGGCGAGCAGGGAAAGGTGACAGCGTTCGTAGAGAATATCGCTGCCAATAATCAGGTCAAAGCGGCCGTTGCTGCTGTCACCGCATTCCCAGTCAGCGCGAAAATAGGGTATATCGCGATCCTGGTTAAGGCGGGTATTGGCAAGCAGAAATGGCTCACTTTCGGGGTGGTAATCGGTGGCGGTGATGTCGCCACCCCGGCGGTTCAGCAACAGACTGGACAAGGCCAGGCCGCAGCCGAGTTCCAGGATGCGTTTGTTCTCGATGTCAAAGCCGGACATGAGCCGGGCCAGGACGTGGCTGGAGGGCCAGACAACGCCGAAAAGCGACCAGTTGGCGGCAGAGATGCCCAGGGCCTGGGCGATGCCTGACGGATCGCTGAACTGCTGGGTGTCGCGCAGACTGCGCACGTGAATGTCTTCATCTCCAAGCTCATAGGTCTGGTAACGGTGGCGCAAGGGAACGTCTGGTCCGCTGTAGGGCAGAGAGATAAAGTCGCCTCCGGGGAAAAGTATGCCCTAACCATAACCCGAATACCGTGTCCGGGTCGCCATTTATCTTGCGGTGCTGGTAGCTGCCGGGCCCAAGGCTGTGGTTCCAGTTTCGTTCTGGTCGTCCCAGCGGGCATATTTCAGCGACTGACACGTTGCGAATAATCTGGCCAGAAAAAGCCTGGCAGATCCTTATGCTGATGTGCTGCGTAGTAATGAGAGATCTTATCGGCATCTGCAGAGTTCGCCGACGATGCAGGGCTGAATTATTGACTGGTGGATCCACAGCACTGAGACCTGCGTGAACGGTAGCACGGGGAAGAGGGCGTGTTGGGTCGTAGCCGGTACTCAACGTTCAAGGCAGTTGTATGGAGAGAATGCACAATGTTCGGAATTTTCAGCAAAACGCCCGCCAAAAAACTGCAGGCAGAGCTCAACAAACTCTCAACAGCAGCGTTCGAGGCTCAGCGCAATGGCAATATTCGTTTGTATTCCACCCTGACAGCCGAGGCGGAAACGGTGCGCGAGAAAATTCGCGCGCTGGAGGCGCGCCAGGAAGATTAGGCAATTGGGCCGGCTCTCCGCGGTGGCCCCGGTAACATCCTGTGGCGTGTCAACGCACCGCGTCCAGTGCATTCTCTATAATTGGAACCAGCTGCGTGATGACGCCATCAGCTTCCGTGAAATCGGGGGGAGGGGCTTCTCGCGCGAGGCGATCGCTGCTGTCACTGCAGGGAAAAAGGTTCAGGCTAAAAAAAGGTTCATCGCAGATTAGCGGGGAATGAGGCATTCAAACAAAGCGGACGCCACAAATGGGGTAAGCCTTCCTCGGTTGAAAACAAACGTCCACGCCCTCGGAAGGCTTACCCCATTCGTGGCCGCTCAGCTGGAAAGTGTCTATCCACCAGGCAACCCCGCTAACCTGCGATGAACAGCAAACGTCGCATTGTGAAAACTCTTTTTTATGGTGTGAGGACAGTGGCGATACTGAACGAATTGGACCGAAAAGGGAATATTCAAGCAAGCCCGCCTGGCCTACTGCTCATCTCCTGACTCAGTTCCCGGCGATCCGCTCTGATTTCATTTTTTGGCTCAGCCGCAGTCTGTCCTGGCCACAAGTTCATAGTCAAATCTAGGGTAACTGCCAAGCTGATAACTCACCCGGAGTTGGTCACCCTCAGTCAAGTCAGGCAGTCCGTGGCACGGCATTGGCAAAGTGATCTCGCTCTCATAATTGCCAAGGGTAAAGTCTTCGAACACGGTGATCTGCGTAATCAGTGTCGGCGTTAGTTGCTTCAGTGATGCCAGCGGCGGAATCAACACGGTAACAGGGTCCAGCACAGTCGGGCAGCTGCGAGCGTCGCACTGTGCGGTGTTCAGCTTATTGGCAATCTGTGAGGGTAAGAGGGTGAAAACTGTTGCCAATCGGTAACCGGGATCCATCGGCTGTCTGAGCTTCTGCTTTGCAGTAGCGTCATCCGCTTGCCTGATCGGGGAGGGGGTCAGCCACAAGCTCACTTCTATGGCCTGTGGGATAAATATCCCCCCCGGCGTCAACTGGGGTGCGAGGTTTGCCGTCACCGCTACCTGTGGTTCCTGCTCCAGTGACTTCTGCATGGTTTCGGCGATAACCAGGTGTAGCTTGCCAGGGTGCTGGTAGCGGCAGGCGTCTGCCTGCAAGGTGGTAATGGCGCGGTGACCAAAGCCCATATGGGTGAGCAGTTTATGCACGCTGTCCAGCGAGCGCTGGTGAATATCCAGCATTTGAACACTGAGGTCGCCGGGCTGAAACCTGGCCAGCAGGGGCAGTAGCAGCGTGGCATAGGGGCCACAGCCTGCATACAGGACCTCAATTGTCTCACCGGGAAAGCGTTGCCTCAGCTCGACCAGCGCTGCATATACACCGCGAATGTAGGTCACGCTGCGTTGGTAATCCATCACGCAATGCGCTGCTGCGTGCGGGTTGATGGCAACACCGGTGTCCAGCAATGTGTCTCCCGCCCACGCACTGAAGCCAGGGTCTGGATGGATATCGCTTACTTCTGCGCACAGCGCTGCGAAGGCGTCCAGCGCGCTGCGCAAGTCCCCATCGCTACGGCTTTCGTCCAGAATACAGTTGCCTATGGCATCGATGTTCATATCCGTATTGCACCGTTAATCTGATTTTAATGTTTGCGTCAGGTCTTTTTCAGATACTTTCCCTAGAGTAGCTGGCTTGAAGAATAGCCTCTGAGAGAAAAGCGATGAAGAAACTGTTTACGTCCCTGGCCGTACTGGCCTCCGTAAGTGTTGTGCAGCAAGCATCGGCATTCGACAAAGGAGATATCATAGCCCGGGTCGGGGCGGTTAACGTGAACCCGAACGACTCTTCCTCGAACATCAACGTCGGTGGCTCCGACCTGGGTATTGATGTCAGTGTGGACGACGATACACAACTGGGCCTGAACTTCGCCTACTTCTTGACCGACAGGGTGAACCTGGAAGTGCTCGCGGCGACGCCGTTCACCCACGACGTGGACTTTGGCGTAACCGACCCGCTGGGAACAGGCACCCAACTTGGGGAAGTCACCCATTTGCCTCCCACCATCAGCATAAATTACTACTTCAACGACCCCGCCAGCGCCTTTCAGCCCTACGTCGGCCTGGGCGTGAATTATACCGTGTTCTTTGACGAGGAATTTACCGGTGCCAATGAGGCGGCGGGACTTGACGATCTGTCGCTGGATGATTCCTTTGGCCTGGCGGCTCAGTTGGGCCTGGATTATATGTTGAATGACAAGTGGTTCCTCAATGGCAGCATTCGTTATATCGATATAGATACCGAGGCATCTTTCCGGCTAAACGGTACCAAAGGAGAGGTAAGGAAGATTGAGATAGACCCCCTCGTCTCCATGATCTCTGTCGGTTATCGCTTTTGAGAGCCGAATGAAACGCGAAGCTGTTACCAACCGAGCAATTTTGTGGCGCAACGATCTTGCGACGCCGTTCGATAAAAAACCAAGGAGTTAAGATATGAAACCATCTTCGTTTAGCCAACCCCGAAACCTGCTCGCGCTCGCCCTGGGCAGTGCAATGCTGGTTTCGCTGCCAGCGTCAGCAAAGTCAGTCAGTGATGCGGTGGTGGCGGGTCAGCGCGCGGCCCTGCAGGACAACACAGATGGAAAGGGCTTTGGCCCCCAGTCGCCGCGTGATATCGACCAGAGTTATGGCGTAAACCAGCGTGTTTTCGGTATGGCGCCAAACCGGGCACAAATGAATCTTTGTAATATCCATTTTCACAAGAATGCAGAGCATAAAGGCGGGAACTTCACCACCTATGCTGGCAACGGCGACGGTAAAGGCGCCGAGACCGGCTTCGTGTACGACGGTGAACTCAGTGCTGCTCAGCTGAAACCTGTAAAGGGTAAGGTTTGTGCTGCCAAAGGCGACTCCTTGCAGTCAGGTGACACCATAGAGGTTCACTACGTTTTTACATCCGCGCAGGTCAAGCCTGGCCCGACGCTGGGTGCATGTCTTGCAGACAGTACGATGAACCCTGGTCTGCGTGTGGAAGGGCAGGTGTTTGTGTTGGCTAACGACAAGGACGCGTTGGACTTTAACGAGCTGGCAAAAGTGGAGTCCAGCAACGGCTACTACCAGGCACCCAATATACCCAGCGACACAGGTAAACCGGTAGAGTACCTGGGGTCAACCACGGGACCCTCTTACAATGAGAAAGCCTCGCCGTTACAGGTGACCTGGAGCGTCCGGCCTGACGTGGCCGTACTGGATATCAATTCGGTACAGGATTGGTGTAACGACAATGTCTTCGACGAAGACCACGCGCACGGTGTACGTAATCTGGTAACAAACCCCAGGCTGTTGTCGCCCATCGACTGATCAGCTGTTGTCACTTTCCAGGCCAAGGCGATAGCCCGCGCCTCGCAGCGTCTGGATAGTGATCCCCGGGTCACTATCCAGCTTGCGTCTCAAGCGGCTTATATAGACGTCTACTATATTGGTACTGGGGTCTCTTTGGGTCTGCCACACACGGCTTAAAATGCGTTCACGCGACAACACCTTTCCGACGTTGTGGGCGAGGTACAACAGGAGCTCATACTCAATTTTTGTGAGCTGCATTTCCTCACCGTTCAGGCGCGCTATGCGCTCCTCCAAAAGCATCTCCAGACCGCCACATCGCAAGGTACTCTGCTGCGTCTCGTTTTCCCGCCCAAGCAGCCGTCCCAGGGCGGTGATGCGCGCGAGCAATTCGTCAAAATCGAAAGGTTTGCACAGATAGTCGTCCGCACCTTCCTGTAAGCCTTTCACGCGTTCACTTACTTCATCTAGCGCGGTTAACATCAACACCATAGGCGGGGAGGGCAGAGCCTTTATAGCCGCTACAATGTTCAGGCTGTCCTCACTTCCAAAAAGCCGATCCAGGACGACAATCTGCGGCCTGTTTTGCTTGATACCGGGAAGTACTTCTTCGAGTTCATTTATGATTGTACAGTCGTGACCCTCGGCACGCAGGCCGCGTAGCAGAAACTTCAACAGCGGTTTTTCATCGTCGGCCAGCAGAATGTTCATGCATCATCCCCAAGAGGCAGTGAGATAACGAAGGTTGAGCCTTCCCCCTGGATAGACTCCACCGCTATGGAGCCTCCATGTGCTTCCACAATGGCTTTGGCGATGGGTAAACCCAGGCCCAGGCCCTCGTCGTGCTTGCTGAAGCGAACAAAGCGTTCAAACACGTTCTCGACTTCAGTAGCGGAGATCCCATCGCCGGTGTCACTCACAGTAATCAGGACGTCTGATGATTGACGGCGCAGTCCCACCTCAATCGATCCACCGGCCTGGGAGTATTTGCTGGCATTGTCCAGGAGAATAGACAGCACCTGCTGAATACGCGGCTTGTCGATTGAAACCTCGATATTCTCTGCGTGCTCCCCGGCCACCACACTTATAACCCGATCTTCACAGCGTCGCTGCCAGCGATCAACTTCACTACCCAGAAGTTCGAGTAAATTGACGGGGGAGACCTCCAGCTGTACCTGATGCATTTCGGCCCGGGTTAAAAACAGCAGATCATCTACCAGGTTGCTCAGGTTTACAGATTGTTCAAGGATAGATCCCAGTGTCTCCTTGTAGTCCTCCTGAGTGGCCGCCTGCATCCGCAGTGTAACCTGTGCCTCGCCGCGAATGATGGTCAGGGGGGTGCGTAACTCGTGGGACACGTCAGCAATAAACTGTCGTCTGCGGGCATCAATCCTGGTCAATTTCAGGTTGGCACGGGTCAGTTCACTGGTGCGTTGCTCAACATCCAGCTCGAGCTGCTTTCGCGAGGTCAGTTCATTGGCCTCATGGTCTTTCAGCCGCACTGCGAGCTGGTTGATCGATGACGCCAGGCCCTCAAATTCGCCGTCAAGGCTTTCCGATACGGGTTTGTCGTACTCTCCTGCAGCGATGGCATTGGTGGCACTGCGCAACAGGATGATCGGCTGGTAGAGCTGGTTGAAGAGCCAGTAACAGCCATAAAAAATAATCGACATTGACAGTACACCAAGGCCTACAGTGAACCAGACAACAGCAGTGTTGAAGGTGTTGATCTGCGCGTTGATCGAGGCGACCACGCTGCTCTGCCTGTTAACGGCGGAGTTGATCAACTCACGAAACTGATCGTCGATAGTCACTTCCAGCAGGCTTCGCAAACGTTCCTGCTGGTTCAGCGGCTCGTCATTGATCGTCTGCACCACGATCTGAAACTCCTGTATGATCTCGTCGATCAGCGCTTCCAACTCGTCAGTATCCTCTACGCTTCCCTGCGTGAACTGAATTCCCAGGGCGTCTCGCTGCTCCAGCTCAAGTTGCCTGATCGTGCTGAGTGACTGGCTGATCAGCGAGCGTTTTTTGCGTACAAAGGCCTGATTTGCGTTCTGTCCCAGTATCACTTCGTCGGTCAGCTGTTTGAACAGGCGATAGGAGGTGCCCGACAACCTTTCGTGTTCAAACAGCAGCGACTGCGCGATGTTGCTCTGCTGCAGGTTTTCCCGGTTCAATTGCGCGGAGATCGCCGTGCACAGCAGTGCCAGCAGTAGTATTAGAGCGGTGGTCAAACCAAAGTAGAACAGTTTACGTTTATACATAGGCGTTGATCCGGAACAGGTTCAGGATGCTTGATTGCTTGCCCGTGAATGATACCGCAGCATGGCGCCGTCAAGTTAGTGAAACTGCCCGCCAACCGGCTACGGTGGCTGCTGCCGGTATGGATTTTTGCCATACGCCGCAAATACCAGTATAAAGCAGCTACCACCATCAGATGTGAATCCAGAAGGTACCGTGAACCTGTTCAATCACTTCAGTCAGTCAGCATTGCGAGGGGACCTGCTAGGCGGCCTGACCGCAGCTATTGTCTCGCTGCCGATGGCGTTGACCTTTGGTGTTGCCTCCGGCGCGGGTGCAGAAGCAGGGATCTATGGCGCGCTACTTGTGGGCCTCTTCGCGGCGATGTTTGGTGGCACGCCAACGTTAATCTCGGAGCCTACCGGACCCATGACTGTGGTTATGGCCACGGTCATGACCACCCTGATCGCAGCCAACCCCGAGAAAGGTATGGCCATGGCGTTTACCGTGGTCATGATGGCAGGCGTATTCCAGATCATTTTTGGTTCGCTGAAGCTTGGGCGTTACATCACGCAGATGCCCTATAGTGTTATCTCCGGGTTTATGTCCGGGATCGGCTTTATATTGATCATTATCCAGTTGGCACCGTTCACCGGTTCAGCGGCCCCAGCCGGAGGTGTCATCGGGACATTGACTGAGCTCCCGGCGATACTTCGCCAGATTAACCCGGTTGAATTGTTCCTGGGTGTTCTGACGCTGGCGATTCTGCTCTACACCCCGAAACGCTTCACCAGGGTCATTCCGCCTCATCTTATCGCCCTGGTCGGCGTTTCCCTGTTGTCTGTCTGGTTTTTCTCCGGCAACTCCATCCAGCGCATTGGTGAAATTAGCATTGGTCTGCCTTCAATAGTGTTGCCGCAATTCACCGCTGCCGAGCTCACCACCATGGTCATTGATGCGATGGTTTTGGGCATGCTGGGTTGTATCGACTCCATGTTGACGTCGGTTATTGCCGACAACCTTACGCGTACCGAACACAAGTCAGACAAGGAACTGATTGGCCAGGGCATGGGCAATATTATGTCTGGCCTGTTTGGTGGCCTGCCGGGAGCCGGGGCTACCATGGGTACGGTGGTCAATATCCAGAGTGGGGCCCGATCCGCATATTCAGGGGTGTTTCGCGTCGGATTCTTACTTGTTGCAGTGTTTGGCGCGTCAGGCCTCATAGAGCAGATACCCCTGGCGGTGCTTGCAGGTATTGCGATTCGGGTAGGCCTGAATATTCTGGACTGGAGCTTCATCAAGCGTTCACACAGAATTTCACTGCCATCTACCGGCGTAATGTTTGCAGTGATGCTGCTGACGGTGTTCGTGGACCTGATCGTCGCCGTGGGTGTGGGCGTGTTTGTCGCCAACATCATTACCATCGACAGGCTAAGCCGGACTCAGGAAAAGAATATCAGGGCGATTAGCGATATCGACGACCGAACACCGCTCACAAGGGAAGAGGAGGGCCTGCTGCGTGCAGCGAATGGTCAGATACTGTTGGTGTATTTGAGTGGCCCAATGATTTTTGGCGTAGCCAAGGCTC
>JAUIIQ010000096.1 GCA_030431585.1 Gammaproteobacteria bacterium | reverse complement strand
TCTCGCGCACCGTTCGCTTGAAGGTGAAAACCTGGTCGGCGAGATCCATGGCATCGCCGTGTAGAAAGTTGATTTCCATCTGTGCCGCGCCATTCTCGTGAATGAGCGTGTCTACGCGCAATTCCTGGGCCTCGGCATACTCATACATGTCTTCGACGAAGTCTTCGAATTCGGACACGGCGTCCATGCTGTAGGACATGCGGGACGTTTCTGCGCGGCCAGAACGGCCCCTGGGGGGCTCAAGCACGTTGTCGGGATCCGTGTTGCGGCTCACCAGGTAGAACTCTACCTCGGGAGCCACTACCGGCCGCAGTCCCTCGGCGGCATACAGCTCAAGTACCTTGCGCAACACAGAGCGGGTGGACAAGGGGTGCAACTGCCCGCTCATGGTGTAACAGTCATGAATTATTTGTGCGGTGGGTTCACGCGCCCAGGGCACCACCCGCATCGTCGCAGGATCTGGCTTCAGGATCATATCGGCATCCGTGGGCTCTACCAGATCCCAGTGCTCGTCACAGTATTCGCCGGTGACGCTTTGCACCATGATGCTCTCAGGCAGCCTTGGCTCGCCCATGTCGAGAAACTGATGTGCGGGAATAAACTTGCCACGTGCGTTGCCGGTCATATCAGGTACCAACACTTCCACTTCGGAAATCTGGTGCAACTTGAGCCAATCCTTGATGACCTGAGTATTGCTGCTCATAAAATGTCCACGTTACCAAAGGCCTGAGTATCGCATGAAACGTTATCGGTTCAAGAATTTTGGAGGCGCGCTAACCCTAAGGAGGTATGAGCACCGCGCGCCACAAAACGGTATATTCTGTCTATGCAGAACAAACCTCATGTAGAATCCTGGTACGCCGCATCCGCCAACCAGCAGCTGGCATTCCCCCCGCTACAGGGAGAGTCCACGGCGGATGTCTGTATCATCGGCGGCGGCTACACCGGCCTTTCTACTGCCATTCACTTGCGTAAACTTGGCTACAGCGTCATCGTTCTGGAAGCCAACAAGGTGGGCTGGGGTGCCTCAGGACGTAATGGCGGTCACGTGGGCACTGGTCAGCGGGCAGACCAGGAGACCCTCGAAAAGATGGTTGGCCTTGATCACGCCAAAGCGCTGTGGCAACTCGGCCTTGAGGCCGTTGCGACGGTGTGCAGCCTGATTGATGAATTCAGTATCGACTGCGAGCTCAAGACCGGCAACCTGCACGTGGCCTCCAAGGCACGCGAGCAAGCAGACCTGATTGCTGAAGTGGAGCATCTGCGCTCCGTTTACGACTACCAGAAAATACGTTACGTGGAGCAGCAGGAGCTGGCACAGATGACGTCGGGGCAGGGTTTTCACGGCGCTACCCTGGACACCGCGGCGCGCCACCTGCACCCACTCAATTACGCCATTGGGCTGGCCAGGGCCGCCAGCGAGACAGGCGCCGTCATTCACGAAGGCAGCCGGGTCATCTCCTACAGCGAAGGCAAGCAGGTCACGGTCAACACGGATGCGGGTTCCGTCAGGGCCAGCTATCTGGTACTGGGCTGCAACGGCTATCTTGAGAAGCTCGAGCCACGAACAGCGGGTCGAATCATGCCCATCAACAACTACATGCTGGCCACAGAGCCGCTGCCAGAGGCGCTTGCACGGCAGCTCATACGCGACGACACCTCAATGTCAGACAGCCTGTTTGTCATTGACTACTGGAAACTCTCTGCAGACAACCGCCTGCTATTTGGCGGAGGCGAGTCCTACACCCGCAGATTTCCCAAGGACATAGGCCGCTTCGTGCGCAAGTACATGCTGCGTATCTATCCGGAGCTTGAAACAACCCGTGTTGAATATGGCTGGGGCGGAACGCTGGCCATTACGCTAAACCGCATGCCCGACTTCGGTCGGCTATCGGCCAATACGTTCTATGCCCATGGCTACTCCGGCCACGGTGTTCCGACGGCAACGCTGGCGGGAAAACTGTTGGCAGAGGTGATTTCCGGCAGCGCGGAACGCTTTGACGTGATGGCTTCGGTACCCTCGAAAACCTTCCCCGGCGGCACGCTGCTACGCTTCCCTGGCTTGGTGGCTGGCATGCTCTTTTACAGTCTGCGCGACCGATTAGGCTGAGGCAATTGCCGCCCGCGCTGTTAAACTCAGCGCTGAGAATCCTTCAGACAGGCAGCAGCGGTTGATACCACAAACAAACATCGAAACGGATAGCTGGCAAACACAGCTTCGCGATGTTATTCGTTCCGACAAAGAGCTACTGCGCTTTGTGCAGCTGCGGCCGGACCAGCTTGACCACTCACACCTGGCCGGCAAAGACTTCCCCATCAAGGTGCCACGCGCATTTGCCAGCAGAATGGTCCGCGGCGACCCCAACGACCCACTGCTTCGCCAGGTTCTGAGCAGTGTCCGGGAAATGGATGCTGTACCTGGATTCACCCGCGACCCGGTCGGAGAGACGGGTGCAGTAAATCCACAGGCAGGCGTCATTCAGAAGTACCACGGTCGCGCGTTGCTAATGCTGACCGGGAGCTGCGCGATCAACTGTCGCTACTGCTTTCGGCGGCATTTCCCCTATGCTGAGAATCGAAACAGCCGGCAGCAGTGGCTGGAAACCCTGGAATATGTAGCCTCCGATTCGTCCATTACAGAAGTCATACTCAGTGGCGGCGACCCATTATTGGTAGACGATTCACAGCTGGCTGAACTCGTCGGGCAACTGACCTCTATTGGTCACGTAAAGCGGCTGCGCATTCACACCCGCTTGCCGATTGTGATTCCCGAGCGGGTCACGCGGTCACTGTTGAACGCGCTGACAGACACGCCAATGCAAGCCATAGTGGTGCTGCACAGTAACCATGCCAACGAGCTGGATGGCTCGGTCGCAAGCGCCATGCAAGCAATGAGCAGTCGGGGCATCACTTTGCTCAATCAGGCCGTACTGCTGGCAGGGGTCAATGACAACGCTGAAGCACTGCTCGCACTCAGCGAGCGACTGTTCGCCATCGGCGTCCTGCCATACTACCTGCACCTGCTGGATAAAGTGCAGGGGGCCGCGCATTTTGATGTACCCGAGAGTCGGGCTATCGACCTGATAGACGCAATAAGCGCCGGGTTGCCGGGCTACCTGGTGCCCGCACTGGTGCGTGAAGTAGCCGGAGAACCGGCCAAAGTCCGCGTCTATACGGCAGCGTCTGCCCATTGACGAAGTTAGCGCGTACACACCCTCTGAGTACGGTCAGTTCGCGAGTCTATTTCAGTCCTGACGTGCAAGAGTGACTGGAAAAGGGCAAAATCGTGATTGATTTCACGCCGCGAGCGACGTTTTCCATGCAATAATCGTCGGCTCAGGAGCAAGCGAGCTTCAGGGATCCGGCTGATATGGTTCAGCCGACGCTGCGCATGGACATGCAATGACGATAACGGTATCTGCGGTAACGATTGGCATCTTCGCCTTGCTGGTTGCAGCGGCGCTGGCCGTTGTTCTGCTGTTCTGGTCGCGCAACAAGAACCGCATTATCAGCCCTGAGGTCTTGCAGGAAGCAGTAAAGGTTGACGAGCAATGGCTGAATGTTGCCACATCAGCGCAACCGTCCGGAACAGCCAAACAAGCAGACAACCAGTATCTGCAAGCCCTTCTGCGCAGCGCTGGCTCGCGCTTGAAGGAATACGAGGGCCAGCTCATTGAAACCCGGCAACAAGCCGAACGCAGGGAGGCCGAGTACGCCAGCGAACTGGCACAGCAGAAGGCGCTGCTCTCGGACTCCTTACGCGACATTGAGGTTTCCCGCGAACACCTCTACCACATGGCTTACCACGACAGTCTTACCTCGCTTCCCAACCGCCGTCTATTCCGCGAACAACTGGAACAACTGCTGCGCATGGCAGAACGTCACGGCGAACAGCTGGCCATCCTGTTTATTGACCTGGATGACTTCAAGCGCATCAACGACAGCGTCGGCCACAGCGCCGGAGACAGCCTGTTGCAGGAGGTGGCGCAGCGCATACTCAGTTGCGTGCGCGACAGCGACCTGGTGGCACACAACGTGGACACCGGCCCCTCTGCAAACGTGTCCCGCATCGGCGGCGATGAGTTCACGGTAGTACTCCCGCAACTAGAGAAGCTCGAGGCCGCGGGGGTAGTGGCCAAGCGGATCGTTGACGCCGTTGGCGCGCCCTTCACAATAGAGGGCCAGGAACTCACTGTTACACCCAGTATCGGCATCGCCCTGGCACCGGGGGATGCCTCGGACGCGCAGGGATTGCTGAAGGCATCAGATATCGCTTTGTACTATGCCAAGGGACAAGGCAAGAACCACTTCGCCTACTACCAGGATCACATGACCGAGCCCGCGCAGGCGCGAATTCGCATGGAGGCTGATTTACGCGGCGCGTTACAGCGCGGCGAACTGGAGCTGCACTACCAACCACAGGTAGACACCCGCACTGCCACGGTAATGGGTGCCGAAGCGCTGTTGCGCTGGAACCACCCGGAGCTGGGTCTGGTACCGCCCATGCGCTTTATTCCCGTAGCCGAAGAAATAAACATCATCGATGAATTGGGAAAGTGGACGATCACACAGGCCTGCCAGCAGCTGAAAGCCTTTCACGCGAAGAAACTGAAGCTGCCCATGATAACGGTCAATATTTCTGCTCTGCAGTTTCGCCAGGAACTCATCGGAACCGTGAGCGAGGCACTGGCCGTAACGGGTGTTGCAGCGTCGCAGCTGCAGCTTGAGTTGCAGGAAGGGGTAGCAATGAAAGACCTCGGTGAGAGTATTCGTATTCTCAACGGGCTCAAGGAGTTGGGTGTAAGCCTGTGTATCGACAACTTCGGCACGGGTTACTCTCCGCTGGGATACCTGAACAGTTTTCCGCTGGACATGATAAAAGTTGACCGCAGCTATCTGGTCAAATCACAGATCAGTGAGAAAGACGCCAACCTCGTCGCTGCGATTATCGATATCGCGCGCAACATGAAGCTCGGACTGGTTGCTGAAGGCGTTGAAAGCATTGAACAGTACCAGTTTCTCAACCGCCAGGGCGTGCAGTTTATGCAGGGTTATCTGTTTAGCGCGCCAGTTTCCGCCAGGGAGTTGGAAAACATGCTTGCGCCCTGGCATTTCATGGAGTTCCTGCGCCAGCTGTCAAACCATATTGGCAACAAGCCAGCACAAGACGAAACGCAACAGGCCGAAAATCCCCCGCAATAAAACCACGTCCTCTTGCCAAGGCGAGCCTGTCGCTGAGACGCAACTGGACGAGCGCATTCTACGCCCCGCATTGTAGAAGTGTGACAGCGTTCACAGAACCCCGACAGATGCTCTCGCGAACAGGGGTTTACTCTACTTTTCACCTGTTTTTGATTGATCTGCAGATAGCCGCTGCCGATACTTGATAGCAATTCAAGCGAGCACGAAGCTCGATAAACCAGGCCGGGGAATCCCATGAAACCGGAAAATTTGATAAGCGAACACGAAGAAATTGAACAAAGCGCGGCCGATCACATGAAGATGATTGTCGCTGACTTTGACCTGCCGGAAAGTTACCAGCGTCTCATAAACGGACCCTGGCGACTGGTCGCGCAAACGATTATCGAGCAGTTTGGAGAGGGGTCGGATGCGTGGAGCCGTATGACCTGGTTCACGCGAATCTTATGCACGGCGATTGAAACCAGCCTGGAACGCCAGACGCCCGAAGCGGTTAACGATGCGCTGAACGGTTTTAACATCTGGCTGAGTTCATTGCGCGAACAGGGTGAGTCCTATTCTCTGTGCGTCAGCGCAGCGAACTATGCTCAGCGCCGAATCTCTGCACAGATCGCAGAGGATACGTATCCACAGGAGGCGCCAGCCAAGCCTGTCAGCGAAGAAGAACTGCTCGAAAAAGATAAAGACGCTGATGTTGTGAAGAGCTCTGAAGATCAGCAACCCGTTGCCGAAACGGCGGCAGGGACCGCTACTACCAGCGCAGACACGGACAACAAACCCAACACGATAGAAACGCTGTCGCTGTCGCTGGCTTATTCCGCCAGCCAGCATGTAAACGAGCATGAAGAATCCGGGGAGCAGAGCGCAGCCCCGGAAGAACCCACTGTAAGCCAGCCTGAACATACTGAACGAGGTACCGATATGGACATTCAATCTAACGCCGCCGTAGAGAACAATCAGCCCAAGGCCTTCGAGACCGGCGCACCTGCAAACGCTTCTCTGCCGCAAAGCGGCCGACTGACTGAGGCTGCTTCCGTGTCACCGGTGCCCATGGGAACATGGCTGGCCTTCCACGACCAGGACGTACCCACGCTCGCCCGCCTGGCCATGTACGACCCGTCAGAAGACAGCTTCATGCTCGGCAATAACAACGGTATTCTGGTGCGCAAAATCAGTAAAGCGGAGTTCAGCCAGCTAATCTCCAACGACATGGTTCAGCTGGTGGAGTTTCGCAATATCACTCAATAGCTTGCGCGCGCGACCGGGGAGCAGCCAATGGTTACAACCCGATCCAGCGTTTTGCCAACAAGGAAGTTAAACCCCAACAGCAATTAGCCTGTGCTTGCACAGGTTTCCGGGGCTTTCGCCTGACGTTGCCCGGAAGGATCCGCAGATGTCCAGATTTCACAAGACCCACGTCGATGACCTCAAGCTCGGCATGTTCGTATCTGATCTGGACAGACCCTGGACAGAATCACCTTTCCTGCTCCAGGGATTCACCATCAGCAATATTGATGAGCTCGCCACACTGCGCGAGCTCTGCGAGCACGTGCACGTTGACCTGGGCCTGTCCAAGCCCGTAGAGAACTACGCAAAGCAAAACTCACACGGTGGCCTCAAGCGGGCCAAAGTCATTTCCAAGATGTTCCCTGACCGTACGCTCGTTACCTATGAGGACGTATTCACTTTTGAAGGTGAAGTGGGTTCCGCCGAAAAGGTTTTTCGCGACTACGAAAGTGTTATCGGGGATATCTACAAGGGCCTGGAAAACAACGGCAACCTGGATATGGTTGTCATCAGCAAGACGGTTTCGAAGGTGGTTGGCAGTATTGTGCGCAACCCGGACGCCTGCATGCTGCTGTCAGCCATTGGCAAGAAAGACAGCTACAGTTACTCGCATGCGCTGTCCTCGTCTGTGCTGGCAGCAGCGCTAGGGCGGCAGATCGGCCTGCCCGTTCACGACTTGAAGACATTGGCCACCGGCGCACTGCTTTGCGATATCGGCAAACTGGAAATACCCTCGAGTATTCTCAACAAGAGCGCTCCACTGACGGACGATGAATGGCAGCTGGTCAAACAACACATATCACTGGGAATGAACATTCTGGACAAGACCCCCGGTGTGTCGACCGAGGTCAAAGCCATCGTTGCCAATCATCACGAGCGCTACGATGGCCGGGGATACCCCAACGGACTGCAGGGTAGCGCCATACCGCCGCTGGCGCGAATTGCCGGCCTGGTAGACAGCTATGATGCCATGATCAGTGACCGCAGCTATGCCAATGGCGTGTCGCCTGCCGATGCCATCTCCAAACTCTATACGATGCGTAACCTCGACTTTGATAGCGAACTGGTAGAGGAATTTATCCAGACAGTGGGTATTTACCCCGTGGGCTCTATCGTTGAACTGACGGACGGCAGAGTAGGCGTTGTGGTCACCGAACACAGAAGGCGGCGCCTGCGCCCGCGTATCCTCATATTGCTCAACCGTGAGAAGGCGCCCCTGGAAGAGCCATCTTACGTAAACCTGCTCGATGAAACTGAAGACGAGGCCGGCAGGCCCCTGGAGATACTCAAGGGAGTTGATCCCAGCACTTATGACCTACACCCGGAAGACCTTTCATTCTAAACAGGCCAGACGCTGCGGGGGATACACGTGTACCCAGAGATTCAACGCAATGAGTTCCGCAAAACCGTAGAGGACGCTATGGCGTCTTGCAGCGCGGATCGATCCATGGCGGTTGTCCTGGTCAAGATGCACGACTTGCACAAACTCAACCAGATTCACGGCTACGATCGGGTGGATGAAACGATAGAGTCTGTCATGCTCATGCTGAATGGCTCACTGAAGAAAGGGCGCGGCCTCTGCCGGCTCAGCAGCGCCATCATAGGGCTGGTTTTCGAAGACCTCAGGTTTCCCCATCTGGTTCGAATCGGCCTGGAGCGAATTCAGGACATTCTGGCTGAGCCGATTGCCGGCTCCCATGAGGATGAAGCCATCAACTTGCGAACATCCGTTGCAGCCTCACTCTACCCAAAAGATGCGAACAACGCTGACCAACTACTGCTGGGGGCGGAGTCTGCGCTGAGATCTACCCGGCCGGTGATTAACCCACTGATGCTCTATGAGGACAGACACAGCGCCGACAGCGCCGACAATTATCAACTGGAGGCCGATCTAAGGTCTGCTTTCACAGCAAAAAAACTGGCCATTCAGTACCAACCCAAAATCTATTTTCGCGATGGCAGCATCGCCGGGTTTGAGGCGCTGATGCGCTGGAATCACCCGCAGCGTGGGTCCGTGTCGCCAGAACTGTTTATTGCCATCGCCGAATCGGCGGGCCTGATAGGTGAAATGACAGAGTGGGCAGTACAAACGGCTTTGCGAGAGACAGCCGACACCGCTGGTAACGGCTCGCCAGGTGTTTCGGTAAACGTGTCTGCCAACACCCTTTTTGACCCTTGCTTTCCCTTCGTCATTGATTCCGCAGTGTCGATGTGGAACACCGACTACAGCAAGTTGACGCTGGAGATCACCGAAAGCGTTCTGATGGAAAACTTCGACGGCGCATTGAAACTGCTCAATGAATTTCGAACCAAAGGGATTACCATTTCCATCGACGACTTTGGTACAGGCTACTCGTCACTGGCCTATTTCAAACACCTGCCAGCGGATGAAGTAAAAATAGACCGCACATTTGTCACCAACATGACCCAGTGTGAAGAGGACCTGAGACTGGTCGAGGCCATCATCAGTCTCTCCCACGGCTTTAACCTTGCCGTTGTTGCCGAGGGCATAGAAGACGAGGCAACATACCAGGCGCTGAAAGATTTGGGTTGCGACGTCGCACAAGGCTTCTACATCTCCAAGGCAATCGATGCCAAGAGCATACCGCTATGGCACCACCAGGCCTTGCAATAACGCTTTATTGAGGCAGGAGCCTCGCCATCACTCCCCAAATGCTAGCGAAGAAAGGATTTCGCGGCACCCATCAGTCCACCCAGGCCACCTGCGGCGTCCAGCAGGCTACCTCCGCTACTGGCCTTGTCCACCATCTGCGGTAGCACATCTGCAAGGCCTGCGGCCGCAGTGCCGGTATCCGTGCCAATACGCGATGCAAAATCAGACACTGCGCTTTCACCCAGCATGCTTTCCAGACTACTGGCCGAGATTGGCGCGTTGCTACCATCGCCCAGCCATGAGCTCACCACACTGGCGAGAGCGCCGCTGGATGCCAGCTTCTCCGTCAGAGCGCCAAGATCGATATTGCCCTGACCATCGCCCAACAGCCCGGACAAGGCATTGGCAATAGTATCGGTATCGACCTGCAAGCCCAGTTTCTGCGAGAGCATTTGTGCTCCCATTTGGAGTAAATCCATTGTTTTACCTCTCTGAAGTTGTCCCTACATAATAGCCCAAAGATCGAATGCGCAGAGAAGATTTTGCAATGCCGTGCGGAGTTGCTGTGAGGTGGGTCTGCATCTGGGCCAGAGAAACGAAAAAGGCCCCTGCATGCAGGGGCCTTTGGCGGATTGGTCGGTGTGAGACCGCCCGAAAAGTACCTGTAGCCACTTCTATTTCAACGATTTTTTACTATTCGAGCTACCCCATATACCGACAGAAATACCGTCACTAAAGGTTTAATTAATGGGTTCGATTCCTACAGGGTGCCAAACACCCCACACTGATAAATTACCACACTCACTGAACCCTGAGTAGGTACCACCCCGGCATGGACGCCGAAGATGTCTCAGAAAACGTCGAGAGCCTCCAGTAGCCTTGCAAGCTACCTAACCAATGCTGGAACCGTCCATGTTAATAAAGACTCTGACTCACCCCGTAACGCGGTTTGTATTCAAATGCTGCGATGCGGCCATGCTCACAACCGTTGTCTCCATACTGTGTTATGCGAGCTACACCGGGATCTCTCAATGACCAGCATACTGCAGTAGGCCCTGAACAGGCTCACTGCTGGACGCAACCAAAGTATTGAGCGAGTTTGCCGCACACGATCCATATCCTATGCAGAGGTGAATGTGTCCAGGCTGCGCTGGTGCGAGGCATCTCATTCGTGAACTGTGTATTATCGCCCCTGAGCTTTAACAATCATTCAGGACGTGGCGTTGAACACCGAAAACCATTCACAAACCGCAGCATTCATCTGGTCCGTCGCTGACCTCCTGCGGGGCGATTTCAAACAGTCCCAGTATGGTCGGGTAATCCTGCCCTTTACCCTGCTCCGACGCCTGGAGTGCGTGCTGGAGCCGACCCGGGACAAAGTACTAGTGGCGGCCAAAGCCAATGCCAAAAAGTCCGATACGGTGCGGGAGAAGTTATTGCTGCGGGAGGCAAGCCAGCAGTTCTTCAATGCCTCTCCACTGACCCTGGCTACACTCTCAGACACCCAGACTGCCGATGACCTGCTGAGCTACATACAATCCTTCAGCCAGGCCGCCCATGAGATCTTCGAACATTTCCACTTCGAGGAGTTCGTGCAGCAACTGGCCGGCGCCAACCTCCTCTACCAGGTAGTGCAGCGTTTCGCCAGTATTGACCTCAGCCCCGCCAACATCTCCAACTTCGGTATGGGTATCATCTTCGAAGAGCTGATCCGCAAGTTCGCCGAAAGCTCCAATGAGACTGCCGGGGAACATTTCACCCCCCGTGACATCGTCCACCTGACAACCTCACTGGTACTGACCGGCCAGGAGCACAAGCTCAAGCCAAGCAGTATCGTCACCCTTTACGATCCGACCGCAGGTACCGGGGGCTTTCTCTCCGAAGGAGATGAGTACATACAGGAAGTCAGCAACGGCGTTACGGTGTCCCTGCACGGCCAGGAACTTAACCCGGAGTCCTACGCCATCTGCAAGGCCGACATGCTGATCAAGGGCCAGGCGGTGGACAACATCAAGCTCGGCAACACCTTGTCCGATGACCAACTCGCGACACTGCGTGCCGACTTCATGCTGTCCAACCCGCCCTTCGGTGTGGAGTGGAAGAAGGTGCAAAAGCAGGTGGCCGACGAGCACAAGCTGCGGGGTTTCGATGGGCGTTTCGGTCCGGGCCTTCCGCGTGTATCCGATGGCTCTTTGCTGTTTCTGCTACATCTGGTCAGCAAGATGCGCGATGCGAAAGACGGCGGCTCACGCATAGGCATTATCCTCAATGGCTCGCCCCTGTTTACTGGTGGCGCGGGCAGCGGCGAGTCCGAGATCCGCCGTTACCTGCTGCAACACGACTTTGTGGAGGCCATCGTGGCCCTGCCTACCGATATGTTCTACAACACCGGCATCGCCACTTACATCTGGATACTGTCGAATAACAAGCCTCCGGAGCGGCGTGGCAAAGTGCAACTCATCAATGCCACCAGCCGCTTCAGCAAGATGCGCAAGTCCCTGGGCTCCAAACGCCAGTATGTGGATGACGCCAACAGCGATGCCATCGTGCGTGCTTACGGGACGTTTGCGGAGACCGAGGAGAGCAAGATATTTCCAGTGGAGGCATTCGGCTATCGCCGCATCACCGTGGAGAGGCCGCTGCGTCTGAACTTTCAGGCCAGTCCGGAGCGCCTGCAGAAACTGGATGAAGAAAAGGCCCTGCAGAAGCTGGAGCCGGAACATTTTAATGCGCTCAAGGTCGCCTGTGCTGCGCTGGATGCCGAGCAGCCGTACCAGAGCCGCCCGGCCTTTACCAAGGACCTTAAGGCAGCACTGCAACCCCTGGACTTCAAACTGAGTGCACCACAGATGAAGGCCATACTGAGCGCCCTGTCCGAGCATGACCCTGAAGCAGAGATCTGTACCGACAAGAAGGGCAAGCCTGAGCCGGATTCCAGCCTGCGGGACAATGAGAACGTCCCCCTGGGGGAATCAATCCAGGCCTACTTCGACCGTGAGGTGAAGCCGCACGTACCGGATGCCTGGATTGATGAGAGCAAAACCGATGACCTGGATGGTGAGGTGGGCATCGTGGGCTTCGAGATTCCCTTCAACCGGCACTTCTACCAGTTTGTGCCGCCGAGGCCGCTGGAGGAAATTGATGCCGACCTGAAGGCCTGCACTGACCGAATCAAGGCCATGATTGAGGAGCTGTCGGCGTGAGCTTTCAGAGGTACCTAGATTACAAGGACTCGGGGGTGG